>JAVBXL010000158.1 GCA_030824575.1 bacterium | reverse complement strand
CCGGCGATGCGAAGCACCTCGTCCCGGGTGATGCCTTCCGCTGTCACTACTTCGACAACATTGGGCCGGCCCATGGTGAGGGTCCCCGTCTTGTCGAACACGATGACGTCAAGCTTGGTCGCATCCTCGAGCGCGCTGGCATTCTTGAACAGGATGCCGTTCATCGCGCCAAGGCCGGTACCGACCATTATCGCCATTGGCGTGGCAAGGCCAAGGGCGTCCGGGCAGGCGATCACGAAAACGGTTATCGTCATGGTCAGCGCAAACAGCAATGTCCCACCCAGAATCCAGTACCAGATGGCGAACGTCGCGAGACCGATCAGAATTGCCGCGAGCACCAGCCACTGCGATGCCCGGTCGGCGAGCAGCTGTGCCGGCGCCTTCGAGTTCTGCGCTTCCTGGACGAGCTTGACGATCTGGGCGAGCGCGGTGTCGGCGCCAACCTTGGTCGCGCGATAGCGGAAGCTACCGCTGCGGTTGATCGTCGCGCCGATCACGGTGTCGCCGGCCGCCTTCGACACCGGCATCGATTCGCCCGTGAGCATCGACTCATCGACCTCAGATTTGCCTTCGAGGATTTCGCCGTCGACGGGAATCTTGTTGCCCGGCCGGATCAGCACAACATCGCCGGCCAGCACCTCGGCGGTCGGCACTTCGACGTCCTTTCCGTCGCGCTGCACGGTCGCCATGGGCGGCGCCAGATCCATGAGCGCGCGGATTGCCTGGGACGCGCCGGCGCGAGCGCGCATCTCCAGCCAATGGCCGAGCAGAATGAAGATGAGCAGGACCGCGGAAGCCTCGTAAAATTGCTGGCCCTTGAACAGGAATGTCGACGCCACGCTGAACAGATAACCGGTGCCGACGCTCAACAGGACGAGCACCGCCATATTCAGCACACCGTTCCGAAGCGCGCGGATCGCGGCGACCACGAAGGGCCAGACCGGATAGAGGATCGCGGCGCTGGCAAGCAGGAACAGGGTCAGGTCGAGACTGAGTCCGAACATCGGTTTCAGAAGGGGATGGTCCAGACCCATTGGCGACAGCGCAAAGATCGGCAGGCCAAAAACGAGGCTGACGATAAACCTGTTGCGCATGTCGCGCGCCATAGCCGCCATGTCCTTGCCGTCGCCATGGCCCATCTCGTGCGCCATGGCGTCGTGTTCGGCCGTCACCGGCTTGCGATCGGGAGCAACCGATCTTGCGGCGACACCATCGGAACGATGATCGGGAGGATGCGTCGCGTCGGGCAAGACAGAGGACTGGGTTGTGCTTCCGATCACGCACACGTGCCGCGGGACGAGCCGGCCGCCGCAATGGAAACCGCATGCCGCGATCTGCTCCTCTATCGCGGTTTCGCTGGTGCGCGCTTCATCAAAGCTGACGGTGACGCTGTCGGAGGCGGCGTTCGCGGAGACCTGCGTCACGCCGGGAACCCGCAGCAACTGCTTTTCGACGCCGAGATGGTCGAGCGATTCGAATGATCCACGCAGATCGAAGGTGGACGTCTTCAAGGCAGGTCTCCGAAATCGAGGCAAGCCGCCGCCGACGTGTCGGCAGCCATAGATGCGCCCGCCGCCAAGGCCTGCGCGTGTCGGCCGGTCATCCCGGCTGACCTATTGCCGCCGATCACCCATGAAGCGCAGCAGGAACAGGAACAGGTTGAGGAAGTCGAGATAGAGCGTCAGCGCTCCCATCACGACCGCCTTACCGCGAAACTCGGTACCGGCCACATCGAAGTAGACGCTCTTGATCTTTTGCGTGTCGAAGGCAGTCAGGCCCGCAAACAGAAGCACGCCGATCGCGCTGACGATGAGATCCAAAGTGGACGACCGCAGGAACATGTTGACGACCATGGCGATGAGCAGGCCGACGACGCCCATGATCAGGAAGGTCCCGAACGCCGACAGGTTCCTCTTGGTTGTATAGCCCCACAGGCTCAAACCTCCGAAGGCTGCGGCCGTAACGAAGAATGTGCGCGCGACACTCACGCCGGTATAGGCGAGGAGGATGGTCGACAGCGATACGCCCATCAGGATCGCATAGGTCCAGAACAGTGCCTTGACGGTGCTCTCGGACAGCCGATTGATACCGAAGCTTAGCGTAAAGACCAGGGCGAGCGGTGCGAAGACCGCTATCCATCCGAGCAGCGTCGGAGTGCCGCTCGCGGCGAAAAACACGGCGCGTATGGCGGCGCTGTTCGCAACCAACATCGCGACGATCCCGGTCAACAACAGACCGCTGGCCATGTAGTTGTAGACTGCGAGCATATATGTTCGCAGTCCCACATCAAAGGCGACCGCGGGGATTGCCGGATTCCTGCCAGCGGTAAGCGGCGATGTGGTCGGTTTCAGCGGATCTGCCATGGCCAGTGCTCCTTCTCGGTGTCGCGGTTTCAAGCTTCAGTCATTTCGGCGAGGCGACCGGCACGTACGTGCAGCCGCGCCGGCCTATACGCCACGCCCCGATGCCGGGCGGACGGCTGAGCGGTTCCCCTGGGATTTGCGCCGGTCCGGCTGGCAGGGAATTCATCGCTGATCCGCTCCTGCGTCACGCTTCGCCCCGAGCAGGCGCGCGAGGTGGGGCACGAACGGTGGAACGGTCTTTGCGTAGCGCCGATAGGCATCATCAAATTCGGCGAGAGCCTCACGCTCCTCGGTCCGCGCCAACCGCAAATACATGACGACGAGGACCGGAAACATCGCAAGCGTCAGGATCGTCGGCCACTGCAGCAGGAACCCGAACATCACCAGAATGAACCCGATATATTGCGGGTGCCGCACATAGGAATAGATCCCCTGGGTCGCGAGCTCGTGGACCTTCTGCGCGTCGTACAGCGCCTTCCAACCCGTCGAGATCAAGATGAACCCGCCGCCGATCAGGATAAAGCTCATGATATGGAATGGCCCGGCATGCGGGTTCGCCCGCCAGCCGAAGAGCATCTCGAGCAGATGCCCGGCATCATGCGAGAACCAGTCGATATTGGGATAATGGCTCTGCAGCCACCCGGACAGGACATAGAGAGTCAATGGGAAGCCGTACATTTCCACGAACAGCGCAACCAGGAAGGCGCTGAACGCGCTGAACGATCGCCAGTCCCGAGTGGTTCGCGGCTTGAAGAAACTGTAGGCGAACAGGATGAAGACCGCTGCATTGACGACGACGAGGCCCCACAGACCATAGGCTTGCGCATGGCCCGTCACTGGCCCTGACCCTCCCGGGGCGAACGACCGGCCCCCGGCTGCGGTGTTCCATCGTGACCATGCCCATGTCCGTGATGCATGAAGAGGTGCATCAGGGGACACGACAGCAGCAGCAGAAAGGGCAGCGCGCCAAGTACATGCGCGCGATGCTCCGTGAACAGCAGCACGAAACCGAGCGCAAGAAAGCCTATCATCACGATGCCCGCGCGCGACGTCAGGAAATTCTTTTTCCCAGTATGTGCCGGTCGTTGCCGTTCCATGATCACGTTTCCTTGAATATAGAACTCGTTAAAAATTGCTGATTGCTCACTTGCGCTGCGCCGTCCTCGGGACGCTGCCAATGACCGATCCAATTGTGGAATGCGGCGAAGAGACCTCCCACGGCTGCGCCGAAGACGATCGACCAGCACAACCCCGCCCCAAGCGCGACGAACGATCCCGGCGGAGCTGTCGTGAACATCGTCACGAACATGTGTGACCCGATCGGACCGAACAAAGTCGCCGCGAGCCAGCAAAGCACGAAGACAGTGGAAAGAGCGGCAGCGCTGCTCGCGGCACATCGTATCACACTGAGCTTGCTTGCATCGGTCATGACGGCTTCCTTTCCCCCCAAATTTGGGCCGGATCGAAGACAGCCACTATACGTATTCCACCCAAGGCTCGGTCGCTCGACCCTGGTCGATGCTGCCGTCAGCGGGAGGCCATCGCCAATGCCACGGTCCTTGGTGTGACGCCCATGAACCGCCGCATCGTACGAGAGAGATGCGCCTGGTCGCTGAACCCCGCATCCGCTGCGGCTGCCACAAGGGGCGCGCCCGCGCCAAGTGATCGCAGGCCCTGCTCGAGCATGAACCATAGCCGCCAGTGTGAGAGCGGTGCGCCCAACTGCTCCGCGGCAAGCGCACGCAACCGCGGTTCAGAGAGTCCGACAGCGCGCGCGATTTCACCTAGATCGGCTATGTCCACTCGTGCGTCCTTCAGGCGCCGCAATGCCTCGCAAAGGCGCGCGTCGATCGGCGGTGTCGGGCAGGCCGCTGCAAGCTCGTAAAGCGTTCCAGCGAGGTCATCGGAGCTGCGCAACTGCTCGGATAGCGCTGCCGGTGGCGACGCCGCGTCCTTACCGTCCCCAAGCCTGGACCAGGCAATACCCAGCGGGCTGAAGGATCGCGCATAGATCACCCTCGCATGCGTCGCGGTGGGACGAACCGCGTGAAGCGCGCCTGCGCGCACCAGCACGGCAGGTCCAGTCAACGAACCTGCGATCGTCTCGACATGGATCGGCTCGGACAGTCCGACGATCATCTGCGCGGCGAGATGGCGATGGGGTCGGGTGTCGCCGCAACGACCCTCGAACCACGCCCATCCGTCGCCCAGGCGGACATGGCCGGTCCACAAATCGCCATAGCTTGGCATCGGAGCTTACTCCCGTCGCGAAACTGAAGATGCAAGCGAAAGGTTCAAGACTCGGGGTGCTGCGATCGCCATGAAGCACATGGAGGCATAACGGTGAATGACAGTCCAACCTTCGTCCCCGCACTCGGGCTGTCTGGCCTGACGGGCGACTATGACCGGGTGATTGCGGTCATGACCCGCGAGCGTCGGTGGCGCAGCGCATTGCTCGAGTCGATTGCACCCGAGGCGGGCGATGTCATCGTCGATGTGGGCGCCGGCACGGGCTCGCAGCTGATCGCGATCAAACAGGCTGTCCCCACGGCACGCGTGATCGGGGTCGATCCGGATCCTGCCGCTCTCGCGCTGGCGCGGCAAAAGGCACAAACGGCCGGCGTAGAAAGCGAGTGGGTTCGAGGTTTCGGCGACCAGGTCGACGTCCTGGTCGGCACGATCGCCAACAAGATCGTGTCGAGCCTCGTGCTGCATCAATGCGACCTGCCGGTGAAATCGGCCATCCTTCGGGCCATGGCACGAACGCTTTGCCCAGGTGGCCTCGTGGCGATTGCCGATTACGGACTTCAGCGTACCTTGTTGATGCGAACGCTGTTTCGTCAGGTGCAGGCGCTCGACGGCTGGGAGCGCACCGGGCTCAACGCAAAGGGCATCCTGCCGGAGCTCATCGCCGACGCCGGCTTCGAAAATGTCGCCGAAGTTCGCGTCGTCCAGACGCCGACCGGCTCGATCTCGCTCTATACCGGGCGCAAGCCGTTCTGACACCGGGCGGCAAGACGAGACCATCACCCACCCGGCGATGGCTTCGGAATCAGCGAAGCGTCGATGCCTGCGATCAACTGTGGTGCGCAAAGACGCGACGCCCTTCGGGGCCAAAGGCGATGACATCGTAAGGCTGGCCCTTCATGCCTGCCATCTCCATGCCCGGCGATCCCATCGGCATCCCCGCAACGGCGAGCCCGGTGACGCCTTTGGGATGCTGGGCCAGCACGCGCTTCATGTCGGAGATCGGAACATGGCCCTCAAAGGTCATCCCGTCGATGGTGGCGGTATGACAAGAAGCCAGGTCTGAGGGCACGCCGGCACGCCTGCTCAAGCCGGCGCGGCCGGCATCGTCGATGATCTGCACCTGCCGGCCGAACTGCGCGCGTACCTGCGCCGCCCATTTCTCACAGCAACCGCAGCCAGGATCGCGGTGAACCACAATCGGGTTCGCCGCCATCGCTGCGACCGGAACGGCAAGTGCCAAAGCGGCGGCGAGGGTACGGATGCTGATCATGGTAGCTCCTTCGATTTCATGCAGGCGCGTTGCCGGTCGAGCCGATAGCACCACTCTTGCGACACTATATTGCGGGCAAGAAGCGCCTTCACCTGGTCAATTTCCTGTCTCTGGGACCGAATAAACTCATTGCACAGCGCAGCTTTATCCCTCTGGGCCAACATACGGCGCCTGGCGACCTTTCTCAGCGCAACCATCTCTGGGACATGCAGAACATGTTCAGATTGTTGTAGAGCTGCCGAGCCTGTCGTCCACGAAGAACATGACAAGATACATGGCCGTGCTGCCGACTATCGTCTGCACCGCGAGGCTCGCATCCACGTTTTCATCATGTTACGTCCCCTTCGTTGACTCCACTGACAACGCTCAAAACCAGGTCCTCACACCAATGACGAAGCTGGTCGCCTTAATGCGTTCACCATCAGCCCTTGCATAGTCGGCAGTTTTGCCCAGTTTTCGATCGTAGGATACGCCAATGTAAGGCGCAAACTGCCGTCGGATCTCATAGCGCAGGCGCAATCCGAACTCGGCGTTGGAGATTCCAGACCCAATCCGTGTCTCAGGCACGTCCTGCGCGGAGAGATTCAGTTCAATTCGGGGCTGCAGAATGATTCGCTGCGTGATGCGCTGGTCATAATAACCCTCAACACGACCGAGAACTTCACCCTTGTTGGAAAGGAATAGAGCCGCTTCGGTTTCAAACCAATAGGGTGCGAGGCCCTCCACCCCGACAGTAGCGTATGTTCGGGACGGATTGGGCTTGAAATCGTATCGAACGCCAGCTTGGAGGTTCCAATACGGATCGATCGCCCGGCTGTAGAGCGCCTGGACCTCGGCGGTCTCCATGAACGATCCGCCAGGACCGCCAAGGACACCCTCGCCCTCGCTCTTCAGCGTCAACCGATTGACGTCCCCGCCATACCAAGCCTCTCCATCCCAGCGGTAGCCGTCACGCCCATTGCGAACCTGATACTCCGCGATATTGAACATGATTTGATAGAAGGCTTGCCCCCCCTGCTCGTGCATCATAGCCATTCGCGACTGTGTCATCGCAGCGGGCGGGAACTGCCGATCGGCGTAGTGGTCCATGGGAGGCTTTGGCGCAGGGGCATTTCCGGCCGGGAGTGCGGTTCCGGTCATTTCCATGCCCGGCATGGCAGCCATATCGTGGCCACCATGATCCCCGGACATATTCATGCCGGGCATGCTGCCAGCCATCGGTGTAGAACCGCTGTTGCCCATATCCATGCCCGGCATCGCGCCATGGTCCATAGTCGGCGCCGTTGCCGCGGCTGCTGGTCCCGGCTGAGGCATCGCCATTCCAGGCATGGTCGAATGATCCATGCCTTCCATATCCTGGCGAGCCGCGGGCTTTGCCGGGGCCACTCTGACCGGCGCGGCCCTTTTAGGAGCCGGCTTCTTTGCCGCAGGCTTTTTGGCAGGCTTGGGGGAAGCCGGTTTTTTCGCGGGCATCGCCATACCGGGCATGCTGGAATGATCCATGCCCTGCATCGACTGGGCTTGCGCGGTTACCGGAATGGCGAGCAACATCGCCGACCCGCCGAGCAGTGTCGTCAAAACGCGCTTCATGCTGCGTCTCCCTTCGGCCGCACACTGACGACGCGCATCATCCCCGCGTGCATGTGGTAGAGAAGATGGCAGTGGAACGCCCAGTCCCCGACCGCATCAGCGGTAAAATCCCATGTGACCTTCCCGCCCGGCTGCACGATGACCGTGTGCTTGCGCGGCGCATGATCGCCATGACCCGTGACCAGTTCAAAAAAGTGGCCGTGGATATGGATCGGATGACCCATCATGCTGTCGTTGATCAGATTGATCCGAACCCTCTCACCCTCGATGAAGGGGATCGGGTCATGCACATCCGACATCTTCTCGCCGTCGAACGACCACATGAACCGCTCCATGTTGCCGGTGAGATGGATATCGAGACTGCGGTCCGGAGCACGCACGTCAGGATTGCGCTCCAGCGCCATGAGATCCTTGTAGACGAGAACCTTGTGGCCGACATTCTCGAGACCCTGACCGGGTTCTCCGGTACGGTCCATCGGCATAGGCGAGATCGTCTGCACGCCTGGTGACTTTTTGACCTGCGGCGCTTTTGAAAAGTCGCGCATGTTCATCGGCCCCATTTCCATGGAGCCCATATCCATGCCCGGCTGCCCCGCCATGGCGCTGTGATCCATGCCGGCCATCGCACCCCCGCCTGCCGCCATGCCCGCCATATTGGAATGATCGATGCCCGCCATGGCGGTCCCGCCAGGAGCCGCGCCCATGGCCATGGCCCCGGCACCAGCCACCGTCAGCTTCGCCGAGGCATTTTTCTCTGCAGTCGGGTCGACGCCCCGCATCGGCGACATGCCGCCTCCGGACATGTCCATCCCTTCCATGCCCGGCATCGATGACATGTCCATGCCCATGTCTTTCATCGTGGCGAGCGGCCGTTCACGCAGCGGCGGCACTTCGGCCGTCATCCCAGCACGCGGCGCGAGCGTGGCCCGCGCCATGCCTGAACGGTCGATGGCCTCACCGACCAGCGTGTAGGCACGATCATCGGGCGGAGTAACGATCACGTCGTAGGTTTCAGCCACTCCGATCTGGAATTCTTCGACCATCACGGGCCGCACATTCTGGCCGTCAGCCTGCACCACCGTCAGCGGGAGGCCCGGTATCCGCACATTGAAGGTCGTCATCGCCGAGGCGTTGATGAAGCGCAGCCGGACGCGTTCGCCCGGCGTGAACAGAGCGGTCCAATTGTCTCGAGGCCCGTAGCCATTGACGATGTAGGTATAAGCCGAACCCGTCGCGTCGGAGATATCGGTTGGATCCATCCGCATCTTGCCCCAATCGAGGCGATCCTTCGGAGCCTGGTCGCGCTTGGACAGCAGACCGGCAAGCGTCTGGCGCTGGAAGTTGAAATGCCCGGGGTCCACTTTCATCGCCCGAAAGATCGCTTCTGGCGAAATGGCGCTGTGATCGGCCAGCACGATGACATGCTCGCGGTCATATTGCACCGGATCGACACCGGCAGGGTCGATCACGATCGGACCATAGTGCCCGAGCTGCTCCTGAAGGCCCGAATGGCTATGATACCAATAGGTGCCGTTCTGGATGATCGGGAATTCATAGACAAAAGTGGATTTGGGCCGAATGCCCGGGAAGGATATACCTGGCACGCCATCAAATTGCGGCGGCACCAGCACGCCGTGCCAGTGTATCGAGCTATCCTCATCGAGATCGTTGGTCACATGTAGGCGAACAGTCTGTCCCTCGCGCAGCCGGATCAACGGCGCCGGAACTGTGCCGTTGACGCCAATGGCCCGCATTTTCCGACCGTCGATCGTCATCATCTGCTGAGCAATTTTAAGCTCGATGTCATTGCCGGAAACCGTCGGGAGCGGCGTCGCGATGCCGGTTGATACGGGCTGCGCCCATGCCGGCATCCACGCGGACAACGCCAAGCCACCGCCAGCAAGCGAGGCTCCGCGGATTAAATCGCGGCGGGTCAATACCGGGCTCATGTCGTCTCCCTTGTTCCAAATCAGGCGCAAGGCTCAGCGAACGCCTTATGCACCATACTCTCTGAGGCTTACGCACGACCTGGGCGGACCCCTCATCAATCCGCCAATATTTCCGCGAGCCGGCTTCGAGCCCTGTACAGGCGCGTCTCGACAGCCTTGCCACTGATCGCAAGCGCGGCCGCAGTTTCCGCCTGGGTCATTCCCTCTACCGTCCTCAGCAAGAGTACCTCGCGCAACGGAGCCGAAAGCTGTGCGATCGCCGCATTGAGGCGTGCGAGCTCTATCCTTCCCGAGACCGTTTCATGGGCAGAGGGGCTATCGTCCGGGACCGCTTCGCGCTCCTGCTCTGTTGGACCCGCTCCGAAAGTGAACAATCGCCGCACTTTCTGCCGGCGACGCCAATCTCGGCATTTGTTGATCGCGATGCGCGACAGCCAGGCGCGCAGCGGGCGATCGCCATCATATTTCTGCAAATGGCCGAAGGCGGAGACAAAGCAATCCTGCGTCAGATCAAGCGCCTCGTCCGCGTTGACCACGAGACCGCGAACCAGACGGAAAATCGGTGTCTGATGGCGATGCATAATCTCGGCGAACGCCGCCTGGCGACCACCCAAGGTCAACGCCGCGAGTTCACCGTCCGAACACGCCTTGAGATCCAGACTCACCGTACGTCGTCGGTGAGCGCATGAACCACCGCCTGATCGAACGTCCTGGCCTGATCCGGGCGCAGGATCTGGCGCATGGCGAAGATGTGGCCAAGCGTCTCTTTCTGAAGTTCGCCCATTGCCTGGTGTGATTGATCGACAGCGGCTGTTACCCGCGGACCGTTGCCGTGCTCGGCTTCAATGGCATCCGCAAGCCGTGCGTTGTCGGCCCGCAATTCAAGTTCGAGTGCCCGCCGGCGGACAGCAAAACGCTGTTCAAGAAGATCGATCTGGCTCTTTTGACGAGCGTCCAGATCAAGTTTTCCGTGCAACACCTCATGCAGTTCGACACCCGCAGCCACCGGTTGCGGAAAGAAATACCGGCCCAGAAAGACGCCAGCGACCGCCGCGATAAAGGCCACCACTGCGACCAGCAAAAGCAGCTTGGCCTTCATCGCGATCCCACCAACAGCGTCGATGGCGCAAGCGGATTGGACGGCCCAAATGGAGATAATGTCACGGACGCTTCGGCCGGCGTTGCAAGACCATTGCTGGCGACGCCGAGCAATACAGCGCCGAACGCCGCCACCATGCCAAGGGTCAGCTGCTGCGCGGTGGAAACTTGCGGACGCGCCGCAATGCGCCTGAACACAGCCTCCTCCAGACCGGAAAGCCCTGGGTGAACGGCGTCGGTGCGCAAGCGGCTCAAAAGCCCATCAAGGTCAATGTTCATCGTCTATTCCCATCATTCGATCTCACCCGTTGGCGCCTGACGACTCTACCCAATGCCTGGTCACCCGGGCAGCACGCGACGCGATATCTCGCGCTGACCGACGCAAGTACCCATTCAAGGCGCCGTCTTCGCCATACCTGGCATGTCTTTCATCATCGCATCATGATCTTCCGGCGCGCTGGCGACAGCGGCCTGATATTGCGCAGCCGACATCTTCGGTAGCTGACGAACAAAAGCCACCATATCCCAAATCAAATCGTCGCTGTGCGTTTTCCCCCACGCCGGCATGGCCGTGAGCTTGACGCCATGTTTGATCATCCAGAACTGCTCCTTGGCCGACCTTTGTGGCTCCCGGAATAGCTCTGGGGCTCGTGGATACAGGCCCTGGCTGATCTCTGTCTTCTCGAGGCCCGGCCCTAGATGACAGCCACTGCACATCTCCGTGTAGAGCCCCGCGCCGCTCTCTAGGCGCTTTACATCCATCAGATTGCCAGGGACGACGACATTACGTGCGCGCACAGCGACAGAACGATCCCGGAATTGCTCGATCATCCAGTAGATAGGCCGGCTATGCGGCGAGTCGGCGCCGATGTCATATGCACCGACATACACCACCACACCGCCGACCGCAGCGACGGCGAGTGCCGCGATCGCAAGAAAGGGGCCGCTCGGCAAATGCCGCCTTATGCCTGTCATCCGCGGATCTGCCATTGCATCCTCCCCACAAAATCTCGGGCGACCGTGTGTCCAAGCCGTCCACTTGATCATACGCGCGGGGCGCCTCGACCCCTCATGGCCTATGAAAATCATCCTCGTTCACCGAACTCAGAAGGTCGCGTGCGGCGCTCGCCTAAGAATTGTGGCGGTATCGTTGAGGGGTCACGGGCGGCCGTGCGTAATTCGAATTGTCGGCAGTACCGCCGCGCATGGAGAAATCGATGTTTCGTAAGACAGTTTTTGCGGTTGCGCTGGCCGCCTCTGCAATCGTAGCCACGGCTGCTCAGGCACACCCCAGGCTGGCGACTGCGATGCCCGCCGCCGACGCGGTGGTCACCGCCCCTACAAAAGTTCAGCTCGCTTTTTCCGAGGCGCTCGTTGCCCAATTTTCCGGCATCGACCTGACCATGACCGAAATGCCCGGCATGAAAATGGGGCCGATGAAGATGAATGGCGTCAAGGCTGCCCTCGCGCCCGATGGCAAGACGCTTGTTGCAACCTTCGCCAAGCCGCTGTCTGCCGGGACGTACAAGGTCGACTATCACATCGTGTCCACCGACACGCATCGCGTCCAGGGTAGCTACACGTTCAAGGTCAAGTAAGGGGTGCCGGACACGGTAGCGACCGCCGTCAGGCTGGGACTATATCTTGATCTCATGCTCCTGTTTGGGCTGCCGATGTTCGGGCTCTACACGCTGCGCGGGGCCGAGCGGCAATCCGGCTCGGTCCTGCGCTTCCGTCCCGTTCTCGCCGCCATCGCTCTGGTCGGCATCGGATTATCGATCCTGGGCGTCATGGTATTGGCCGCATCGATGGGCGGAGTCCCCATCGGCGAGGTCGACCGCGCGACGGTCAGCCTGGTAATCTCGGGCACGACGATCGGCACCGTTTGGCAGCTGCGTATCGCCTCTCTCCTGTTAGTGTTGTATTTCTCGATCGTGGGATGGCAGCGGCCGACCTTCGCATTGGCTTCGCTCTCGATCACGGCCGCCGTGGCACTTTCTACGCTGGCGTGGACCGGCCATGGAGCCGCCGATGAAGGCGCACTTGGCTGGCTCCACCTGGCCGCAGACATCACCCATCTGCTGGCGGCCGGGATCTGGATAGGGGCGCTATGTGGCCTCTGTCTCCTGATCTTCCGGTCCGCTACGCGCATGGCGGCCGAGCATATCCATCTTTCCCACCGGGCATTGGACGGATTTGCAAGAGTTGGCTCGATTGTCGTCGGCCTGCTGATTGTCTCGGGCCTCGTAAATAGTTGGATATTGATTGGGCCATCGAAACTCGGCGCACTTTTCACCACCCTCTATGGCATCCTGCTTCTAGGCAAGTTGCTGCTTTTCGGTGCGATGCTCCTCCTGGCCGCGGCGAACCGCTTTTTTCTGACGCCGGCGCTCGCGGCTGCGTTGGAGCGCGGAGAGGGCGCAGCCGCAGTCGGAGCATTACGCCGGAGCCTCCTGATCGAAAGCAGTTGCGCAATCGCGATCCTCGCGCTGGTCGCGTGGCTTGGGCTGCTTGCGCCACCAGCATCGGGAATGTGAGTGAGAGATTTTTAGGGCAGTGTGCGGGCTATGGCCTTGATCGCCTTCAGCCCTGATCCGAACCGCGAAATTGCCTCCTTGTGCCGCTCCAGCTCGCCATAGGGAAGATAGGCGATCTCGAGATCGGCGACACGGCTGAAGGCGGGGCGCGCCAGTTGCGCCCGCACGTCGGCTTCTCGGGCGTCCGGGGCGACGAGGAACAGCCCAGCGGTTGCGTGTAGTGCGCTCCCGCTCAGGGCCAGGTCGAGCATGCGCACTATGCCGGAATAGATCGAAGTCGAGTGCTCCACCTCGAAAGCCGCCGCAACACGATCACCGCCCTGTTCGAGCCACAACACATCGATCAGGCGGATGGCGTCGCCGCCGGTCGAGGTGGAAATGGAAGCTGGCAAGCTTTCAAGGCACCCCTCCCCAAGGCGTATCCCGTTATGAAGACGGCCGCGATCATTGGCCGCTATCCAGACATCATAGCCAAGGGCCCGACCGATATCGCGGAGCCAGGCTTGAATTTCCGAATGGGTGCGATCGCTTTCGCCCTGCTTCTGAACAGCCTTATTGAGGTTCTGCGCTTCTGCCCGGGCTTGCTCGAGACGAGCTGACCAGCCGCTAGCGCTTTGATCCTCCTCACCGCGGGGCGGGGCCGGATATCGGCCTGAGCCGATGTCGAACAATAGACCGCCAATGGCGCCAAGATCGTTGGACAGCAGATCCCGGAATTGTTCATTGAGATCGAGAACCCCCGACCGCATTGCCAGGAAATGCGGCCACCTCCCCAGCTTGACCTTTCCGCCCGTGAGCTTGTTGTACCCGTTAACGATCGCCGTGTTGAACGGCGGCACCAGCGTCGGATGCAGAAAATACAGGAGATTGGCGACCGCTGGCCCGAGCCCCTTAATGTTCAGCCGGTCGATCGTATGGATGCCGGAAATAATTTCTTCCGCCGTATCGCAGCACGCGCAGTGATCCAGCAACCGGCCAAAGGCGCGCTGATGCGCCGCGTTCTCATAAATGTCCGGTATCCGCAGCTTTGGCTTCCACAAAAAGGCATGATCTGCCCCCTTGAAGATCTGCCGTTGTTCCGCGACCGAATGAACCACGGTTTCCAGCGACGAGCCGCGATAAGCGACGCCAAATCGTCCCGTCTCGATCTCGGCGACCACCTGGGCCAGACCGCGGCGGATGGAGCGGAAATTCTTGATCCGCTCGTCCCACAAAAACCAGCTCTGATAGGTCGCGTTCGGATCTTCCTTCCATCGCTGAATGAGTTGCCGTGCCAGCAATTCAAAATCCGCCAAACCGTCCCCCTTTGTCGATTACTCGATGAGCTCGAGAGGCTAGCATTGTGGTCGACGGCAGGCCAGATTCCTGATCCCTGCCACGCCATGCGGAAGTCGATTGCCTCGCTGTTCACTGGATGTCGTCTGGAATGTGGATGAGGAGGTCGCGCGTATAATCGACAAGCAATGCTCCCATCGCGGCACCAAAGAGGACCAGGAATAGCAGCAGCGCGAGCAATTTGGGCACGAAGCTGACCGTTTGCTCGTTGATCGACGTCGCGGCTTGAATAATCGAGATGACCAGCCCCACGACACCCATGATGATCAAAGGCGGTCCCGCTACCATGGCCATGACCCAAAGCGCACGTCCCATCGACACAGAAAAAGGACTGTAGGTCTCCATTTATGCCTCCCCCTGCACTTGCGCTCGCAAGTGCCAAGGAGCCAACAGTTCCGCCCATCGCGGGACGAACGGCCAAGCGGATGATCGTTGGTTCGATCAGGTCTTCCCTCGGACGCTCGCCCCGCTCCACGCTGCGACCCGTGGGCTCCCGAATGGCCCATCGAGTCTCTCGACGGGCTACTACTGACTTACGCACCGGTGGCGCGCACCCCTCGCCCCGGCCAGCAATTTCTTCAAAACATCGAAGGGCACGCGAGGGCAGATGGGCGGGTGCGCGTAATAGAAATGAGGATCACCGTCGGCGAGGTGCGCATGTACGACTGCATTATCATCGGCGGAGGCCCCGCAGGCCTGACAGCTGCCACCTACCTGGGTCGATTTCTGCGTGCCACATTGGTTATCGACGCCGGGGCCGGACGTGCCGCCAGCATTCCCACGACGCATAATCTCATCGGCTTCCCGGAAGGGATATCTGGTGAGGAGTTGTTGTCGCGGATGCGTCAGCACGCTGTCGGCTACGGTGCGGAATTGGTCAGTGACGTGGCCCACAGCATTACGCAGTCCAAGACGGGCTTTGTCGTGGGCATGAGTTCCCGCACCGTCGAGGCGCGGACGGTGTTGCTTGCGCCGGGCGTGGCAAACCACCGACCCAACCTCGCCCAAGCTGCACATGACAGAGGCGTTTCGCGCGGCCTCATCCGCTACTGCCCAATTTGTGATGCGTACGAGGTGCGCGGCAAGCGCGTGGCAGTCCTGGGCTGCTCGGAGCATGGAGCGGCCGAGGCGATCTTCGTGCGGCGCTACAGCGAAACCGTTACCCTGCTCACTGAAGAATCCGTGCAGCTTTCTCTTGCCGACCAAGCTGATCTTGCGGACGGCGGAATTGCGGTCGAACGTGCCGCCATACAAACATTATCGATAAACGATGATGATGTTCTCGTGCGCCTGTCCGATGGCCAATCGCTCAGCTTCGATACGCTCTATGTCGCGCTCGGAAGTTCCGGAAGATCAGAGCTCGCGCGGGTAGCCGGTGCTTCGTTGAGCGCGTCGGGTTGCATCATCGTCGACGACCACCAGCGAACATCGATCAGCGGCCTGTTCGCTGCCGGCGACGTCGTCGAAGGGTTGGACCAGATTGCCGTCGCGGCGGGTCAGGCGGCCAAGGCAGCGACCGCGATCCACAATCTCTTGCTCGAATAATCAGGCTCCAGCGTCTGGCGGACAGAATATTTGAACCGGGGCCTTGACCCTGACACGATGTCAGACCCCAGATTGTTTAGCGTCGACAAGGAGACGAGCCATGACCGATCCTATTTCCGCGAACACATCTGGTGCGCATAACTGTTGCGCTGGAAAGCACCGCGAGCCGCAAGGTCCGACGACAGCGAAGGATCCTGTCTGCGGCATGATGGTCGATCCCGGCGCGACCGCGCACCATGCCTCACACGGCGACCAGGAGTTTCACTTCTGCAGTGCCGGATGTCGGGCGAAGTTCGTCGCCGAGCCGGAACGATATCTGTCGAGCGGGGGCGACACGCCCACGGCCGCAGAACCTGGCACGATTTGGACTTGTCCGATGCACCCGGAGATCCGAAAAGATCGTGCCGGTCCTTGCCCGATCTGCGGCATGGCACTCGAGCCCGAGCTCATAACGGCGGAATCAGGCCCGAGCCCTGAACTCGTCGATATGTCACGGCGCTTCTGGATCGCCCTGGCGCTGACGGTGCCCATATTCCTACTCGAAATGGGCGGACACCTTTTCCCCGCGCTTCATCAACTCGTCCCCGAGCGAATATCAGGGTGGGTTCAGCTCGCTTTGGCGACCCCCGTCGTGCTTTGGGCCGGTTGGCCGTTTTTCGAGCGCGGTTGGGCGTCCATTCGGACGCGAAACCTGAACATGTTCACGCTGATCGCGATGGGAACCGGTGTCGCCTGGGCCTATAGCGTGGTGGCCACGCTTGCCCCCGGAATATTCCCGGCGGCATTCCGCATGATGGATGGCACGGTCGCCATCTATTTCGAGGCCGCCGCGGTCATCACCGTCCTCGTGCTCCTTGGGCAGGTTCTCGAGCTGCGCGCGCGAGAGCGGACATCGGGCGCGATCAAGGCCCTGCTCAATCTGGCACCCAAGACTGCCCGCCGGATCCTGCCGGATGGTCACGATGAGGAAGTCGCGATTGACCTGATCGTGGTCGGCGACAGGTTGCGCGTCCGCCCCGGCGAAAAGGTGCCTGTGGATGCGATTGTCGAGGACGGCCGCTCTTCGATCGACGAGTCCATGGTGACTGGCGAGTCGATGCCGGTGACGAAGACGGTCGATGCCCATGTAGTGGCGGGCACGATAAACCAAACAGGATCGCTCGTCATACGCGCGGACAAGGTTGGCCGGGATACGATGCTGGCGCGGATCGTCCAGATGGTGGCAGATGCGCAGCGTTCGCGCGCGCCGATCCAGCGCATGGCCGACAAGGTTGCGGGCTGGTTCGTGCCGGCAGTGCTTGCCGTCGCACTGCTCTCCTTTGCGATCTGGGGAATATGGGGTCCAGAACCGCGACTGGCGCATGGCCTCGTGGCCGCGGTCGCGGTGCTGATCATCGCTTGTCCCTGCGCGCTGGGTCTCGCGACGCCGATGTCGATCATGGTCGGGATCGGACGGGGGGCCGGCCTCGGTGTCCTGATCAAGAATGCCGAGGCGCTGGAGCGCATGGAAAAGGTCGACACGATCGTCGTCGACAAAACCGGCACGCTGACAGAAGGGCGCCCATCGGTCACGAATATCGTGGCGATGGACGGCTTTTCGGAGCACGATCTTCTTCGCCTGGCGGCGGGCGTCGAGCGGGCGTCGGAGCATCCGCTGGCGCTCGCGATCGTCGCGGCCGCGAAGGATCGTGACATCGACGTTCCCGAGGTTTCCGACTTTGACTCGCCTACCGGAAAGGGCGCGGTCGGGACCGTGGACGGCAAGCGGATCTTTCTGGGCGGCGCCGTTTATCTCAAAGAGAATGGCATCGATGTGTCAGCCGCGGCTGCACGCGCCAATGAGCTGCGGGCGGACGGAGCGACGGCGATTTTCGCGGCCGTTGATGGCCGGGTCGCCGGAATTCTCGCCATTGCGGACTCGATCAAGGCAACCACAGCGGAGGCGCTGGCCGCCTTGCGAAAAGAGGGCGTGAGCGTCGTCATGTTGACGGGCGACAACCGGACAACCGCCGAGGCGGTGGCCCGGAAACTAGGCATCGATGCGGTTGAAGCCGAGGTGCTGCCCGATCAGAAGAGCGCTGTCGTCCTGCGGCTGCAGCGCGAAGGCCATGTCGTTGCCATGGCTGGCGATGGGGTGAACGACGCGCCCGCTCTCGCGGCGGCGGACGTCGGCATCGCCATGGGTTCGGGCACCGATGTCGCCATCGAAAGCGCCGGGATCACACTGCTCAAGGGTGATCTCAACGGCATCGTGCGGGCGCGGCGCCTGAGCGAGGCAACGATGGCCAACATACGCCAGAACCTGTTCTTCGCCTTCATCTACAATGCCGCTGGCGTCCCCATCGCCGCCGGGCTGCTCTATCCGGTGTTCGGCATCCTTCTGTCGCCTGTCATCGCCGCTGCGGCGATGGCCCTGTCATCCGTCAGCGTCGTCACCAACGCGCTGCGTCTCAATCGGGTGACGCTGTGAACATCGGCGCGGCCTCCGATGCGAGCGCTGTGTCGCAGCGCATGATCCGCCATTATGAGAAGATCGGGCTTATCCCGTCGCCGCCGCGACGTGACAGCGGGTATCGCGACTATTCGCAAGCCGACGTGCACCTCCTGCGTTTCATCGCCAACGCCCGCGATCTCGGCTTTCCCATTGAGGAAATCCGCGTGCTGCTTGATCTCTGGTCCGACCGCGAGCGCGCGAGCGCGGAGGTCAAGGCTCTGGCGGAATCGCGCGCGGTAGACCTGGGTCGGAAGGCGGATGCACTCAATGCCATGCGCGAAGCACTGCTCAACCTTGCGAATGCCTGCCATGGGGACGAGCGGCCCGAATGCCCTATACTCACGCGTCTGGCGTCCTGAGCCTATCTGGCGGCTCGGTCTAGTCCTCGATGACGCACGTCAGGTCGCTCCCCATTTGAGTGTCGTAAGCACTGTCGACGCTGTCGGTACGCAACGGTACATCGCGTTGACCTGTGGCTCGTGGGTGTGTGGCTGAAGCACGTCATCGGCACGTTGCGCGCGCTGGCCCCCCACGGGCAGAGTGTCACGCCCGAAAAGATGGCCGCTCCCATGCTCAGCAGGTTCCGGGTCCGATGGCCGACATGGCAGCAGAGCCGGGCGCGGAAGCGGGCAGATCGCGACGATGACGGTTGACGCCGCTTGCGCTCGCCGGCGGAATTATGGTGGCGACGTCGTTTGGTCAGAACCGGCAAGCGCCGCTGAGATTTTTCTGTAAGGGGTTATCGCGCGAAGCGCGTATCTTCTAGTGGGGGGGCCTCAGACGGAGATGGATCGATGCATCAGATGGACCCCGACATGCAGGCCTGCATGGACGCCTGCCACGAGTGTCATGTGACCTGCCTGCACATGGCAATGAACCATTGCCTTGAAATGGGCGGCCAGCACGCCGCACCGGAGCATATCAAGATCATGCTCGACTGTGCGAGGATTTGCGAAGTCGCGATCGACTTCATGGCGCGCAAGTCGTCCCACCATCAGCATATTTGCCGCGAGTGCGCCGAGGTCTGCCGAGCGTGCGCCGCGAGCTGCGAATCCCTGGACGGCATGGAGGATTGCGTGGCCGCGTGCCGCAAGTGCGCCGACGCCTGCGAAAAAATGGCCGCCTAAACTTCTTCGCGCGGGCGGCGAGCCGCCCGCGCGTGTGATATGCTCGCGTTCGTGCCCAGGCTCCAGGGGACGATGCCCAAGCAGTACAAGGCGCTTGTGGCGAGTGCGGCGGCCGATCACGACGAGATGATGAAAGACATGCCGGCATGAAGTGGTGCCAGCAGCAAGTATGGAAGGGGCGGTTCTGAAAAGCGCGAAACTAAGGCTGCACCTCCTCGCGAGCCGCACCCACAAATGGCTTGCAGTTATCATCGGTGCGCAGCTCCTCCTCTGGTTCACGAGCGGCGCGTTGATGAGCTTCTTGCCCATCGACCGCGTGCATGGCGATCACTTGGTGGAGCGCAAAGCCACCACGGCCCTGCCCAGCCACCTCGCGCTCGCATCGCCATCGGCGATCACCGCCGCCACTGCCGCGCCGATCGAGGCCGTCACCTATCGCATGTGGCTTGGCCGAGCTGTCGCCGAAGTCGTGACGACTGACGGCACTCGCCTGGTAGATGCGAGGACTGGCGCAGCGCTGCCTGCTCCCACCGCGAGCCAAGCTGAAGCTGTCGCGCGAGCCGCCTGGCGGGGGAGCAGCGCTCAACCGAAGGCAACTGTGGCGCGGATTGAGCGTGCCAGTGCCGAATATCGGGGAGCGCTTCCCGTCTGGCGCGTTGCCTTCGCCGACCCTGATTCAACCCGCGTGTTCATCGCGGCCGACACCGGCCGGATCGCGGCAGTGAGAACCGGGACGTGGCGGCTCTATGACTTTTTCTGGGGTCTTCACATCATGGATTGGAAGAATCACGAGGACTTCAACACCCCCTGGCTGCTCGCCTTCGCGATCGGGGCGCTGGCACTTTGGGCCGGCGGGGCGGTTCTTCTCTACATGCGATGGCCAAGGCGCCGACGCCGTAACGCCGGGAACGACCCGCTGTACAGCAGGGCAAGGCATGATAGATGACCACAGTTGTAGGCGGAACATGAGCATGGCTACGGCCGCTTCGCCGGGATGATCGCGGCCTTAACCCGGGGTGATACTCCCACTCACATATGAGATACGATAACATTAGACCAGTTGAAGGTGTGCTTTTGAGATCGACGGGTTAAGCAGGCCGCTCGCGAAAAGTGGCCGATGCTCGCCTTTCAGGCAAGGAGGGTGAGCCGTACAGCTCACCCTCAATCGCGATGTGAGTCACCGGGTGCAGCGCAACGCGTTCTACATTTTCGCCCTTAGTTCAGCGAGCGACTTGCGGTTCTCCGCCGCAGTTTTCCGGGCCTCAGCGAGCACCTTGGGGTTTTTGGTGTGATGCTGGATCATCACAGACATGTCGATAGCGCCCTGATGGTGCGCCGCCATGCTCTTCATCCACGCCTGCCCAGGATCCGGGTCCATCATGCCCTGCATCATGTCGCGGTCCATTTTCTGCATGACCTCCATCATCTCGCGCTGGGTAGGCGTCATGTTCTGCATGTGGCTCCTGTCCATGCCAGACATCGAACTCATGCTGCCGCCCTGCTGCGCGATAGCCACGCCACCCGTCAGCACGATCGAGGCTGCCGCGGCGGCCAAAGAAAGACGAGGCAGTTTCATAGTAAATCCTTTCAGCTGATCCTCGTGAAACAACTCCGTTGCGACCGCACGGTTTCAATTTAGGGGACTGAGAAAAAAAGACATGAAACCTTGAGGGAAAAACCAGTTCCGCGCGTAAACTATGTCCTAGCGCCGCTAACCCGATCCCAGGCTCCCGGTGAATAAGCGCAGCATCCTTCCAGTTCTCGACCGCACGCTCGTGCTTCGCGATGGACCAGTCGAGCTCGTTGGACCCCGCGATGCTGGGCTCCCGAAGATTGCACCAGCCATTGGCGGCGTTTCGGCTGCGGGCTGAGCAGTCAGATTACTTCCTCGCTTCGCCCGAACGGGCCGATAAGCCGCCGATATTGGCTTTCCGCCGGACCGTAGCTGTCGCCGGCTAGCTCTTCCAACTTCTTGTGATCGAGGATGATGACACGGCCCCGCTTGGAGCTGATTATGCCGGAGCCTTTGGATCTGCCGCACCCACGGCACCAGCCGGTCGAACCGTCGAACGCGCACAAGTCTATGCACCGGGAGTTCATGCGTGCGCTTTCAATGACATTCGATGGTCAGATGCTTCAGTTCATGGACGGGGACGAGGCGGTCACGGATGATAGTCGCATCGACGCCCGCGCCACCGACAACACCGACGATCGCAGCATGGGCGTCAGGACCGACGCGCCAGACATGGAGATCGGAAATGCGCGCGTCTCCTCGTCTTTCGACAAGATCCTGTATTTCCTCGGCGACATGATTGTCAGTCGTATCGAGAAGGACTGCGGTGGTATCGCGCATCAAGCTCCAGGACCAACGAGCGATCACCACTGCCCCGACGATTCCCATGACAGGGTCCATCCATATCCAGCCAAGATAGCGGCCTGCCAGAAGAGCCGTGATCGCCAACACAGAGGTAAGAGCGTCGGCGAGGACGTGCACATATGCTGAGCGGAGGTTATTGTCGCCGCCATGGGCATCATGGTCATGGGCGTGATCGTCATGACCGTGGTGATGCTGGCTACCCGACAGCAGGAATGCGCTGACGATGTTCACGCCGAGCCCGATTACCGCAATCAGGGTTGCTTCGCCAAACGCAACCTTGATGGGCTCGAAAAGCCGCAGGAGCGATTCGACCCCAATTCCCAAGGCGATAAGGCCAAGCACGAGCGCTGAAGCGAAGCCTGCCAAGTCGCCGACCTTCCCGGTTCCGAAGCTGAACCGCGCACTGGATGCATGCCGCTTGGCATAGGCATAGGCAATCGCTGCGACACTTAGCGCCCCGGCGTGGGTTGCCATATGAAAACCGTCGGCGAGGAGCGCCATCGAGCCGGTGACATAGCCGGCGAAGATCTCGCCGATCATCATCACAGCCGTCAGCACCACAACCCACAACGTCCGGCGGGCGTTCTCGTCGTGAGAGGCCCCCAGATACACATGGTCGTGCGTAAAGGCGTCAATGTCACGGGAAGTGGTCAATATCTCAGCCTCATTTTGCGTAGCGGCGTATAACCGCGATCAGTTCTTCCGCCCCGGCGGCGCGCTCCTCGGCCGGAAGATCGGGATGCGCCACATGCGCGCGGACATGCTCTTCGATAATCTCATCCATGAGGCCGTTGATGGCACCGCGTGTCGCTGCGACCAGATGCAGCGTCGTCGTGCAGTCCGTCCCTGCGGCCAGCGCTCGCTCGATCGCCATGACCTGGCCCGCGATGCGGCGCACCCGCTTCAGGAGCTCATCATTACCTTCGGTCAAATGCCCCATAGCATACCTCCCTACCCTATGTATGGGCGCGCCACCATAGCATCGATTTGAAAATCAAATTCACCCAAAAAGGGGTCGGTACATAGAACGGACCCAGATATACGCTAAGCGCCGACAGGTCTGCTTGGGTGTCCGAAAACACCCGTTTGTCGCGCATCTGCGATGGCGATAGGGTTTTCCGTCATCCCTGGTGCCTAGCGACGACTTTTGGGGCAAAGCCGTCGTAGCAAGCTCAGCCACATTGAGTCGATCTACGGGAAAGGCTGTCTTGCACTCGGCGCCTCTTGCGCGACGGCATGGCGATCGCTCCCCCCGTCTAGGCCCAGTCGGCCCCAAGCTGCGATTTTGGCCAAGTCGGAGAACGTTTTGGGAACGTGGCATTCGGTATTGACGATGGAAATCATAGAAGAGGACAGTTCGCTCCATCATAGGGAGT
>JAVBXL010000083.1 GCA_030824575.1 bacterium | reverse complement strand
TCGATCGCTTCCTGCGTAAACATCACGCCCAGATTTTCGCCTTCGTCGTCGATCACGCGCACCTTGGGCACGGTGATGAACTCGTTATACCGGGGGCCGGACTTCGGCGGCGGCGCCAGCGGGCGGCGCATCATCGGGGGACGTATAGCAGTATCTCCTATGGTCGTTTCAAAAACGAGTGGCTCTTAGCGGCTTTTTGGCAAAGCCGAAAGGGGTCCGTGTCCCCGCCGTAACGGAATCACGAACCCTTGTGGCATTGCTGCCTCAGCGCATATCGGGCGCGCGGGCCTCAATTGCAAGACGCGAAATAACCTCGTCGAGCGAAAGGACGCTTTGCCCCTCCTTGCCCAGCTCGCGCAGCGCGACCGTGCCTTCGTCCGCCTCGCGCCGTCCCACGACCAGCAGATTGGGCACTTTGGCAAGGCTATGTTCGCGCACCTTGTAGTTGATCTTCTCGTTGCGGACGTCGATTTCGGCCCGAATTCCCGCCGCGCGCAGCTTTTCGACCACGCTCTGCGCATAATCGTCGGCGTCCGACACGATGGTCGCAACGACGGCCTGCACAGGCGCCAGCCAGAGGGGGAATCGACCCGCATAATGTTCGATCAAGATGCCGATGAAACGCTCATAGCTGCCGAAGATCGCGCGATGCAGCATGACCGGCCGGTGTCGCGCGCCATCCTCGCCGACATAGCTAGCGTCGAGTCGGTCGGGCAGCACGCGGTCGGACTGGATCGTGCCGACCTGCCACGTCCGCCCGATCGCGTCGGTCAGATGCCATTCCAGCTTAGGCGCGTAGAAGGCGCCTTCGCCTGGCAATTCTTCCCAGCCGAACTCCGGCGTGTTCAGGCCCGCGGCGGCGACAGCGGCGCGCAGCTCGTTCTCCGCCTTGTCCCACATCTCCTCGCTGCCGAAGCGCTTTTCCGGGCGCAGCGCCAGCTTGATCGAGTAGGTGAAGCCGAAATCCTTGTAGATGCGGTCGGCCAGCGCGCAGAAAGCGCGCACTTCCTCGACAATCTGGTCCTCGCGGCAGAAGATATGCGCGTCGTCCTGCGTGAACTGGCGCACGCGCATCAGGCCATGCAGCGCGCCATGCGGCTCGTTGCGGTGGCAGCAGCCATTTTCGTAGAAGCGTAAGGGCAGGTCGCGATAGCTTTTGATCCCCTGGCGGAAGATCAGGACGTGCGCGGGGCAGTTCATCGGCTTCAAAGCCATCCAGTCGGCATCGTCCGACACCAGCGGGCCTTCATCGTCCACATTGGGCACTTCGTCGGGGATGACGAACATATTCTCGCGATATTTGCCCCAATGGCCCGACGTTTCCCACTGGCGCGCGTCCATCACCTGCGGGGTCTTCACCTCGCGATAGCCTGTCTCGTCTATGGCACGGCGCATATAGGCTTCCAGCGCGCGCCAGATCAGATAGCCCTTGGGGTGCCAGAAGACGCTGCCATGCGCTTCCTGTTGCAGGTGGAACAGGTCCATCTCCGCGCCCAGCTTGCGATGGTCGCGCTTGCCCGCTTCCTCCAACCGCGTCAGATGCTCGGCCAACTGCTTTTTGTTGAGCCAGCCGGTGCCGTAGATGCGGGACAGCATCGCATTCTTCTGGTCGCCGCGCCAATAGGCGCCCGACACCCGCGTCAGCTTGAACGCGGCGGGATCGAGCCGCCCGGTGGAGGCCAGATGTGGCCCGCGGCACATGTCGTACCAGTCGCCGGAGCGATAGACGGTCAGTTCCTCGCCTTCGGGCAGTTCGGCGGCCCACTCGGCCTTGTACGCCTCACCCGCCGTGCGCCAGGCGGCGATCAGCGCATCGCGGTCCATCACTTCGCGCACCAGCGGCTTGTTGGCGGCAATGATCTTGCGCATCTCCGCCTCGATGGCGGGCAGGTCTTCTTCGGTAAAGGGGCGCTCTGCTGGCGCGAAATCATAATAGAAGCCATCGTCGGTCGACGGGCCGAAGGTGATCTGCGTGCCTGGGAACAGCGCCTGCACCGCTTCGGCCAGCACATGGGCGAAGTCGTGCCGCGCCAATTCCAGCGCGTCGGCCTCGTCCTTGTTCGTCACCAGCGCGAGGTGCGAATCCTGTTCCAGCGGGCGCGTGATGTCGCGCAATTCGCCGTCCACGCGCGCGGCGATGGCGGCCTTGGCCAGGCCCGGCCCGATCGCTGCTGCAATGTCCGCCGGGGTAGTGCCGGGCGCGACTTCACGCACGGAACCATCGGGCAGGGTAATCTTGAGCATGGCGGACACGGACATGGCTTTCTGTGAAATGGGCAGGTTGCGCGGCCCCAATTGCCGCGCCTTCCCCTTAAATGGGCCGCCCGCACTGTCAATAGAAGCCCTCTTGCCAACGCCTGTCGCAAAGCGCATGTTTCATGTGTTGTTATAACATATTTTAACAGGAGGGTTTATGGCCTTGCACCTTGCACGCCCGGATGTAGCGGACGCGCCGATGGGCGAGATGAACACGACGCCGCTGATCGACGTCATGCTGGTCCTGCTCATCATGTTCATCATCACCATTCCGATGCAGACGCACAGCGTCGGCATCGACCTGCCGCAGGCGCGGGTCCAGCCGTCCCAGCCCATGCCCGATCCCGTGAAGATCAAGGTGACGATCGATCCCGCCGGCATGATCCGGTGGAACGGGGCGACGATCGATCGGCTGACGCTGCGCCGCTATCTGGCGCGATCGCTGGCACTGCCGGTGGAGCCGGAATTGCAGTTCCAGCCCGACGCCGCGGCGCGCTACGTGGTGGTCGATGAAGTGCTGGCCGACATTCGCCGGTCGGGCGTGACCAAGCTCGGCTTCGTCGGCAACGAACGCTATCGGGATTTCTGATACAGGCTGCGCCTTGCCCCCGGCCTGCATCGCCGATAGAATCGGCGGGCGGAAAGGAGGGCAGGGCGCATGAAGATGGTTCGCTATGGTTTGATCGCCTTCTTTTGCCTGGGTGCCACCTGGGGCGTTGCCCATCTCGCGACCTTGCCGGGCGCGGATGCGCTTTCGCCGTCTGGCCTGTCGATCACCCCCGCCGCGCATGACCGGTCGCAGGAACGCTGGCGTTTCCTGCCGGTCCTGCGATAGGATCAGGCGAAGAGCAGCCGGGCTTGGTCGTCCGTCGCTTGCAGGAAACCGACCGGTCCGCCCGTCTCGACGTCTTCGGGCAGGTCCGCCGCCGTCATGCCACACAGGGAAAGGCCACTTTGGCAGGCGATCAGGATCACGCCTAGTTCCAGCGCTTCTTTCAACAGCGCGGCAAGGTCAGGCAGGCCGGCGACGCGATGGACCGCATCGCGGGGCGCGGCGATCGGCGTGCGCAGCAATGCAACCGCGTCCAGTTGCAGGAAGATGCTTGCCGCACCGCCCAGCGCGGCCTGCGCCGCCGCCAGCATCAGCGCGCCGCGCAGCCGCTCCGCATCGGCCGTCGCAACGACGATGTTCAGGGCGCGCATAGTTCCACCGCGCAGGCAGGGCAGGCAGGGTCTTTCGGCACATCCAGCGTGCGGAAGCGCATGGAGAGCAGGTCGGCGATCAGAAGCCGCCCGGCCATGTCCGTGCCGAACGGCACCAGCGCGCGAATCACCTCCAACGCGGCCAGGCTGCCCATTGCGCCGGTCAGTGCGCCGATAACGCCGGTTTCGGCGCAATTGCGTTCTGGCGCATCCTGCGGCGCGCCGACCAGGCAGCGATAGCAGGGCTTGTCCGCTTCCCAGCCGCGATAGGTGGAAAGTTGCCCCTCGAATGGGCCGACCGCGGCCGAGACGAGCGGGATGCGCAGGCGCTGGGCGCTGTCCGCCACCGCCAGCCGGGTGTCGAAATTGTCGCAGCCGTCCAGGATGACATCGGCGTCGCGCAGCATGATGGCGGCATTGTCGGCATTGATTCGGGCGTTGATCGGGATCAGCTTCACGTCGGGATTGATCCGCGCCACTGCGGCCATCGCCGCCTCCGCCTTTGGCGCGCCGACATCGGCGGTGCCGAACAGAACCTGCCGTTGCAGGTTGGACAGGGCGACCGAATCATCGTCTATCACCCGGATCGTGCCGATGCCAGCGGCAGCCAGATAGAGGATTGCCGGGCTGCCGATGCCGCCCGCGCCGATCACTGCCACGTCCGCAGACAGCAGCCGCGCCTGGCCTGCGCCGCCGATTTCCTTCAGGATGATGTGCCGGGCGTAGCGGTCCAGTTGTTCGTCGCTCAGTGTCACGGCGCGTCGGACCAGAGGAAACGGACCTGCGAGCGCATCCAACGCGGTTGCGCCGCGCCGCTTTTGGGAAACGACCCGCGCAACGTGCCCAGGATACGGCCGCTCACGAACTTCTCCACATCCGGGCAGCGCGCGTTGACCGGCGCGATCTTCAGCGGCTTGCCGTCGCCCGAAAGCAGGAACAGCATGTCGATCTCCAACAGCCGCGATCCTTCATAATTGACCGCGCCGCTGCAATCGCCATGGCGATAGAGTTTCGCAACATCTTCGGACCAGCGCGGCGACATGCTGCGGCCCTTCCAGCCATGGATTACCGGAACGGTCGTCAGATCCTGCGGCATTGGCGGGGCATCGCCTGGAACCGGGGTGGCGGTCAGCATCAGCGAAAGCAGCATCGTCATTGCGTCACACTCCTGTCGAACCGAACCCGCCCTGTCCCCGGACGGTATCGTCGAGACTATCGACTTCTGTAAAGCTGGCAAGCTGCACCGGCGCCGCCACTAGCTGTGCGATCCGGTCGCCGCGCGCGATGGGGAAGGGCGCGTTGCCAAGATTGATGAGGATGACCCTCAATTCGCCGCGATAATCGGCATCGATCGTGCCGGGCGTGTTGGGCAGGCTGATGCCATGCTTGAGCGCCAGGCCGGAGCGGGGGCGGACCTGCACTTCATAGCCCTCTGGAATAGCCATCGCAAAGCCGGTCGCGACCGCGTGACGACCGCCGGGCGCGAGAACAAGGTCTTCGGCCGCCACCACGTCCATGCCCGCCGCATGGGCGGTGGCATAAGCGGGGACGGGCAGTCCTTCGCCATGGGGCAGGCGCTTGAGCTTTATGTCAATCGGTAAGAGCGGCGAGGGCATGGGTGACCTTTTCGATGAGTTTGTCGGCGACCGCGCTTTTGGGCAGGCTGGGCCAGGATTCGATGCCGGCGGCGGTGACGATCTGCACGGCGTTGGCGTCGCCGCCCATCACGTCACCCGATACGTCGTTCGCGACGATCCAGTCCGCGCCTTTCTTCGCCAGCTTGGCCTGGGCATGGGTTGCGATATGCTGCGTTTCGGCGGCGAAGCCGACCAGCAGCGTGGGCCGGTTGGCGTGGCGGCCCAGCGTGGCGAGAATGTCGGGGTTTTCGACCAAAACGAGCGGGGCGGGCTGGCCCGATCCATCCTTCTTGATCTTTTGGTCGGGGGCATCGGCGGCGCGCCAATCGGCAACGGCCGCGACCATGATCGCGGCGTCGGCAGGCAACGCAGCCTCGACCGCCGCCAGCATCTGCCGAGCTGTTTCCACATTGACACGGGTCACGCCGGGCGGCGTGGGCAGATGCACCGGCCCGGCCACCAGCGTTACCCGCGCACCCGCCTGCGCAGCGGCGGCGGCGATAGCGAAGCCCTGTTTGCCCGACGACCGATTGGCGATGTAACGCACCGGATCGATCGGCTCATGTGTGGGACCGGCGGTGATGAGGATGTGCTTGCCACCCAAAGCCCCGTTCGTTTCGCGCGAAGTCGAGAAACGAGGTAAAGCCGAGTTTAGCGAAGCTAAACGCTGCACCTCCCCCGCGAAATCGGGCTGATCCGCCAGCGGATCGACGCCCTTTGGTAGCGCCATTAACCGCTCGATCTCCGCCGCGATCACCTCCGGTTCAGGCAGTCGCCCCTTGCCGAACTCCCCGCACGCCATCGCGCCATCATCGGGCGTCATGATATGGACGCCATCGGCATGGAGCCGCTCCAGATTGCGCTGCGTCGCCTTGTGATGCCACATCCGCACATTCATCGCGGGCACGGCCAGCACCGGCTTGTCGGTCGCGAGCAGCAGCGTAGTGGCCAGGTCATCGGCGATGCCGTTCGCCATCTTCGCCAGGATATTGGCGGTCGCGGGCGCGACCACGACCAGATCGGCCTGGCGGCTGAGCTGGATATGGCCGATCTCCTGCTCGTCCTTCAGGTCGAACAATTGGGTAAAGACATGGTCCTCGGTCAGCACGCCCAGGCTGAGCGGCGTGACGAACTGCTGCGCACTCTGCGTCAACACCGCCCGCACCGATATGGCGCGCTTGCGCAGCGCACGCACCAGTTCGAGCGCCTTATAGGCCGCAATGCCACCGGAGATGATGAGGAGGACGCGCTGGGTCATTCGGCAAGTTTGTCCAGTTCGGTGCGGCACATCGCGCGCAGTTCATCCAGCTTGCTGCTCGCCGTATCCCATATGCGCCATGGTATGATAGCGGGATAGTCGTGGCTGATGACATTGCGCATCTGGTAAATGGCGGCCCATGGAAGCGCTGGGTGCCGCGCCTTGATATCCGCGGATAGTTTATGCGCCGCCTCGCCAATATGCAGCAGGCGAAAGGAGGTGAGGTCGATCTCGTCCTGACTGCCTAAAAAGCCGTCTTCCGTAATATCCGTCAGCCGACGATGGATATGGTCGATCAGTTCGACGATCAACTCCAGTCGATCAATATCTCGATTGAGAGCCACGCTTAGAAAATGGCGACCATGTCCGATTCCGCCGATGCGCGGATTCGGGGCCTCATAGCGGCACGTTCGACAAGATCGACGGGGCTTCGCATAAAGTCCGCCAGTCGCAACTGCACGCCTATAAATTCTAACAGGCCCATGCGACTTTCACTGTCAATTTCGCACATCAGGTCAACGTCCGAATCCGCGCGCGCCTCGCCTCGCGCCACCGATCCGAATAGAGCGAGCGAGGTTATCCCCGCCGCGCGCAGTTCCGCTTCATGCGGCTTGATCCGGGCAATGGCTTCTTCGCGGGTCATGGCCTCAAGATAAGGTAAGCAATGCCATAGCGCCAGCCCCGGCCGCCGCCGCGATCACCGCGACCAGCGCATAGCGCCAGCCGCCGCCCACGCGGATCAGCTTGATCTCGCTGAGCGGTGGCAGGGGTGGGGCACCGCCCTTCTCGGGGAAGGCGTCCTCGATCCGCTTCACCAGCCCCGGCAGGCGTTGCAGCGTGCGCCAATTTTCGATCAGCGTGTCGGCGGCCTTCGCCTCCGGCCCCAATTCGTCGCGCAGCCAGCCCTTTACGAAGGGGCCGCTGGTTTCCCACATATTGATGTCGGGATCGAGGCTGTGGGCCACGCCCTCCACCATGACCATCGTCTTTTGCAGCAGCAGCAGGTGCGGCTGGGTCTGCATGTCGAAATCGCGGGTGATGGCAAACAGGCCGTCGAGCATCCCGCCGACTGACAATTCGCTGGCCGCCTTGCCGCGCATCGGCTCGCCCACCGCGCGCAGGGCCGTGGCGAATTCATCGACATTATGATGGCCGGGCACATATTGCGCCTCGAAATGGATTTCCGCGACGCGCTTATAATTGCCGGTGATCAGGCCGTAGAGGATCTCCGCCAGCCACATGCGAGCGCGCCGATCGATCCGGCCCATGATGCCGAAATCGATTGCGACGATGTCGCCATTGGCCCGCACGAACAAATTGCCCTGATGCATGTCGGCGTGGAAGAAGCCTTCGGAGATCGCCTGTCGCAGGAAGGCGTTGACCAGCCGCGCGGCCAGAATCTTCACATCATGGCCCGCCGCGATCAGCGCATCGCGATCGGAGATTTTGATCCCGTCGATCCACTCCATCGTCATGACCTTGCCGGTCGTGCGATCCCAGTCGATGGCGGGGATGCGATAGCCCGGCATCGCCTCCATCATTTCGGACAGTTCGGACGCAGACGCCGCCTCGCGCCGCAAATCCAGTTCGCGCGCGGTCCAGCGCTTCATGTTGGCGATCACCAGCCGCGGGCGCAGCCGCGCGATTTCGCCGCCCAGCATCTCGACATGGGCGGCGGCCCATTCATAGGTCTGGATGTCGCGGTTGAACTTCTCGATCACGCCGGGGCGGATCACCTTGACCGCGACGTCGCGGCCGTCGGTGGTCACCGCGCGATGGACCTGCGCGATCGAGGCTGCACCGACCGGCACTTCGTCGAACCGGCTGTAAAGCGCGTCGAGAGGGCGGCCGAAACTCTGCTCGATCTGCGCCCGGATCGTGTCGAACGGGACGGGGGGCAGGGCGTCCTGCAACCGCAGTAGGTCGTTGGCCGCATGATCGCCGACCAGGTCGGGCCGGGTCGCCAGCGTCTGGCCCAGCTTGATCGCCGCGGGACCGATCGACTGGAACGCGTCGGCATAGCGCGGCTGCTTGGGCACCCGCGCGCCCAACCGCGCCAACCGCACCAGCCGGCGCACCGGTGCCGGGGTCAGCGGATCGCGCTCGATCCCGGTCAGCGCGCCATGCCGCGCCAGCGTGCGGCCCCATTTCAGGAGGCGCCAGATATGCGTGATGTGAGCGGTCATGCGGGCGTCAAATCTTCCAGCCGCTGTGAATGGCGACCAGCCCGCCCAATATCGGCTCGACCTTGGTGTTCACAAAGCCGGCTTCACGGATCATCCCCTCAAATTTGGGCATGGGCGGGAAGCGGCGGATCGATTCGATCAGGTAGCGATAGCTTTCGGCGTCATTGGCGAACAGCTTGCCCAGATGCGGCACCAATTTGTGCGAATAGACGTCATAGACGTCCGAAAAGCCAGGCCAGGTGGTGGTCGAAAACTCCAGGCAGAAGAAACGACCGCCGAATTTGAGAACGCGGTGCGCCTCGCCAAGCGCCTGATCGATATGGGTGACGTTGCGAATGCCAAAGGCGATCGTATAGGCGTCGAACGTCCGGTCGTCGAACGTCAACTCTTCCGCATTTTGTTCGGACCAGATCAGCCCCTCATAGCCCTTCTTCTGCGCCCGCTCGACGCCCACGGCCAGCATCTCGGGATTAATGTCCGATACGGTCACCTGCGCGCCATATTTGTGCATCCGAAACGCGATATCCCCCGTGCCGCCCGCCATGTCGAGTATCTGCTCGCCGGCGCGCGGCTTCACCCGACGCACGAACTGGTCCTTCCACAGCCGATGCGCGCCGCCGGACATGGCGTCGTTCATCAGATCATATTTCGCGGCGACGTTGGAAAAGACTTCGCGGACCATGCCCTGTTTTGCAGCGGCATCGACGTCGCGATAACCGAAAGATGCTGTGTCGTTCATGAATATGCCCTCTAAACAGAGATTGCGCGCCGTTCCAGCCAAGAAGCTGGTTATTGTAGCGGCCATTTCCTAGATGTTCTCAATGCCTGAACTTCCCGAAGTCGAAACCACCGTCGCTGGCCTGCGCGCCGTCCTCCATGGGGCGGTGCTGACGCGGGTGGAGCCGCGCCGCGCCGACCTGCGCTGGCCGATTCCCGTCGACCTGCGCCAGCGGATGACCGGGGCGAGGGTGACGGGACTGTCGCGCCGGGCCAAATATGGCCTGATCGAAACCGATCGCGGCGACATGATGATCTTTCACCTCGGCATGTCGGGTCGCTGGCGAATCGATCCGACGGAGATCGGCACGCATGACCATCTGTTGCTGGAAACGGGCAGCGGCCATGTGCTGGCGCTCAACGACCCGCGGCGCTTCGGTTCGCTCGATCTGGTGCGGTCGGATGCGTGGGAGAGCTACACGCCCTTCACCCGCATGGGGCCGGAACCGCTGGGGCCGGATTTCGACACCGCGCGGCTGGCCGATGCGCTCAAGGGCAAGGGTACATCGATCAAGGCGGCCTTGCTCGACCAGCGAATCGTCGCCGGGCTGGGCAATATCTATGTGTGCGAAGCGCTCAACATGGCGGGCATTGCGCCGACTCGCGTGGCGGGCAAAATCGGTCGACCGCGACTTGGCGTTCTGGTGGAGGCGATTCGCGACGTCCTGTCCGCCGCCATCGTCGCGGGCGGCTCCACCCTGCGCGATTATGCGCGGCCCGACGGGGAACTGGGCTATTTTTCGAAACAATGGCGGGTCTATGGGCGCGAAGGCGAATCCTGCCTGTGCGGCGGCACGGTCCAGCGCCGGGTGGATAGCGGACGATCGACCTTCTTCTGCCCCAAATGTCAGAAATAGCCTGGCCCGAATCCGTTGACGCCTGCCCCGAACCTCTGTAAGGGGCGCTCCTTCACGAGGCATGTCGGTTGTTCGGCGGGCCTCTTCCCGAGATTTGATGAGAACCGAGGAATAGAATGGCCAATACGCCGCAAGCCAAGAAGCGCATCCGTCGCAACGAGCGTCGCGCCGAAATCAATGGCGCCCGCATCAGCCGGATCCGCACCCTGGTCAAGAAGGTGGAAGCCGCCCTCGCCGCCGGTGACAAGGATGTTGCTGCGACCGCCCTGCAGGCCGTCCAGCCCGAGCTGGCCCGTGGCGTCGCCCGCGGCGTGCTGCACAAGAATACCGCGTCGCGCAAGTTCGGCCGCCTGACCAAGGCTGTCAGCGCGCTCGCCTAAACCCTTTCGGGTTTTTCGGCAGATCATAAGGCCCGCCCCATCGCTGGGGCGGGCCTTTCGTCGTTAGTTCATAAATCGGTCATTTTTGACGATCGGCCAATTTCCCGCGATTCGACGCGAAGCGTTACGATTACATGCCCACAAAGTATTGAAATAAGGCGATAATTTCATTGTCGTTCGATTCCCGCGGCTTTGCTGAGTCAACGGCTTTATTTCACTTTTTTGAACCATGCTGCCCTTGATCCGGCGGTGCGCCCCTGTCTATTTTTGAAATCCGGCCGCTGTCGAATCACCTTGATGCGGCCGTCATGTGAGATTGCATATCGTAAGGAACTCGGGATGGCGGGGGCTTTTCCGATCGAGGATCTTTGCGTCTTTTTTCCTGCCCGGACCGGGGGGCATAGTTGGTAGGTCGTCGAAAAATATGAAGGATGTTGTGGGCGTGGTTGGTTGGCAAGACGGAGAGATGATCCAGGCCGATGCGGGTCTGGAATCCGTCTGGACCAGCATCCGTGCAGGCCTGCGTCGTGATGTCGGCGCGCGCATGTTCGACCAGTGGTTGAAGCCCGTCCGCCTGGGCGACTATTGCCCCGAATCGCAGACGCTCGACCTGCTGGTCGCCAGCGACTTCAGCGCCAATTTCGTGTCCGGCCAGTTTGGCGACCGCCTGCGCATGGCCTGGCGCAGCGCCGGGGCCGCCGTGCGCGAGGTGCGGTTGCGCCGTGCCCCCGACGCCACCGGCCCGCGCCTGCTGGAGGTCGTGCATGTCGAACCGGCGACGCCGGCCGAAGATGCCACGCCCGTCGCCATCGCCTCCAACTTCCTGCCGCGCCACGGCTTTGACGATTTTGTCGTGGGCGAAACCAATCGCCTGGCCTGGTCTGCCGCTCAGGCGATGGCCGGCGAAGCCACGCCGCGGTTCAGCCCGCTGTTCATCCATGGCGGCACCGGCCAGGGCAAGACCCACCTGCTCCACGCCATCGCCCGCGCCTTTTCGGCCCATTCGCCCGCGGCTCCCGTGCTCTACATGTCGGCCGAACGCTTCATGATGGAATTTGTGAACGCGATGCGCGCCAATGAGACGATGGCGTTCAAGGGCCGGCTGCGCGCCGCCCGGCTGCTGCTGATCGACGATATTCAGTTCATCGCGGGCAAGGGATCGACGCAGGAGGAATTTCTCCACACGATCAACGACCTGATCGATAGCGGCGCGCGCATCGTCGTGACCGCCGACCGGCCGCCGCAGATGCTCGAATCGATCGACCCGCGCATCCTCTCTCGCCTGGCCGGCGGCCTGGTCGCCGACATCCAGCCGGCGGGGCTCGATCTGCGCCTCGCCATCCTCGAATCCAAGCGCGCGGTGGCTGGCGATCCGCCGGTTCCCGACGCAGTGATCGATTTCCTCGCTCGCGCGATCCGGTCGAACGTGCGCGAACTGGAGGGGGCGTTCAACAAGCTGGTCGCCTATGGCCAACTGACCGGCCGCTCGATCGACCTGGACTTTGCGCAGGGCATGTTGGCCGACGCGGTGCGCGCCAATGCGCGGCGCATCACGGTGGACGAAATCCAGAAGGCCTGCGCCGCCCATTTCAAGATCGACCCGTCGGAAATGCGCTCCAAGCGCCGCGCCCGCGCCGTCGCCCGGCCGCGCCAGGTGGCGATGTACCTCGCCAAGAAGATGACGCCCCGCTCGCTGCCCGAAATCGGGCGCATCTTCGGCGGGCGCGATCATAGCACGGTGATCCATGCCGTGCGCACGATCGAAGCGTTGCGGGAGAGCAACCCGGACATGGATGCCGACGTCCGCGCGCTCCAGCGCCTGCTAGAGGGCTGACACAGCCCTCTGGCATGTGGCGTAGGACAAGCTAGGGTAAGGGTATGATTCGCCCGCTACTGCTCCTCCTCGCCGCCCTCCTTGGCCTATCGCCTGCTGCGGCCCAGACTCCGCAAGAGGCGCCGGCCGACGTCCGCGTCGCGCTGGACACCGATGCCGGGCGGATCGTCGTCACCGTCCATGCCGACAAGGCGCCCGTCACCGCCGCCAATTTCCTGCGATATGTCGATCAGAAGCGGTTCGACGGCACGCTCTTCTATCGCGGCGTGGGCGCGGCCGATTATGGCTTCGTCCAAGGCGGCACACAAAATGATCCGAAGCGGATATTGCCGCCGATCAAACATGAACCGACCACCCAGACCAGCCTCACCCATGACGATGGCGCGCTGTCGATGGCCCGCTATGCGCCCGGCAGCGCGACCGGGGACTTCTTCATCGTGCTGGGTAAGATGCCGGCCATGGACGCCCAGCCGCAACAGGCAGGCGGCGACAATCAGGGCTTTGCCGTCTTCGCTCATGTGGTCGAGGGCATGGACGTGGTGAAGGCGATCCTGGCCGCGCCCAAATCCGCCACCGCAGGGGAGGGCGTGATGAAGGGCCAGATGCTAGCCGCGCCGGTGAAAATCCTTACGGCGCGACGAGCGCCGTAAGGCTGGGAACGGCCTTGTCCTCCGTTCGCCCTGAGCCTGTCGAAGGGCGCGCGCAATGCCCTTTGACAGGCTCAGGGCGAACGGGATTTAGGCTGCGAGCGTCCCCCGCCGATCCAAAATCCGCGCCGCTGCCATGTCGGCGGTGACATTGCCGACCGTGCGGAAAATATCCGGCACCGTCTCCACCGCCAGCAACAGCGGCAACGCCTCCACCGGCACGCCCATGGCCAGGCAAATGGGGCCGGTGGTGGTGAAGAAGGTGATCTGGCTGGGCAGGCCAACGGCGGCCAGGCTGACGATCGCAGCCACCAGCACCCCCATCACCAGTTGCGCCGGGCCGAGCGTCACGCCGTTCATCGCCGCCACATAGAGGGCGACGCCCAGATTGGCGGGCGGGCTTGTGATGCGGAACAGCGATATGGCGAGCGGCAGGACGATGCTGCGTGTGGTTTCGCGCACGTCCAGCGGCCCGTCGCTCGCCTGGATCATCGCGGGCAGGGAAGCGATCGAGCTTTGGGTGGAAAAGGCGATGGCCTGGGCGGGCAGGGCGGCGCGCGCGAATCGGCCCAGCCCGATTCGCCCGGCGATCACGACCATCGGATAGACCAGCAGCGTCACCGCGACGCAGATCAGCACGATGAAGCCAATATAATGGAGCAGCGCGCCCGCCGTCGCCAGGCCCGACCGGGCGCCCGCGACCAGCGCCAGCGCGAACACGCCGATCGGCGCGAGCCACAACACCCAGCCGACCACCACCAGCAGCGCGTCGGCCAGCGCCTGGAAGAAACCGGTCAGTTGCGCGCGGCGATCCGGTGCAATGCGCGTGACGGCAAAGCCGAAAACCAGCGCGAACAGCACCACGGCGACCACCTGCCCCTCGCTTGCGGACTTCAGCGGATTGACCGGGATAAAGCCCAACAGCCATTCCGCCGACGGGCGCACGTCCGGCACCTCCGATAGGCCGTCCGCGCCCGCCAGCGCGCCGACCGCTCCGGGCGGCACAGGCCACAGATGCAGCATCAGTGGCCCGATCAGCGCGGCGACCGCGGCCGCCACCGTCAGCAGGATCGCGAATAGCGCGATCGCGCGGCCGGCCATGAAGTTGGTCCGCGCGCTGGTCGCCGCCTGGGTGATGCCTGTCACCAGCAGCGCGAAGATCAAGGGGATCAGCGGCATCTGCAACCCGCCCAGCCAGGCCTTGCCAATCGGCTGCGCCACCGCGACGACGTCGCCGGCCCAGCCGCTCTCCAGGCCGCCGCCCCATTCGGCCAGAGCAATGCCACTGCCCAGCCCCAACGCGAGCGCGATCAGGATGCGGACGGTCAAGGACATAGGCGTGGTTCCCCCGGTGACGCTGGCAATGGCGCTGCCGATGGCAACGGACCGGGGCACGCTATCCGCTATGCCGGGGCAGGGGACAGCGGAAAATGGCGCAAGGCTTGGCTATCTGCGTGGTCAGGGGGGCATCAACGCAAAAAGCCCGGCGCTTGGGGGCAAGCGCCGGGCTTTTCAAAACCGCTATGCCTGATGTCAGCCCTTTTTTTCGGGCGGCAGGGTGATCTTCACATCTTCCCCATTCTGGCCGGGGAAGTTGGTGAACATCGCGTCGATCAGGTTGGGCACCAGATAGGTCAGCTTGTTCGACAGCGACTGGGCGCTCGCCTTGCCTTCGAACAGGCGGCGATTGTCGGCCGCGCGGTCGATCTTCATGCTGAGGTCGCTGGTGTAGACGGTGTAGCTCGACACGTCGTTGAAACCGCCACCGCCGAACAGCCACGGATCATAGAAGCCATAGCCCCAGGGGCGACCCCAGCGGCCACGGCCCCAGCCGCCGCCCCAGGCACCACCGAAACCAGCGCCATAACCACCGCCGATCCCGGTCGAGCGGACCTTTTCACGGCCATTATCGACATCATAGGCGACACGCACGATCAGGTCGGCACGGGCCGGGTCGCTAGCCTGGACATAGCCGGTCCGCGCCAGCCGCTGCCCGACCATGTCGGCATAATGGGCGAATTCCAGGCCACCGGCGAGCTGCGGATTGTCGGCGACGACGATATAGCTTTGCCCGGCAGGAGCGGGGAGCTGCTGGAACCGCGCGACATCGGCCTTGAAACCGGTGGTGCAGCCCGAGAGCGCCACCAGCGCTAGAGCGGGTGCCGCAATCAGGCCGAACTTCTTGAAACGGGTCATTTTTCTGCGTCCTGTACCAGGCATGAGCCTTTGAGCATCATTGCGCGTTGCGATAGCAAAACGCAACTGAACATCGATTGAACGCGCGAACCGACCGAACGGGCGCACACCATGTCCCTGTCGAAAACATGGACGACGCTCGTCCCGCCTTCCCGTACAGGCCATGCCCAGCGGCCGGCTGTTTAGGCCAGCCCTGTGACATTATCGCATCAGGCCCATCGCGTCATAGGCTGCCCGCAACGTCGGTTCCGCCGCCGCCGCCGCCTTCGCCGCGCCTTTATCGAGGATCGCGTCGAGTGCCGCGTCGTCGGTGCGCAATTCGAGGAAGCGCTGGCGAATCGGGCGCAACGTGTCGACCAGCACCTCGCCCAGCGCCGGCTTGAACGCGCCGAAGCCCTTGCCGGCAAATTCCGCGCAGACCGCATCGGGCGTGGTGCCCGACAGGGTGGCGTAGATTCCGATCAAATTTTGCGCTTCGGGCCGACCAACCAGTCCTTCCGCCGTTTCGGGCAGCGGTTCGGGATCGGTCTTGGCCTTCTTCACCTTGGTCATGATGGCGTCGTCGTCATCGGTCAGGTTGATGCGGCTCATGTCCGACGGATCGGATTTCGACATTTTCGCGCTGCCATCGCGGAAGGACATGATCCGCGCCGATTCCTTGGGGATGATCGGATCTGGCAAGGTGAAGAGTTCGACGCCGAAATCGCTGTTGAACTTCGCCGCAATGTCGCGCGCCAGCTCCAGATGCTGTTTCTGGTCCTCGCCCACTGGAACATGGGTAGCGTTGTAGAGCAATATGTCGGCGGCCTGGAGCACCGGATAGACGAACAGGCCGATCGATGCGCCCTCGCGGTCCTTGCCGACCTTGTCCTTGAACTGGGTCATGCGATTGAGCCAGCCGATGCGCGCGGTGCCGTTCAGCAACCAGGCGAGTTCCGCATGGGCGGGCACGCGCGCCTGATTGAACAGGACGCTGCGATCCGGGTCGATCCCGGCGGCGACCAGAGCAGCGGCCATGTCGCGCACATTGCGGATGCGCTGTTCGCGCCCTTCATGCACGGTGATCGAATGCATGTCGGCCAGGAAGAAGAAGCACTGGCTTTGGGAGTTTTTGTCCGAGTCTGCCACGCCCGCTTCCGCGGCCATGGCGGGCATCTCATCCTGCATCCGCACCCAGTTGCGGATCGCACCCAGATAGTTGCCAAGGTGCAGATTGCCGGTGGGCTGGATGCCGGAAAGGACGCGCATGGATTGATCCGTTCTTACGAAGTTGCACTTTTGCGGCGCATCAGCGCCTTGATGTCGGAGAGCCGATAGGCCCCGGTGACGAAGGAGGCCAGCGCGTACAGCGCGACGCCCGCGCCGACAAGCAGCGCCAGCGCGACATAGCGCTGCACCATCGCCCCGGACAGCCAGGGATCGAGCAGACCCTCGCCCGCCCACAGCACGACGCCCATGATGAGCGCAGCGATGGCCAGCCGCGGCAGGCGACGGCGCAGCCCCGCATCAGCGGCGAAATGGCCGCGCTTCACCAATGTTCGGTAGAGCATCGCGACATTGACGGTGGAGGCGAGCGCCGTCGCGAGCGGCGGGCCGATATGGCCCAAAGTCGGGATCATGGCGAGGTTGCCGATGATGTTGATGAGGATCGACAGCATCGCATAACGCACCGGCGTCTTCGTGTCGCCGCGCGCATAATAGCCAGGCGTCAGCACCTTGACGAGGACGTAGGACGGCAAGCCGATCGAGAAGGCCGACAACGCCCAGCCGCACCGCATCGCGTCTTCGGCGGTAAAGCGGCCATATTGAAACAGCCCGCGCACGATCGGCTCGGCCACCACCAGGAACGCGACGGTCGCGGGCAGGGTCAGGAACAGGGCGAGTTCGATGCCCCGGTTCTGCGTCTCCATCGCCGCGGCGTCTTCCCCCTTGGACAACATCCGCGAGATGGTAGGGAGCAGGATGGTGCCCAGGCCAATGCCGATCAGGCCCAGCGGCAACTGGTTCAGCCGGTCGGCATAATAGATATAGGTTATAGACCCCGACGCCAGCAGCCAGCCTGACAAAGCGGTGGAGATCAGCAGATTGATCTGCGACGCGCCAGCCCCTGCGGCCGCCGGCAAAATCTTGCGCAGCAATTCGCGCACGTCCTTGTCCAGACGCGGCCGCTTGATCGTCATCTTCACGCCTGCGCGCCTGCACGCCCAGATCAGCCAGAGTAGTTGCAACGCCCCGCCGATCGTCACCGACATGGCCTGCACTCGCGCCGTCTCATATTCGTCGGCGCCGTGAAAGAACCACAGACCCGCGATCATTGCGACGTTCAACAGGATCGGCGCGGCCGCATTGACCCAGAATTTGTCGAGCGAATTAAGGATGCCGCCTAGCAGCGAGGCGAGGGAGATCAGCGCCAGATAGGGAATGGTGATGCGCGAGAGCGTCACGGCGAAGGCGAATTGCTCTGCGCTCGGATTCTGTCGCGCAAAGCCGCCCGACAGCGCCCATGTGACCGGCCAGGCTGCGGCGATCAGGATGAGCGTGAAGAGAATCAGGACCGGCAGCAGCACCGCCAGCGCGCGCTCGGCGAAATCATAACCGGCGGGTAATCCGCCCTCGCCCGTCGCTTTCTTGTTGAACAGGGGGATGAAGGCGGCGGAAAAGGCACCCTCGGCAAAGAGCGCGCGGAACATATTGGGCAAGCGGAAGGCAACGCCGTTAAAGGCGTCCGATGCAAAGCCCGCGCCGACATAACGCGCCGCCAGCGAATCGCGGACCAGCGCCAGCACCCGGCTGACCAGCGTAAGCCCGCCTACCGAGCCAAGGGCGCGGACAAGTTTCATGGCCTCATCCCTCTGGCGATAAACATCCGTTCGTCCTGAGTAGCCACTGAGCGAAGTCGAAGTGGCGTATCGAAGGGCAATTTCGCGGATGCTTCGATATGGGCCTTCGACAAGCTCAGTCCCTACTCAGCACGAACGGATATCAGAATTATCAGGCGTGACCGGCCGGTTCGCCCGTCGTGACTTCCATCTGCTGCGCCTGTTGCAGGTACAGCGCGCCGAAATCGATCGGGTCGAGCAGCAGCGGCGGGAAGCCGCCGTCGCGGATCGCGTCGGCCAGCACGCGCCGGGCGAAGGGAAAGATCAGGCGCGGCGCTTCGGCCAGCATGAAGGGCTGGATCTGGTCTTCGGGCACGTTGCGCATCCCGAAAATGGCGGCGTAGAGCAGTTCGACGGCAAAGGCGGTGCCCTGCGGCGCGATCGCCTTCACTTCGATCTTCAGCGCGATTTCCAGCACTTCATCACCGACCTTTTCGGCACCGATGTTGAACTGGACGTCGATCTGCGGCTGGTCCTGCCACTGATAGACCGCCGGCGCGTTCGGATTTTCGAACGACAGATCCTTCACATATTGGCTGATCAGCGCAATCTGCGGCGCGGTGTCGGCGCCGTTGCCCAAAGCGCCATTACCCAAGTTTGTGGTGATGTGATCCGTTTCGTCGGCCATGCTCTTTACCTAGACTTTCGCTGTTGGCGGCGGCGCGATGGCCCCCGGACAATGATGACCCGCGCGCTTAGCAGGGGCGTTGGATCAGGGCAATGGCGCACCCTGGCGAAACGCTGTGCGATGGGCCATTTGAAGTTGGGTGCAAACATGCCTATGTTGGTTGGAACATTGTCCCACGCAAAAGGGTATAGCCTTCCGTGTATGTGATCGTCATCCTCGCCATGATCGCCGGTTTTCTGGCGCTGCGGCTCTATTCGGTGCTCGGCAAGCGCACGGGCCACGAACAGGAACCCGCGCTGCGTCCGGCCGACGAACGCGCCAAGGTGACGGTGCTGCAACCCGGCCCTGTCGCGCAAAATAGCGGCGATTCCATCCGCCTGGCCGAAGGGCTGATTGCGCCGGGCGCGGAAAATGGCGTGCGCGCGCTGATAGCCGCCGACCGCAGCTTCGATGTTCCCCAGTTCGTGGACGGTGCCAAGAGCGCCTATAAAATGGTGCTGGAAGCTTTCTGGCGCGGCGACCGCGACGAACTGGCCTGGCTGTGTGACGATGACGTCCGCGCCTCGTTCGAAGAAGCGATCACCGCGCGGGAAGCCGACGGCCACGTGCTCGACAACCGCCTGGTGCGGATCGAAAAGGCGCAGATCGTCGAGGCCTCGCTCAACGGCCGCATCGCCGAAGTCGCGCTGCGGTTTGAGGCCGACATCGCTGCCGTCACCCGCGACAAGGACGGCAACGTCGTCGCCGGGTCGATGACGGACGCGGTCGGCACCAAGGATGTGTGGACCTTCACTCGCGACATCCGCAGCGCGGACCCCAATTGGAAGCTTAGCGAAACCGACGACGTCGCATGATCGCGCGCCAGTCGGGGGCGGCGCTGCTGGCAGCGCTGATGCTGTCCGCTTGCGCGGGTGGCATGATACCTCCTTCCGCCACCGGTCCCGCGCGCCCGATTCCGTCAGGCGAAGCGACCCGTCCCGTTCCCGCCACGCCGCGCCCGACCCTGCCGGTCGAATTGCCTGCCGACCCCGCGTTGGACAAGGGCACTGCAGCGAGTCTGGGCGTCACCCGCGGCCCGGATATTGCGAGCCTGATCCCGTCGGGCGAACGTGCCCGCTTGGCGCTCCAGGCATTCCGCATCTCCTGCCCGACGCTGATGAAGCGCACAGACGCCAGCGGCCTGACCAAGGGGTCCGACTGGAACAACGCTTGCGCCGCCGCATCCAGTTGGCCCGAAGCATCGGCCAGCGAGTTTTTCTCCCGCTATTTCGAAGCGGTGCAGGTGGGCGACGGCGCGGCCTTCGTCACCGGCTATTATGAGCCGGAAATCGCCGGATCGCGCACCCGCCAGCCAGGCTATGAAGTGCCGATCTATCGCCGCCCCACCGACCTGATCGATGTCGATCTCGGCCAGTTCAGCGACAGCCTGAAAGGCCGCACGGTCCGGGGCAAGGTGAACGGCACGAAGTTTGTCCCCTATGATGATCGCAGCCAGATCGTGTCCGGTACGATCGCCGGGCGCGGGCTGGAACTGGCCTGGGCCGCCGACCCGGTGGAGTTCTTCTTCCTTCAGGTGCAGGGCAGCGGCCGGCTGAACCTGCCCGACGGCGGCGTCATGCGCATCGGCTATGACGGACAGAATGGCCGCGACTATACCGGCATCGGCAAGCTGATGAAGGATCGCGGGCTGATCCAGGCCGGGTCGATGCAGGACATCATGCAATATCTGCGCGCCCATCCGGCCGAAGGCGCGGCGATCATGAACGAGAATCGCAGCTTCGTCTTCTTCCGCGAATTGACCGGCGCCGGGCCGATCGGCGCGCTCGGCGTGCCGGTGACGGCCGAAGCGACGGTCGCGGCCGATCCCAAATTCATTCCGCTGGGCGCGCCGGTGCTGCTGTCGCTCGACCGGGCCGAACCGGCGGGCGTGTGGATCGCGCAGGATACCGGCGGCGCGATCAAGGGCGCCAACCGTTTCGACAGTTTCTGGGGCGCGGGCGCGCGGGCGCGGGGCATAGCGGGCGGCATGTCGGCGCGGGGCAGCGCTTTGGTGCTGCTGCCGATCGGCTCGGCGGCGCGCCTCGTCCGACCCTGATCCGCGCCATGGCCCGGCGTCGCCTGTCCAGCGAGGAAGAAGCGCTCTGGTCCGCGCTGGCCCGCACCGTGCGCCCGATCCGGCCCAGCGCCCGGCCCGTCGCCAGTCCGACCAACGCGCCGCTGCCGATCGAACCACCGGTCAAGACAAGGTTAACGCCGCCACCGGTCCGGACCCCGAAACCGCCCCCTGTCGCGCCGCCCGCACGGACCCCCGCGGCGGTGCTCGATACCGGGTGGGAGCGCCGAATCCGTAGCGGTAGCATCAGCCCAGACACCAGCATCGACCTGCACGGTCACACGCTCTCCGCTGCACATGCGTACCTTAACCAGGCGATCGCAGCCGCCCTGTCGCGCGATGCCCGCGTCCTGCTGGTCGTCACCGGCAAACCGCCGAAAAGCGCGGCGAATGCGGATAAAGGACGCCGCGGCGCGATCCGGGGCGAGATCGGCCATTGGCTCGAAACCAGCCCCTATGCCGATCGCATCGCCAGCGTGCGCGTCGCCCACCCGCGCCATGGCGGCGACGGCGCGCTCTACCTGATATTGCGCCGCAAAAAGTGACGTTTTTCGGACGTTTTGCTGACCCTTTCTTAACCACTGTCCTTCATATCCGACTGATTGGGGGCCTCGCATCGGGGCCGGTATCGGGCTGGGAGGCACATGCAGGGCGTGACGTTGAAAAGCCGCGCTGCTGCCTTCGCCTGTGCCGCAGGGGCGCTGGTGTTCATCCTCTCGCTGGTGCTAGGCTATACGCCGGGCCAGGAAGATGACCTGATCCAGATCGGCCGCGCGCTGATCATCGCCATATTGTGCGGCACGATGAGCTGGGCGTCGGCCCGGCGCACCATCGCCACCACCGCCACCGCCATCGACGCCGCCACCGACCGGCTGCTGTCCGCCGCCCATGGCGACCTGCAATCGCCGGTCGCCAGGGAAATTGGCCAGGAACTGCCCGATCTTTCGGTCGCGATGGAAAGCCTGTTCAGCCAAGTCCGCACCAATCTCGACCATGTTCAGGCGCTGGCGCTGTTCGACCAGATCACGGGCCTTGCCAATCGCACCAGCTTCTGCCGCCAGGTCGAACGGCTGCTGGCGGAGCGCGACGATAATGGCCTCGCCACGCTTTTCTTCATCGATCTCGACGGGTTCAAGTCGGTCAATGACACGCTGGGCCATGCCGCGGGCGACCAGTTGCTTGCGCGCGTCGCGGGCCGCCTACGCGAAGTCGTGATGGCGCAGGTCAGCGGGCTTATCGGCATCGGCGGCGGCGACGCCGTCATCGGGCGGCTGGCGGGCGACGAATTCGTGATGTTCTTCCCCCATCTGTCCGGCCCCGCCGCGGCGCAGCGGATCGCGCGCGCCATCCAGTTCGCGCTGGGCGAGCGCTTTGACTTGGGCAGTCAGCATGTCGATCTGGGCGCATCGATCGGCATCGCCTGCTACCCCGATCATGGTGCGACGCTGGCGGACCTGCTGTATGCCGCGGATATCGCCATGTATCATGCCAAGTATCAGGGGCGCGGCCGGGCGGAAATCTACACCGACGCGCTCGCGCTGAAGGCGGAAGACCGTGCCGAGCTGGAACGCGACCTGCTGCGCGGGCTGGAGCGGGACGAATTTCTGCTCGAATTCCAGCCGCAGATCGACGTTTCGAGCGGCCGCGCGGTATCGGCCGAAGCGTTGGTGCGCTGGGCGCATCCCGAACGCGCGCTCGTCATGCCCGGCGCTTTCGTGCCGGTGGCGGAGGAAAGCGGCGCCATCGTCGCGCTGGGCGACTGGGTTATGAGCCGGGTGTGCGAGACCGCGGCGCGCTGGGCGCAGGCCGGCGTGCATCAGCGGATCGCCGTCAACATCTCCACCCGCGAACTGGCGCAGGCCGACTTCTTCCTGCGCCTGCGCCATGCCATCGCCACCCACGGCACCCCGCCCGCCATGCTGGAGCTGGAGATCACCGAATCGCTGGCGATGGAGATGGACCCGCGCGTGCTGGAGCAACTGAGCGCGCTGCGCCGCGATGGCGTGCGTGTTGCCATCGACGATTTCGGCACCGGCTATTCCAACCTCTCACGGCTGAAGGAACTGCCGGTCGACCGGGTCAAGATCGACCGCAGCCTGGTCCGCGACATCGCCACCTCCGCCGAAGCCCGCACCATTTGCTCCGCCGTCGTCGGCCTCATCCAGGGGTTGGGGATGGAAGTGGTGGTGGAGGGGATCGAAAGCGAAGCCCAGATGGACGTGCTGCGCGTCATCGGCTGCACCCTGTTTCAGGGCTATCATCTCGCCCGCCCGACCGGCGAGCAGGATTATCTGGCGCAGTTCGGCGCGCAGCCCAGGGGGCAGGTCCGCGACGCGGGGTAGGGTGGCGGGCTTGGGTGGGGAGCGGACATAGAAAATCCGTTCAGGCTGAGCGAAGTCGAAGCCCTCTGCCGAGCGGAGCGAGGTCAAATGCTTCGCCTCCGCTCAGCAATGCCCTTCGACTTCGCTCAGGGCGAACGGATTGCAAGGGTCG
>JAVBXL010000070.1 GCA_030824575.1 bacterium | reverse complement strand
TTTGTCGAGCTTGATATTCACCACATCGAACCGGCCGACCAGCCCCGGCACATCCTCCAACGTCAACGCGCTTTCGTCCGCCGCCAGCGGGATGGGCGAACGATAGCCGTCCAGATCGGCCTCCCGCCCCCGCGCGAGCGGCTGTTCGATCAGGGAGACTTTGGCGGTCAGCATCGCCGCCACCAGACTGTCCAACTCGTTGATCGCGAAACCCTGATTGGCGTCTACGCCGAGCCACACATCGGGCCGCGCGGCGCGGATTGCGGCGACGCGGGCAATGTCGAGATCCAGGTCGCCGGTCAGTTTGACCTTGATCGCGCGGACCGGGCCGAAGACGACAGCCGCCTGCGCCATCTTCGCCGGATCATCGGCGCCAAGCGTGAAGGTGGTGACGACCGGCTTTGGTGCTTCCAGTCCGGCCAACTCCCAGACCGGTTTGCCGCTCCGCTTCGCCTCCAGTTCCCAAAGGGCTGCATCGACCGCATTGCGCGCGCCTCCAGCGGGCAGGATGGAGCGCAATTCCTCCCGTGTCGGTCCGGCCTCGATTGCGGCGCGGGTCCGCTCAAGCTCGGCCAGCATGTGCGGCTGACGGTCGTCCAGATAATAGACGCCATCCCCTTCGCCGCGCCCGCTATGGGTGCCGTCCGACAGGGTTGCCACCACGCAGTCCAGTCCTTCGAAGACATAGCCTGAAATGCGAAATGGCGCCTTGAAGTCGAGCCGTTGGGCCTTCACGTCGAGGGTCAGAGCGGTGGTCAAGATGAAAACTCCTGGATCGATCGGGCGCAAGTCGCCCGGACCCGCCCAGAGGGGCGAGCGAAAGCAGTGGATTGTCGGAAGCGCGCAAGGCGCCGGGGCGTGCCCCCGGCGCCTTCCTTGTTACCAGTTGGCGCCGAAGCTGATGAGGTGGAAGGCGAGTGCCACCCAGAGCATGACGATGGTGGCGGCCAGCAGCAGCACGCTCCACAATTTGCCGAACCAACCCCGCTTGGTCCTGAAGGCCAAATATGCGGCCCAGCCCGCCAGACCGACGAAGCCGAAGAAGAGCAGCAGCCCCACAATCTGGTTGAACCAGATCAGGCCGGCCGAGGTGACATAGTCGCTTGCTATGGTCACCACCGCTACCCAACTGCCTAACAGCGCCAGCACAGCCCAGGCGCAGGCCGGGACGACGCGATGCAGCGTCAGATCACGCCCTACCAAGTCCAGTTTCGCGCCATAACGCTTGCGGTTGATGGCGCCTGCGGGCCAGGCGAGCGCGGTCAGGGCAAGGATGGCGAGCGCCGCGATCGCCAGCGGCTTCAACCAGGCGGTGTCCTTGTACCATGGCACGGGATCCCAGACCATGATCGGCGCCACCGGTCCGTAGAAGACACGCGTGACCTTGCCATTTTCGACGCGGGCCGCAAACTGGTCGCCATCTTCGGTCGACTGCCAGACATAGGGCGCAACCTCGACCCATTTGCGCGGCGCGCCGCCGATGATCTTGAAGGCAGGCACCGAAAGCTTGCCATCCTTGTCCGTGCCGACCTCCATCTGGCTGAGGAAGCCCATCATCGCCGCCCAATTCTCGACCGGTGCGCGGCTAGACGCATAGGTGCCCGCCACCTGTGCCGCATGGGCCTTGGCGCTCGCCAGCTCCTTGGGTGCAGGATGGGGCGCGGGGAAATAACGGTCGGCGAACTGCTTGAAGAATGTGTTGCGGATCGGGCTGACCGCGCCTTCCTTCCCCATGCTGTTCAGCGAGATATAGATGCCGACATTCTTGCTCGGAAAGAGCGTCAGATCGGAATGGAACCAGCGTGTGTCGCCGCCATGGGCGATGGCGCTGAGGCCGTTGATCTTCTCCTCATAAAAGCCGAGCATCATGTGATTGAGGCCGGGCAACGGCTCATTGGCGGGCGAATGCATCAGCTTGGCCGTTTCGGGCTTCAGCAAAGGTCCGCCATTGTTGAGGTGCGCGATCATGAACTTGGCCATGTCGGCGCCGCTGATCGAGGAACTGCCAGCCGGCGCGACCGATACGATTTCGAACGGCTTGCCCTCGCCCGATCCCAGCTGATAGCCGGTGGCCATATGCGGCTGGAGCGCAGCGGGGAGCGGCTGGCGGAAGCTGGCATATTTCATGCCGAGCCGCTGGAAGATATTACGCTCGATATAATCGTCGAACGGCATGCCGCTGACCCGCTGTACGATATAGCCGGCAAGCGCGGTGGCATAGTTGGAATAGGCCGGGGTCGATCCGGGCGCATAGACGCGATGCGGCGTCCAGCGCTTCAGCGCGGCTTCCAATGTCGGGATATTGTCGCTCTTGCCGATCAGGTCGCGGCCCGCTTCCTCGAACCCGGCAGTATGCGTCATGATGTTGCGCAGCGTGATCGGCTTGCCTTCAAAAGGTGGGATCTTGAAGTCCAGATATCGATTCACGTCGGCGTCTAGGTTCAGCTTGCCCGCCTCCACCTGTTGCATCACGGCGGTCCAGGTGTAGAGTTTCGACACCGAACCGGGACGGAAAAGCGTGGTGGCCGGATCGACCGGCTTGCGTGCGGCGACGTCGGCATAGCCGAAACCGCGCTGGGTCAGCACCTGCCCATCCTTGACGATCACGACGACTGCGCCGGCAACATCGCCCCGTGCCAGCGCATAGGGCAGGAAGCCGTCGAGCCAGGCGTCAGCATCCTGTTTGGTCAGCGCATGCTGTCCGTCGACGGCGGACGGCAGTGGCAATGCCCCGCCGGATTTGGCGGCCGACTGTGGCAGCAGCGAAGGCGCATCGACCGGTGCCTGTTGCGCCACGGTAACGCCGCCGGCCAGCGCCAACGCGCCGGCAGCCAGATATTTCATCCATCGCATGATGCTGCGCCCTTCCCTGTTTATCCGTTTGGCAGATTGTCCCGTCATGGTCGCACCCGCGATCTGCGGATCA
>JAVBXL010000119.1 GCA_030824575.1 bacterium | reverse complement strand
ATCGCCGGCGGTCGGCTGCGCGAAATTATAATAGCTGCTCATCTTCTTCAGGTTCAGATAGACCTGAAGCGGAGCCTCGTCCGTCCAGTCGCTGAGCATGACCGTATAGTCGCGGTCGGCGGCGAGGGGCGTCTCGCTCTTCGATTCGATGATCATCGGGCCATAAAGGCCCGTCTGCTCCGCCAATGTATGAGCATGGTACCAGAAGGTGCCGCTCTGCTTCACGACAAAGCGGTAGGTAAAGGTTTCGCCCGGCGCTATTCCGCCAAAGCTGATCCCTGGCACGCCATCCATGTCCGTCGGCAGGATCAGGCCATGCCAATGGATGCTGGTCATTTCATCCAGACTGTTCTTGACCCTGATCGTTACAGCGTCGCCTTCGCGCAGCCTGATCAGCGGGCCCGGCACGCTCCCGTTGACGGCCGTGGCGACGCTCGCTTTTCCGGAATAGTTGACCGTGACCCGGCTGATGTCGAGATCGATCTCGGTGCCGCTCAGCACGTCCGGCGTCTTCACCGCCGGTGCCGCGAGCGCGTGCGCGGGCCAACCCAGCGTGGCAAGGGCTGTCGCGAGCAAAAGACCTTGCACGAAGCCTCGGCGACCGGTGGTCGTATCGGCAAGCGGGGGAAGTAGAGTCCGCATCAATTTGAACTTTCGGAACCAGACCTGAAGAGACGCCGCGGAGCCGATTGCCCCGCGGGGGCATGGTCGCAGAGACGGCCGACCGGGCAGGCGGGGTCAGGGGCGCATGAAACCCGGCCGAGGAAGTGAAAGGCGCGCAGGATCAGCGTCCGGTGGAGACATCCGTATCTGCCGGACCCTCGCATCTGTCTCGCCAACGCTGTCGGCCCTTCACTTCCGCGCTTCCTACATGTCGTCGCTCATCGGCGTGGCGGGCATGCTGGCGGCGGGCGGCGCCTGGTCCGGCTTCGCTTTGGGCGCCATCGGCATCTTGTCCTTGCACCCGGCCGCCCCGCCACATCCCATCTGCATGCCGCCCGACGCGTTCACGCCCATCTGATGGTCGTGCATCATCTCGTCATGCATCTGTCTCGCGCCATGCTTCATCCCTGCCTGATGGGCCTGATGCGCCTCGTGGTTCTGGTGCTTGACGACTTTTGCCGGCACCGGCGGGGCCTCATCCGCCCAAGCCTGCGTCGCCGAGAGCGCGACAAGCGCAGCGATGGCGGGGACGATCAGGCCAGCTTTGCTACGGAAAATATTCTGCATGACTTGGCTCCTCGAAGAATTGGACGTGGGGACCGCAAGATTTCGATCCGTTTGAAGATGCCAGCAGAAGTGCCGTTCGAGCCGTTCGGGAAATATACGTTTTGTTACGGATGCCTGCCGCCGGCGCAGCATGCGAACGATCATGCCGGGCAATGAGACCGCCTGTGCGGCGTCGATCGAACGGGGCGGTTTTCCAGAAGCAGGCAGGGCAGATTGGAAAACGACGCGGACGCTTATCACAGGATGCATCGCCGGACGCTTCTCGCCCGCGGCCTGTCCGCCGCGTCGCTCCTGGGCGCCTCGTCGGCTGGCTTCCCTCTGACGTCTCTCGCCCGCGCAGGCGATGGGTGGGGTTCCTTTGCCTGGACGTCAGCGGAGATCGCGATGGGCGATACGCTGATGGTCTCGGCAGAGGTGGCCGGCAGTCCCGTCCGCGCCATTCTAGACAGCGGAAGCGCCGCTTCGATCATCAATACGCGCCTGGTGGAGAGTCTGGATATCGCCCCATCCGGGAAACGGATCATTCGCGGCACCGGTGGCCGCGTCGAGGTCACCGAGATCAGCGACGTTGCCCTCACCGTCGCCGACGATCGCAGGCGCTTGCCGTTCGCCATCGTGAGCGACCTTGCGGCGATATCGTCCGCATTCGGGCGCCCGATCGATCTGGTCCTGGGGGAGGACATCTTGGCGGGGCGCTGTGTCGCCCTCGACTTCACGCAGGACCGGATCGGCTTCGCCCCGACGGGGAGTTTTGCCGGCGGGAGCGGCTGGCGTCGCCTTCCTCTGACGCACGGGACTCGCAGCGAACTGCTGGTCACAGCGTCGATCGGGGGCGGGAGCCCCGTGCAACTCATTTTCGATCTCGGGAGCGCAAATGCGCTCATGCTCTCTACCCCCTTTGTCGCTGCGCAGGACCTCCTCGCCGGCAAGGCCCGGTCGACCGCGGCGCTGGGAAGCCTCGATGGGGTCCAGATTGTGACCGCCTTTGTTCTGGACGACATTGTTATCGGCGAAGTGCACATTGCCGGGGTGCCGGTGGCGGGGCTGGATCATTGGCAATCCGACAGCGCGGTGGGGAGCATCGGATTGCCGCTCATCGCGCAATTCGATGTGATCATGGATATCACTGCGGAAAGCCTGTGGCTGCGTCCGGCGCCGCCAAAACACAGGCTCCCGATGCTGAAAGACCGTTCAGGCTTCGGCCTGGCGGTTTCGCCTTCCGCCCTGACCGTCGCCCATGTCGCGGTCCATAGTCCGGCCGAGAAGAGCGGCTGGTCGGTCGGCGATCGGATCGTCCGTATCGACGGGCGGCCAATCAATGCAAGCTACACGCGTGGGCAGCTTTGGCGCTGGCGCTTCCTTCCTGCCGGCACCCACTTCAGGCTCGTCGACGGATCCGGTATCGTGCGGCTGCTGACGCTCGCAGATTATTACTGACGTTGACGCCCGTGTCGGCGTTCGGTCGCGACGCACGGCTTCTTGTTGCCGATCGACACCGCATCCAACCGGCCCCGGATTGCTCTATCAGCCGCTACGTAACAATCCCAATACTTCGCAAAGTCGTCATCTCGCACATCCGCAACGCAGCCCTCCTGCGAGGGAGAATATTGAGTCCGCGGTGCCGCACACCTGGGCGCCGGGCCATGTATAGCGGAGATGTTTCATGTTCCAGCAAGCGATCGACACCGTCCGGGCGAAGGGTCACGCACCGTCGCGTTATGGCAACTTCATCGGTGGACGATGGGTGGAGCCGATACGCGGCGAATATTTTACGGACCATAGTCCGATCAACGGCCGGCAGCTCGCCGAGATCGCGAAGTCTTCGCCAGAGGATGTGGAGGCAGCGCTGGATGCTGCCCACCGGGCGAAGGAGGGCTGGGCGCGCATGTGCCCCGCCGAGCGCGCAAGGATCCTCAATCGCGTGGCTGACCGGCTCGAGGACAATCTCGAGCTGCTCGCGCTGGCCGAGACCATGGACAACGGGAAGCCGATCCGGGAGACCCGCGCCGCCGATGTGCCGCTGGCCATCGATCACTTCCGCTATTTCGCCGGCTGCGTCCGCGCGGAGGAAGGGTCGATCTCGACAATCGACGAGAAGACGATCGCCTATCATTTCCGCGAGCCGCTGGGCGTCGTCGGACAGATCATTCCGTGGAATTTCCCGCTGCTGATGGCGGCCTGGAAGATTGCCCCGGCGCTCGCGGCCGGCAACTGCACGGTCATCAAGCCCGCCTCGCAGACGCCGCTTTCGCTGCTGCTGTTCGCCGAGCTGACCGCCGATATCCTGCCGCCGGGGGTGGTCAATATCGTGACCGGACCGGGTGGGTCGGTCGGACGCGCGATCGCGGCCAATCCGCGGATTGCGAAAGTGTCCTTCACCGGCGAAACGACGACCGGCCGGCAGATCATGGGCTATGCCGCCGAGCACCTGATCCCGCAGACGATGGAGCTGGGCGGAAAGTCCCCGAACATCTTCCTGGCGGACGTCATGAACGAGGACGACAATTTCCTCGACAAGGCGCTGGAAGGCTTCGCCCTGTTCGCGTTCAACAAGGGTGAGGTCTGCACCTGCCCCTCGCGCGCGCTGGTCCACGAATCGATCTTCGACCGGTTTGTCGAAAGGGCGGTCGCGCGCGTCGCGGCGATCCGGGTCGGCGACCCGCTCGATCCGCTCACGCAGATGGGCGCGCAGGCGTCGGAGGACCAGCTCCACAAGATCCTGGGCTATATCGACATCGGCAAGCAGGAAGGCGCCGAGTGCCTGACGGGGGGGCAGCGCGCCCGTCCGGGAGGCGAGCTCGACGACGGCTTCTTCGTCGAGCCCACCGTGTTTGTCGGCAACAACAAGATGCGGATCTTCCAGGAGGAGATTTTCGGGCCGGTCCTGTCGGTGACCCCGTTCAAGACGATCGAGGACGCGATCTCGATCGCCAACGACACCATCTACGGATTGGGCGCCGGTGTGTGGACCCGTAACGGCAATCATGCCTATCGGCTGGGCCGCGCGATCGAGGCCGGTCGGGTGTGGACCAACTGCTATCATGCCTATCCCGCGCACGCGGCGTTCGGAGGATATAAGGCCTCCGGGTTCGGGCGTGAAAACCACAAGATGATGCTCGACCACTATCAGCAGACCAAGAATCTGCTGGTCAGCTACGACGAGACGGCCCTCGGCCTCTTTTGACCCGGCTCACCCAGGCCGCGGCCAATCCGCGCGGCCGCCTCTGCAAGGAACACCACGATGAACAAGACCATGAAAGCTGCGGTCGTACGCGAATTTGGCCAACCGCTGGTGATCGAGGAAGTGCCGGTCACGATGCCTGGCCCGGGCCAGATCCTGGTGAAGATCGCGGCGACCGGCGTTTGTCATACAGACCTTCACGCGGCCGAGGGGGACTGGCCGGTCAAGCCCAATCCACCGTTCATTCCCGGCCATGAGGGTGTCGGTCATGTGGTCGCGGTGGGTAGCGGCGTGACCTATGTGAAGGAGGGCGACCGTGTCGGCGTCCCCTGGCTCTACACCGCCTGCGGGCACTGTGTTCATTGCCTCGGCGGATGGGAAACGCTCTGCGAGGCCCAGCAGAATACCGGCTATTCGGTGAATGGCAGTTTTGCCGAATATGTTCTCGCCGATCCCAACTATGTCGGTCACCTGCCGGCCAATATCGGGTTCATCGACATCGCCCCGATCCTGTGCGCCGGCGTGACGGTCTACAAGGGGCTGAAGGTCACGGACACACGGCCCGGCAATTGGGTGGCGATCTCGGGCATCGGCGGTCTCGGGCATATGGCCGTGCAATATGCCAAGGCGATGGGGCTCAATGTCGTGGCCGTCGATATCGACGACGCCAAGCTCGCGCTCGCGGAGCGACTGGGCGCAGATCTCTCCGTCAACGCGCGCAACGTCGACCCCGCGGCATTCATCAAGAAGGAGATCGGGGGCGCCCATGGCGCACTTGTCACCGCCGTGTCGCCGATCGCATTCAAGCAGGCACTCGGCATGGTCAGGCGGGGCGGCACGGTGGCGTTGAACGGGCTTCCGCCAGGCGACTTTCCGCTGTCGATCTTCGACACGGTCCTCAACGGGATCACCGTTCGCGGCTCCATTGTCGGCACTCGCCTCGATCTGCAGGAAGCCCTTGATTTTGCCGCCGAGGGCAAGGTTCACGCGACCGTCACGACGGACACGCTGGAGAATATCAACGACATCTTCGCGCGCATGCATCATGGCGAAATCGAAGGCCGGATCGTGATCGACTTCGAGGGCGGCGCCCAGTGACGGCGCGCTCGCTCAAAGCCTGCGCGGAACAACCGCTCTCGCATCGAGTTAGCCTCGGCTCTCGACGTCGGCGGGTCACGTGCCGCGACCCCGGGGCGAGTTTTCTCGTACCGTGGGACCGGCACAAAGCGGTCATAGATCTCCTTGGTCGCGGCAGCGCCCTGGGTGGAGACCGGCCGGCATGACCGAACGCGCCAAGCTCACCTTTTACGACCGCGTGCTTCGACCCGATCCATCACGCACTGTCGTCCGGCCATTTGAGCCGAGTTACCCCAGAGGCTTCGACGACGGTCCATCCCGCACGCAGGAGACAGTCGACCTGATCATGGGTCTCGACGAGGCTGAGTTGGCCCGCCAGTTGAAAGGCGTGACGCTGTCGCTGGACGAGAACCATCGTGATGTTGATGCCATGCTGCTTCGCCAATTCGACGATATCGCCGGTCGGATTAAAGGCGCTGATCGGACGAACGCTGCGCAACGACGATTGATCGGTGCCTATTGCAGCGAGGAATTTGCATATGAGGCGGCCGCCTTGTTCAATCCAAGCGCGGTACTCCATCCCGACCAGTCGGGTCTTGCCGAAGGCACCATCCGTTTCGTGATCTCGTTGCGGGGAATTGGCGAGGGACATGTGTCGTCCGTGACGTTCCGCACTGGCACCTGGACGCCGGGAGGAGCGCTCGTCGTCGATGATGCCAGTCCGACATCGGTAGCGCCCCTTATCGATACCTGTCCGAGAGGTGAGGGCGTAGCGGCGCGCCTTTGCTGCGCTGGTGGCAGGTCGATTTCGGAGACCGTGCTGTTCCCGGTACTGCCAAGCCAAACGCAAGGCATCGAAGATACGCGCCTCGTCCGCTTCTGCGAAGATGACGGCAGCATGATCTATCATGGAACCTATACCGCGTTCGGCGGGGGCCAAGTGCGATCGGAATTGCTGACGACGTCCGATTTTCGGTCGTTCGACATGCGCGTTCTGAGCGGTCGCGCCTCGAGCGGAAAGGGTATGGCCCTCTTTCCGCGGCGCATCGCGGGCAAGTACGCAATGCTTGGGCGTCAGGACAGCAAGAACATCTGGCTACATTTTTCCGATGAGCTGCTGAACTGGGAAGGGGGCGAAAAGCTCATTACGCCAAAGTTCCCCTGGGAATTCGTGCAGGTGGGAAATTGCGGGTCGCCGATCGAGCTCGACGAAGGCTGGCTGGTGATGACCCACGGTGTCGGCACGGTGCGAAACTACTGCATCGGCGCGTGTCTGCTCGACAAGAACGACCCATCGAAGCTGCTGGCCCGCACGCCGCGCCCGGTGCTCTTCCCCAGTCCCCACGAGCGAGACGGTTACGTGCCCAACGTCGTCTACAGTTGCGGTGCGATTGTTCAGGGTCGGACGATGTTGCTCCCTTATGGCGTGGCGGACAGCTTTACTGCCTTCGCTACGGCATCGATCGACAATCTCCTCGATGTGATGGAGTAGGTCACTTTGGCTCACAGGGAATAGTCGGCCGCCGGATGGAGAATTCTTGTTCCGGCCGGCGTGAGACGCGCCCGGGCGGCGGGTCATCTCGCACCTGTGGTTATTGCTCGGCCAGAGCGGGATCAGGCGCGAGGCAAGCGAGGATTGCCATGATCGCGGTTCGGGTCTCCGCCACGTCTCGCACGGGGATTACGTCGATTCCGGCTGCGCGAACGGGATCGTCATTGCCACCGGGATAGATCGCGTCCCCCATGAACAGCATGGCCGACTGCGGAATGCCGGATTCCTCGGAAAGACGGCGCATTCCGTAGGCCTTGTCGATACCTTGGCGAGTAATGTCGATGGAGGTTGATCCTCCCACGTTGACGGACAATTCCGGCAGTCGTGATCGAAGCGCCGCCTGCAGTGCCTTGCGCTTGGCGAAGTCGGGATCCCACGCTTTCTTTGCATCGAGCGGCGCCTCCTGTCCAAGTCCAGAGAAAGTAATCTGGCTTCCGCGGTCCTCGATCCGCTCGCCCCATATCTTCTCGTGCGCCAGGTCCATCTCGTCCAGAGCCTGTTCAAACGCGCGCAGAATGCGCTGGCGTTCGTCGGGGTCGAACACATCAGCATAGACTGGTTTCCAGCTGCTCTCGAAACGGTAGAGTTTGGTGCCCGTCGTCGGCATAATGAAGAGCTGCCGGAGGTTGGCACTGCTCGGCAGCAGCGACACGACTTGCGCTTCGAACTGCGGCCAGTCGCCACCGGAGATAACCGCGACGCCGACGAGATCGAGCAGCGCGGCAAGCAACTCGACCATATTCTGGTCGATCGGCTGCTTGCTTTCAGCCAGCGTGCCGTCGAGATCGAAGGCGAAAAGTCGCTTCATCGGTGGACTCCAATCAGGGTGCGGTCGCTCGGCAGGTAGGCGGCGCTAAGGCACGATCGCCGGCTCTGGTGGATCTCCGAACGCGATGCGCCTTTCCAAGATGCCGCAGCGGATCCGCCTTTGGCCCGGCTCGTGCGGCGCTGCACATTTTTTGCGCGCCACCTCGTCGCGCACATCGATGGCGCGACCGACAATGGCTGGATCATCTCGCAGCCTCCGTCTGGATGATATTGTCTATCGCCTGGGCAGCGCCGTCCTCCTCGTTCGACACAGTCACCTGGTCAGCGGCTGAGCGGACCGCGTCGGGACCCTGTCCCATCGCAATTGAGAGGCCAGCGCGCGCGAACATTGGAAGGTCATTGCGCTCGTCCCCCAAGACGGCAACGTTGGCGAGCGGCACTCCGATCGCGGCTGCCAGGGCGGCGACGCCATCACCTTTGTTGGCCTGGGCGGCGGTAATGTCGAGATAGTAAGGCTGTGAACGGCCGACAGTCGCAGAGCGTCCGAGCGCTGCCGCGATATCGCCGTCAAGTCGCGCGAGGAGTGCTTGGTCGTTGCTGACGCCGACGATCTTGTCAGTGTGTGCGAGCAATCCCGCGAAGTTGTCCCTGATTATCGGCTCGATGTTTGCCGCGCGGCGCTCGCGCGGAACGTACACATCGTCGGCCGCGCGTGCGTACCAGAGGCCGCCCGTGAACAGCCAGGGCGTGACGGCTGGGTGCTCGAGCAGGGCGAGCGTCCGCGCGGCGCACTCGGGATCGAGTTGGTCGGCCGAGATGACAGCCCCATCCGTCTCGACGATCGTGCCGCCATTGAAAGCGCCGATGACGCCCGGGAGTTCCAGCCGTCTCGCGATCCAAAGCATGCCGCTGGGCGGGCGAGCACTGATCAGGCTCACCGCAATACCAGCTGCTCTGGCGCGTCCAACTGCAGAGATGACGCCTTCGGAGAGGCTTTTGTCCTGGCGGACGAGCGTGCCATCTATATCGGAGACGATCAGGCGAATAGGGCTGCTCATCCCAGGTGATGCCAGCGTCGATGCGAGCGGTGCATCAGCGCATCCGCACTTTCTGGGCCGGCGCTGCCTGCGGCATAGTCCTCGGGAGTGCCCTGCGTCCACAGATCGAGGAGCGGCTGCACAGCGCGCCAGCCACCTTCGATTTGCGCGGCGCGCTGAAACAGCGTCTGGTCGCCGGATTGCACGTCATACAGCAAAGTTTCGTAGCCGGTCTGGTGGCCAACGTCGAAATGGTCACGGTAGCGGAAATCCATTGCCACTGGCGCAGTGTTCACGACGAGCCCAGGCCGCTTGACCACAAACTCGAGGCTGATGCCCTCGTCGGGCTGGATTTGCACCACAAGACGGTTGGGGGGCAGCCGGTCCACCACCGTCTCCTGGAAAAGCGCCAGCGGCACGTCGCGGAATTGGACGACGATCTCGGTATCACGGGTCGCCAGCGCCTTCCCGGTGCGTAGATAAAAGGGCACGCCCGACCACCGCCATGTCTCTACGTGCAACTTGAGTGCGGCGAAGGTCTCCGTGCGGCTGGCAGGGTCCACGTCGGGCTCGTCGAGATAGGCGGGAACGGCCTTGCCAGCGACTGAGCCCGAGCAATAGCGCCCGCGAATGGCCTCGGCCGGGTCGATCGGCAGGATGGCGGCAATCACCTTCTCCTTCTCCGTGCGGATCGCATCGGCATCGAAGCTGATCGGGGGCTCCATCGCTATCATCGCCAGTAGCTGGAAGAGATGATTGGGAACCATGTCCCGCAATGCGCCGGTGGCGTCGTAGAATCTGCCGCGGGTGCCGACGGTCACTGCCTCGGCCGCCGTTATCTGGACATGGTCAACGTAGCGGTTGTTCCAGACGGCCTCCATCATGGTGTTGCCGAAGCGTGTGACCATGATGTTCTGCACGGTCTCCTTCCCAAGGAAATGATCGATCCGGTAGATCTGGGACTCGCTGGCGCGGGAAAGGATTTGCCGGTTCAGCGCCTGCGCGGAGACAAGGTCGGTCCCGAACGGTTTTTCGATCACGACGCGGCGGAAACCATCGGTCTCGGTGAGCAGTCCTGCATCGCCGAGCTGATTGACGACGGTCCCGAAGAAAGTCGGCGCGGTGGCGAGGTAGAATATCGCGTTGCCGGCGAGTTGGCGGCCGAGACCCTGATACATTGCCGGGTCGGCGAAATCGCCTTTCAAATAGCGGATACGACTGCGGAGCCATTGCCAGTTGGCATCGTCCTCCACGCCTTCGTCAAGCGCCGCGCGCAGCTGTTCGTCGTCGATGTCATGATGGCTGACACCGACGAGCGCCAAATCCTCCTTCAGCAAGTCGGCCCGAGCGAGGTTGACGAGCGCGGGTATCAGCAAGCGGCGGGCGAGGTCTCCGAGTGCGCCGAAGATAACGAAGGTGGCAGAGGGCGCAGTCGGAGCATCGCTCATTGCGGCATCTCGACATGGCCACCGAAGCCGAACCGCATCGCCGAGAGCAGCTTGTCGCCGAACGTTGTGTCGACGCGGCTGCGGTAGCGCGCGAACAGTGCCGCTGAGAGCACGTAGGCAGGGACTGCCTCCTCCATTGCCGCCTCGATCGTCCAGTGACCCTCGCCGGAATCCGCGACCTGGCCGGAGAATTGTTCCAGCATTTGGTCCTTCGCGAGCGCCGTTGCGGTCAGATCGAGCAACCACGAGGAGATGACGCTTCCGCGACGCCAAACTTCGGCGATGTCCGTCAGGTTGAGGTCGAAGCGCTCGTCTTCCGGCAGCTTGGCCGATGACTTGCCCTTCAGGATGTCGAACCCCTCAGCATAGGCCTGCATCAAGCCATATTCGATGCCGTTGTGCACCATCTTGACGAAATGGCCCGAGCCGGCGGGACCGGTGTGGATATAGCCCTTCTCGGCACGGGCATCCTCGTTGGGATCGCCGCGATCCGGCGTGCGTGCGATCGTCCCGAAGCCTGGTGCCAGGGCCTCGAAGAGAGGATCGAGACTGACGAGCGTCGCAGCATCGCCTCCGATCATCATGCAATAGCCTCGGTCGAGGCCCCACACGCCGCCTGAGGTGCCCACATCGACATAGTGGAGCCCCTTCATGGCGCACAGCTTCGCCCGGCGGATGTCGTCCTTGTAGAAGCTGTTGCCGCCGTCGATGATTATGTCGCCTGGGGAGGCGAGGCCCATCAGCGTCTCGATCGTGCTCTCCGTCGGCGGTCCGGCTGGCAGCATCACCCAGAAGATGCGCGGCCCCTCCAGCGTGGCTGCGACCTCCTCAAGCGAAGCGGCGGGGGTCGCGCCTTCGCCGGCCAGCATGGCCACCAGCGGCGGGTTCCGATCATAGGCGACGATCTCGTGACCGCCGCGCATCAGACGGCGCGCGATATTGGCACCCATCCTGCCGAGGCCGATCATCGCTATACGCATCTGCTCATGCCTCAGCTTTCTGTACGGCATCCATCGCCAACGGACCGATGGAGTCGGTCGCGGACCTTTTGAGCGCTCGGGCCTTTTCAGCCGGCTGAGCCGATACCGTCGTCATGGATTTGGGCATCCACAGGAAAGCTGAGCTTCTGGGCGGTCTTCGGGAAGACCTGTTCGGACCCCGTTGGGTACCCGCCTGAGAGGCTTAGTACCGGCCGCGCAGAGTTCGACTACGCGTGCCGCTCTGCTCGACGAGCTATCCTGTTCGGCCGTGCTCAGGATCGCGGTCAGTGCGGAAAGATATGCGAGCGTCGATTCAGCGCCTTGGTTGGCATTGCGCCGGTCTGGATGGAGACCATCGAAGCAGGCGCCTCGTTCGACGTCCACGACGGGGATGCCAAGGTCGTTTGCCCCGAGAAACCAATTGAAGGCCCGGCGCGCTTCGCGCTTCCACCGGACGTCGCTGGTGACTCGGGCCGCGGTAAGGCATGCGCTCACCGCTGCACAAGCCTCGAGAGGCTGCTGGTCGAACGGCTGCGGGCGCCGCCTGTCGCTTCCAAATGTTTCGGTTCCGATCGGCCGAAAGTGCCCAGCTTCAGCCGTCTGCAGCGTCATCAGCCAGCGCAGCGTATCGAGGCCGGCATCAAGGTGAGACTCGTTGCCAGTGTCATGGCCGCTTTCGATGAGAGCTTCACACAATCGGGCATTGTCATAGCCGAGCCTGTCTTCGAACCAGATCCAGTCGGGCGCGGCGGCGTCAGACCAACGTTGGAACAAGCGATTGGACAGTTCTCCTCGCAGCTGTTCCAGATTGCGATGGCCCGGGAAGCGCCGGAGAAGCTTTGAGATGCCGAGCAGCCCGTAGGCCCAGGCACGCGGCGTGGTCAGCGCTACCAACGCCGGCGCCATCTCCAGCAAGCGCGCAGCGGCCCATCCGTCCAGGAATCGATCGTCTTTTCGCATTGCGACCGCCCCCAGCGCCCAGACCGTGCGGCCATGCGCGTCGTCGGCTCCCGCATCGTCGAGCCATGTGCGGTCGAACCCCATGAAATTGTGGACGCGGTTATCCTTTGGCGACCAGGCGTGCTCAACGAATGCGGCATATGTCAACGCAAGCTGCTCCTCGTGTGGAGTAAGAGAACGCAGCGTCGATAGTTCGGAGAGAAGCAACAGCGCGCGCGCGTTGTCATCGAGGCAATAGCCGTGTCTCCGGTCCGGAACCGCGAATTTTGTGTGCTGGGTTACGCCGACCATGTCGGTAAGAGCGGCGAGATGGTCCGTGTTTATCGGTGGAAGCGCCCTGTTCCAGGCTTCGTCATTTACAGGACGTATAGCCCGAGAAGCGCCGGAGCGTCTTTCAAATCGGACATCGGAGAAGACTTTCAGGTACTGCTTCGCCACGCTCGACCAGATCATCGCGCGACCGCGCTCGTACGCGCGGGTTCTAATCTCGCTACGCGACGCGCCATCGACGATCAATCGAGCGACGGCAGCTCCGAGTGCATCCGGTTCCGAAAAAGGCACCAGCACGCCACAATGGTCGGCGAGCAGTTCCTGCGCATACCAGAAGGGCGTGGAGACGACCGCTTTACCAAGGGCAACAGCGTAAGCGAGCGTTCCTGAAACGATCTGCGCTTCATTGGGGTAAGGCGATAGGTAGATATCGCATGCAGCCAAATGGTCGAGCAGCTCATCCAGTGAGAGATAACGGTCGACAAAGCAAATATTCTCGATGACGCCGAGTTCGGTTGCGAGTGCAACGAGGCTATCGCGATAGCGTTCGCCTTCATCCCTAACGAGGTTGGGGTGGGTCGCGCCGACAATCATATAGAGCAGATTGGGATGGTCGCGAACGAGTGCCGGCACTGCGCGAATTGCCGTTTCGATACCTTTGCCTGGACCAAGCAGCCCAAAGGTCATCAACAAGGTCCGGTCTGCAAGTCCCAGTTTGTGCTTCGCCATCGCCGGATCGATAAAGGCGCGGTCCGGAACGCCGTGGGGTATCACGGCGATGTGCTCGGTCGGGACATCATAGACGTCCTGCAGAATGCGCCGTCCTTTGTCCGCCATGACGACGAGGCGGGATGAGTGTTTGATGATGCCATCCATGACGCGACGTTGTGCAGGGTTGGGGTTGGCCAGTACGGTGTGCAGCGTCGTGACGATCGGAGCGTTGAGGCCGCTGAGAAGGCCAAGGATGAATTCACCGGCCTCACCTCCGAAGATCCCGAACTCGTGCTGAAGAGAAACGAGATCGACGTTCGACACGTTGAGGAAGTCGGCGGCGACTGCATAGGACGCGGGCGAGGCCTGCTGGATCTCCAGGGCGACATCGGGCGGATAGGCGTAAGTGTTGGCATCGTCCGTCAACGCGATCGTCATTGAAGAGAGATCGGAATCGCAGTTCTTCAACGCCTGCTGCAGATCGTTGGTGAAGGTGGCGATGCCACACTGCCTTGGAATGCAGGTTCCTACGACAGCGATACGCTTGAGCGGGGGAATGATCACAGAGTGGTTCATGCTCGACCTCAAATATGAAAATATCTCTCAGAGCGGCTCATGCCGCCTTGGGGGCCGCGTCCGCTGCTCCCTCGTGTTCGCGCCGCGGCAAGACGACGGTTGCCGAGCAATGGGGTTCATGATCCGACCATGTTGTCGGGCTTCGACCACCGTCCAGAGTCAAGGCCAATATTCTGTCTCCACGCCTGAGCAGCTTGGACACAGGATTGCGCGGCCGCGCCGGCCTGACGGCGTTAATGCTGGCGCGGTGACTTGGGCGATTGGCTTGCATTTCTTCGATTTATGGCAAGCACACACACGTCGCGTTACGTAATGTGCGCAGGACTTGCTGACCGGCGTCGCCTGAGCCAGGCCGCGCGTCGGCCGGATTCACGATGCTGAAATTGCTGAGGGCGGAACGCGTCAATCTCGTGCCAAGCTTGATCTGTGCGTGCGAGCGCTGGATCGCCAGGGGATCATCATCATTTATCGCGCGGTCGGGGCGATCCACGAAACTGTGGTCATTATGGCAACACCGACCATGACCAGACAGGCTGCGCCACCGAGCAGTTGCAGCCGCCGAGGAATGGGCTGGCCGTTCATCGCTTCGGAATCCGAGCCGAGCCATATCACCAGGGCAATAAGTGGGGCTGCAACAAAGCCGTTGACGACAGCACTCCATAGCAATGCCCTCATCGGATCGATCGAGGAGAAGTGCACAAGCACACCCAGCAACCCCGCGGCAGCAATTACGCCATAGAAGGCCTTGGCCCGCCCAGCGCTTTGCGCAAGGCCGGTCCGCCAACCAAATGCTTCAGAAACGGCATAGGCCGCAGAGCCGGCGAGCACCGGAATGGCGAGCATGCCGGTCCCGATGATTCCGACAGCGAAAAGCGCGAAGGCAAAATCGCCTGCAAGCGGTCGAAGCGCCTCGGCCGCTTGAGCAGCCGTATCAATCTGGGTGGTTCCAGCGACATTCAGAGTTGCGGCCGTCGTCACGATGATGAAGATGGCAATGACGTTCGAGAACAGCATTCCGAGCCAGCTGTCCAGTCGGATACGGCGCACTTGCCAGTCTGGCCCTGGCTCCGCATCACCAGCGCTGGCCAGGCCCGCTTCTTCGGCTTCCTGCGAGGCCTGCCAAAAGAAAAGATAGGGGCTGATCGTGGTGCCAAAGATCGCCGCCACCAGCATCCACGCTCCCGAGCCGGGCATGGCTGGTACTACAAGCCCGCGCAAGACCGAGCCCCAGGATACATGCACCACAAATGCCGTCGCCGCATAAGCCAGGAGCGCCAGGGTCATCCATCGCAAGAGCCGGGCATATCGCTGATAGTCCACAAACGTCTCAAGCAATGTTGAAGCAAGCGCAAAGACGATCACCCAGGGGTGCGGGGGACCGCCGCCTATGAGAGACATCGCCGAGCCCATTGCACCCAGGTCGGCCCCGAGATTGATGATATTTGCGATGAACAGGAGGAGGACAACGAGCCTTAGAACGGGTGATGGACAACGACGACGAATGGTTTCAGCCAGCCCGGCGCGGGTACTTCGCCCTATTCGACCACAGATCTCCTGCACGGCCGCGGCAAGCGGCCAGGTGAGAAGCATGGTCCAGCCAAGCATATATCCATAAGCCGCGCCGGCTTGCGCATAGGTTGCAATCCCGCTGGGATCGTCGTCGGCGGCTCCGGCAATAAATCCTGGGCCAAATATTTGGCGGATGCGTCGCAATCGGCGGGTGCGAGACGCCTTTGGGCGTGGAGCTTTCATCAAAGGGCCGTCCTGTTGGGAATCCGGCTCGCGCGCCAACGGGGTTCTCGTGCACGCTGGTCCCATTTTTCCAGTTCTTTGGTCGGCCGGTTACGGATCCTTGAGTTCGGTTTCGTGAATGTGGTCTGCGGGCAGCGGCATTTTCGCGCGAACGGACGTGGCGCGAGGAAAAGCTGTCGGGCAGCGCCCTTTCCAACTCCGGGAAATCCTCGAATTGCTCTTTCGGGCTGGAGTAAAGCGCGCGTAGCGACTGTTGCCGGTACACCCCTATGACGGGTCAATGGACCTTCACCATGCCGACACCCTTGATATTGTTGAATGAGTCGGTCTGGTGACACGCGAAGCACTGCTCCACGCGGGCGCTCTTCTCGCCGGTGATCGTCTTGTCCATCATTTCGAAGTGCATCATGTTATGGCTCGGCGGCGGCTTGTGGCACTGCGAACATTCGGTTGATTTGGGGCTGGGGTGGAGAAATCCGCTGATCTTCCAGCTGCTCGTGAGATGGCAGCTGGCGCAGTCCGTGCCGAAGAAGCCCTTATGCGTGTCCCGGGGGGCATGACAGGACTGGCAGTCGAGCCCCGCGGGATGGTTCATGCCACGCTGGGCGATCTTCTCGAGTACGGCATGATCCATGCGGACCGGCCGAATGTCTCTCCCCTGATGTTCGACATGGCAGCCGGCGCATTCCGTGACGTTAACGTGGAAGGCGGTCTCCGGCTTCATAAGCAATTCCGGCGCCGACGCATGGCAGGCAATACAGGTTTCGGCCTTGATCCCGCGATTGGGCGTGTGACAGCTCTCGCACTTGCCTTCGAGAAATGCATGGGCGTTCGATAGCGGCCCGGGTCGAACCGACGACGCCCATTGCGGCAGCGCGGTGCTGCCCGAGCGGTAGATGGTGAGGGGGACGGCGATCGCGGCGGCCACCGCGAGCGTCGCAAGGATCAGATAGACGATGGTCGTCCGGTTCATGGCCACCACCGCAGGCCGAAGTAGATGCTGCTCCAGATGTGCATCGTCAGCAATCCGTACATGATGATCGCCGCGACGATATGCACGACGATCCACCTGTCGAGCGTGGCCTTGATGACGTCGCGTGCGGTAATCGTGAATTCGAGATCGGCTATCGCGCCGAGCAGCGAGTCCAGCGGCAGTCCTGATGGATCAACGATGTTCTGACCGTGCAGATCGGCCGATACGGCCGCCAGGACGTCATAGCGGTCGCGCAGGACCTTGAGTTCCTTTTGCTGAAACCGCAATTCCTGGCCGACCTGCGCCAGATAATATCGGCCGATGAAGCCCGTGACGACGACTGTCAGCATCGCGATCACGAGGGCGATGCCGATCGGACTTTGAAACTTGTGCCCTGAATGGATAATCCCGAGCAGCGCGCCGATCGCGCCGGCATACACATGGAAACTGAGCAGTCCGCCAAGCGAGACGAGACGCTGCGTGCGCTGCTTGACCCACGCCTGCCGCTTCACGATGCTGTAGACGAGCAGGAGCACGAAAAGCAGGGCGGCGGCGATGCCGAACAGGCCTCCCGCCAGGCTCCCGGGGAACCGCGGCGCGGAATGCAGCAGGAAGGCCGGGACCAGCAGCGCAAGAGCGGTCAAGAGAGCGCCGACCGTTACTTTCTCGGTTTCGGTCATCTCAAGCGTCCACCACGAGATCGCCCACCGATTTTGCCTGGCAGGCGAGGATGATACCGTCGGCCTTCTCGTCGGCGGCGAGAGCGTCTTCCACTTCCATCGTCACTTGGCCCTGCCGCAGCGGGACCTTGCACCTTCCGCAGATGCCGACCCTGCATTCATAGTCGATGGCCACGCCAATGGCCTCCGCCGCCTCGAGCACGGACTGATCGGGTGCGAGTGCACCGCTTTTGCCGGACTTCGAAAAAGCGATCGTCGCCTGCGCGGAAGGAATGGCGGGCGGCGTCTGCGGGGCGGCCGATGCCGAGCTGTCGGTCGCGGTCTCCGCCGGTTCATCTTCAAGGACGGGTCCGCCCTTGGGGGGCGCGAATTCCTCCGTCTTTACCTGCTCCGCCGGCACCTTGAGCTGCGCAAGCGCCGCCTTCACCGCGTCCATCATCGGCGGCGGGCCGCACAGGTGAACGCGCCTGCTGGCGATTTCGGGAACGGAAGCGGCGATGAAATCGGCCGTCAAATAACCGGAAGGCCCGGCCCAGTCGGTCCCTTCGGGCTTTGCGACGATGGAGACGATGTGAAGCTTGTGGTGGCGCCGCGCCAGATAGTCGCATTCCTCGCGAAAGATCAGATCCGTCGGCGTGTTGACACCGTAGAGGAGGTAGATGTCGTGTTCATAGGAGCGGTCCGTCAGGCTGCGCAGCACACTCATCATCGGTGTGATGCCGACTCCGCCGGCGATCAGGACGATCCCCTCGGCTTCCTTGCCGGTGAAGAAGAACCGGCCCGCGGGCGCCGCAATCTCGAGAAGGTCGCCCGTAGCGGCATGATCATGGAGATGGCGCGATTCCAGCCCATATTGTTCGCGCTTGATCGTGAGCTCGATATAGTCGCGCTGTGTGGGCGACGACGAGATCGTGTAGGATCGTCGGACCTTCTGGCCTTCGATCTCCGAGGTGATCGAGGCATATTGGCCGGGCAGGAACGTGAACGGCATCGGCCCGCGGTTCGGTTCCATGAGCCGGAACGTCTTGACGCTCGGGGTCTCGTCGAAGATCGCGGTGATCCGCAGGACGCCTTTCCACAGGCGCGGCGCTGCCGGCGTGGCGCTGCCGGGCGTAGCTGCGCCTGCAGGAGCAGCGGGCGCCGGCACGATGGGGGCCGGGGCCGGAGAGGTGGCCGGACTGGCCGGTGGTGTAGCCCCGCCTGGTGCGAGCCGCTCCACCAAGCTTGCGATGCGGCGCAGCCGCGCCCATCGGAGTAGCAGCGCCGCAACCAGAGCCGCCGCCAGCAGCGCCATCGCGATCAGGTGCCACCAGGAAAGGCCCGCCAGCTCGTTTCCGTATGCCATCTGGTCGCTGACGGCAAAACCCGACTGGGTCTTGAACCAGCTCAGGGCAATCTGCCGGGGAGGGCGGCCCTCTTCGAGGCCCCTGAGCGCGCCTGCTCCGCTGTCCGCGAGTGCGAGGCCTTCGCGGGCGCCCCTGATCGCATCCTGGGCTCCTTTCGTGTCGTTCGACATGAGAGCGTGGTGAAGCCGGGCTTGCTCCGCGGTCAGGACCTCGGCGCCCGACCCCAGGCGGGCGAGAGCCGCGGCGCGTACCGTCCGTCGTGCCTCATCGGTCAGGACGGGCCAGTCCATCAGCGAGGGGTAGAAGGGTTTGGCGCCGCCGTTTCCACAGCATCCCGCCGGTCCCGCGCCCATTTTGGTACCCGGCGACGGCACCATCATCCCTTTCATCATCGCCGCCATGGGATCGGCAGCTTTCGCCGCGGCCGGAGCTGCTGCCCCCATCACGTTGCCCGCTGGCATCGCCGCTGGCGCGGCGGCTCCGCCCGCTGGATGATGCGACGCGTGCTCTGACTCGGCCATCTGCGCCGACGCTGGCGGTGATCCGGAGATCATCGCCAGCGCGAGTGCGATACCGCTCGTCCTCAAAGCCCGCGATAGCTTGAGGCCGGTGATGTTGTTGTGAGGGCGCGTCACCTGAGGACTTCCTTACATGTCATCCTTCATGGGCATCGGCTTGTCCGCGGGCATCGGCGCCGGCTTCGCGGTGGCGGGTTTCGCATGGCGGCGGTGCGGGGCTGCCTTGTGCTTGGCCATCGGCATCTTCTTCATGCCGCAGCATCCGGCCTTCTTTGCCATCGGAGGCATGGCCGCAGGCATCTTGTCGTCCTGCATCGGCATGCCGGCCATGCCTGGCATCGCGTCGTGCTTCTCCATGCCGCCTGCCGGCATCGACCCGTTGGCGGAGGGCGCAGACTGGGTCGACGGATGGCCGGTGGTTTGCCCCTGGGCCGAGGCGATGGCGGGCGACAGCACGATTGCACCCCCTAGGGCGAGCGCGCGCAAGCGGGAAGAACGCGTCATGATCATGATCAATACTCCATTGCTATGACCGGCCGAACATCCGGCTGGCAACGGCCCCGAGGGACCACAAATCGATTTTCGCCAATATACGTAGTTTCCTGTTTCCCCGGCGTTGTCGCCCGGGCGCCCGGAGCCGGCGCCGATGCTCAATCATCGCGCGGGGTTCCCGTCGCCCGCTGCCAGGGCCAACGACCCTTGATCTCGACCTCTAGCGAGAAACTCAGGAAGGTTCGTATCAGCACAATGCCGGCAAGGACCGCGAGACTGCTAAGCGTTGGCTGGATCGCGATAGTGTTGATGATGTCGGCCGCAACCAGGAATTCGAGTCCGAGAAGAATGGCTTCACCGAGGCTCGACCTGAAGTTGCCGACGACATGTTGGTCGATCGGACCTTTCAGGGATTGCTGCAGGAATCTGATCAGCGAAGAACCGGCGCCCACGACGATGATCGCCGTCCCGGTGACTTCGATGGCACGCGTGATCCAGTGGATGCCCTCCACAATGAGGCTCTCGGTCATCACGGACACCTGTGCATCACGTGGCGAACTCTGCGACCTCCCAATGCGACGAGGCGATCGGGTTCGCGTTCGATGATCACCATGCGTTTGTCAGGCCGCCCCGGGGCGACTGTCTCTGGCCGCGCCAGGGAATAAAAGATGATGTCACCGCGTTCGTACCACGTCCCGGTGGCCTGCGGTGCACGGTCGGGCAAACTGATCTCATTATAAGATCCATCCGCCCGGAACTCCCAGGCTGTACCGGTCTTGCACCCGGACCGGGCGTCGAATGACCAGATACCGATGAGATCCGTCTTCGAGCCCAAATGCTGACCGGGCAGATGCTCGGCAACAGAAGGCTGGGCCAGGCCGCCAACCGCAGCGATAACAGCCAAGGCTAAACTTGCTCGGCTGAGGAGCGCGCGCGCTTGGCGCCGACTTGCCCAAAGCAGCAGTAAACCCAAACGCTGCAAAACAGGTCTCATATGGACGCCTTCACTGCGCGGGCGGCATGAGGGTCGCCGTCGCCAGGTGGGCTTCCCCTGGGAATGCTCGCGAGATGCGCGAGGATCGGGCAATCCGCGATGGGAATGTCGATCGAGCATTGGGCGGACAGGGCGGACAGGGCGGTCTTGATGCGGGTCAGATCATCGATACGGGTGGTCGCTTCATTTATCTTGCTCTCGGTGATGGCCAGGACATCGGCGGTTGTCGCGGTGTCGGACGCGCGCAAATCGAGCAGGCTTCCGATTTCGCGAAGCGTGAAACCCAGCTGCTGCCCCTTGCGAATGAACCGCACGCGCTCGAGATCGGCGTCGCCATAGGTGCGGTAACCGGCAGAAGACCGGGCGGGCGGAGGAAGCAGACCGTTGCGCTCGTAATAGCGGATGGTATCGGGACGGATGCCGAGCGCACGCGACAGCTTTCCGATCGTGAAATATGTCATGGCGCGTCTCCGTTGCCGCGACCATTCGAAAGGTCGCGGCATTATTCCTTCGAATTGGTCTTGCTCAGGTCGGGCAGTGCCGGGGTTTTCAGCCTGCTCGGCTTACATATCCTTCATCGGGGCGGACTGACTGTTGTCGGGCGTGCTCGTAGGCGGGGCGCCATTGGGCATCATCGGCCCACCCCGGCGCATGTCGCTGTGGTCCATATCCTGACGGTGGCGCTCATCCATATCGGCCGCCGTGTTGTCGGTCCCGACAGAGTCCGTGGCGGCGGCGGTGTCGTTTTCAAGAGCGCCGGGCGCGCTTGCAGAGGCATTGGAGGCAGCCTGGTTTTGCGTGCCGTCCGTCTTCTTGCCGCACGCAGCAAGCGTTCCGAGAAGCGCAAGGGCTGTGAGCCCCGAGACGATCTTCCCGGACGTATTCGTGAGGTGAGTCTTCATGATGTGTCTCCGAATGAGAGTGAGCGGTCGAACGCAAATCCCGTCGGACGAGCTTGATAAGCGTGCTCGACCGACAGATCAGGGTGTCATTGCTGCTTGAGAATCTGCAGGCAGCGATCGTGCGAGAGATTCATCGGGTTGCGCCCCTGTCCCTTCATCTCGTTGTGATCATGGGGCGTCGCGAGACCCATATTGTCTTCCATGGCCTTGCAGCTCGCGATCTGCGCGCTAGTCGGCGGAAGGGTCGCGCAAGCGCCGAGCAGCGCCAGTGGTAGCAATCCCAGCGAGATAGAGTATTTCATGTTCAGTCCTTCCCTGTGCAGGTGGTGTGGTCCTCTCCCACGGACATTTGTTCTGGCTGATCTGCGGCCAATTGAGACAGCCGCCCGTCCCGAACCAGAAAGAGGATCGGGCAAGGGTCGCTTTCGGCTTCGTGCGAGGGCGCTTCACCCAGCTGCTCAAGGCCTGTTTCGATAAGCTTGAGCTGTTCCACCCTGACCAGTGCTTCGCGCAGTTTGACCCGCGTGACGGCGAGGATATCCGACCCGGCGAGGGCGTCTCCGGCCCGCACCAGCAGGAGCGCGTGCGTTTCGGTGAGGGTGTAACCGAGCCCCTGTGCAGCGCGAACGAACTTGATGCGTTCGACGTCTGCAGGATGATAGACGCGGTATCCTGCACTGGTCCGTTGCGGAGCGGGGAGCAGGCCGGTGCGCTCATAATAACGTATGGTGTCCTTTCGAACGCCGGCAGCCTCGGCCAGCTCACCGATTCTAAGCCGTGACATGGCAAGTCTCGGAGGCACAGTGCCGCTTGGACCTAGGTCCAGGGTCAAGAGAAATATTTGGACGTCGGTCGATCATCGCCGCTCTCCTGTCCGCTCAAAGGCCGCGCGACTTTTCGTCGCTTGCGGCCGCCATCAGGCATCATGGGGAGCGGCAAGCCCCTCCCCGGCACGCCCTTATTTCTTGCGGAGCTCGACGATGTCGTGAACTGCGGGAGCGCCGTCGGCGACGCTCACATGCGCAAAATGGTCGTCAAATATATGATCGACCCTGACGTGGCCGATGAGGTCTCGGCGATAAGCGGGGCCGCTTCCTTTGTAGCCGGAGCCGGGCAGCGTCTTCACGCGATAGACGTCAAGCACCTGTCCGACTGTCGCGCCATCTGCTTTGCCGACACACACGATCGTTCCGGTCGTGTCCTTGCCGATGATCGATCCACGCATAAAAAAGCTGTGGCCGATGCCGGTCGCCAGAGCGGGGACCGCGCCGGCGAGGGCGATACTCGCCATGGCCATCGATATTGACTTCTTGAAGCGCATCTCGATTCCTTTCAATTCATGTCTCGTGCACCCAGGCCGGTGTTCGTCGCTTGGTTGCGAGCGATCGTGCCGGTCTCGTTCTGCAGCGAGGTGGCGTTGATGGTGGGGACGGCGGTCGCCGTCCCCGCTGCCGACTTATTTCCTGCGGAGTTCGACGATGTCGTGGACCTTCGGCGTGCCGTCGGCGATGCTCACATGCGCGAAATGGTCATCGAAAATGTGATCGATCTTGACGTGCCCGACGGCCACGCGCCGGAAGCCCGCGCCGGGGGTCTTCGAAGGTCCAGGTGTGCTTTCCACACGGTAGACCTCGAGGACCTGGCCTACGGTCGCGCCGTCGGCCTTACCCACACAAACGACCGTTCCGGTCGTGTCCTTGCCGACGATCGATCCACGCATGAAAAAGCTGTGGCCGATGCCCTGGGCGTAGGTAGGCGCGGCGCCGAGCACGGCGAGGCCTGCAAGCGCGATGGTGATCTTCTTCTTGAGCAACATGGTGGAAGCCTCCTTGGCTGAGTTTACAAGACCCGCCGAGGAAAACTGGCGGTGAAGAACCTTTCTTCGCCACCAAGACTATGGACCCGGCTCCCGACTCAATATGCGTAATGTTACGAAGCCCCATCAAAGCTCCGGGCAAACCCCGTGCCAAAACGTCGTCGCACTAATCGCATCTTTTGATACGCTCCCGCTACTAGCGGGTTGTGCTCTGGCGATAAGGGGTACGCGTACTCGATGGCCTGTAAATTAGGGCGATTCTCGCGGTCCAGGGTGCCGTCGGGCGGTACAAGGATCAAATCACTCACGCCCGCAGTATGCAACAGGATCATCATAGCTGCTCGGGCCGCTCAAGGAATTGATAGCGACAAAGCCGGTCGACATCAGG
>JAVBXL010000130.1 GCA_030824575.1 bacterium | reverse complement strand
AGCGTGATCGCGGCGGAGATCGCCTTCAACCGGCTGGCGCAGGACAAGGGGCAATGGACCGCCTTCGCCCAGACCGCCGCAGACGACGCCGTGATGTTCGTGCCGCAGAAGGTGGTGGCGAAGGATTGGCTGAGGAAGCAGGCCAATCCGGCGGCATCGGTCAGCTGGGCGCCATCCATCGTCTATGTGTCGTGCGGTGGCGATCTGGCCGCCAGCACCGGCAACTGGAAGCGGCCGGACGGATCGGTCGGCTATTTCACGACCATCTGGCGGCGCGACAAGAAGGGGCGCTGGCAATGGATCATGGACCATGGCGACACGCTGAGCGTGGCGCGGGAGGCGCCGGAATTTCTGACCGGCAAAGTCGCGACCTGCAAGCGGTCGGAGAGCGCGCCGATAGCGTCGCCGCCCGCTGGCAAACCCAAGAAGGGCGATGCGCCTCCACCGCCGCCCGACGAGAGCCTGGTCTGGAGCGCCGATGTGGCGACCGACGGCAGCCGCCATGTCAGCGTGCGGATGTGGACGGGCAATGATTATCAAACCGTGATCGACGATAGAGTGAAGGCCGGATCATGATCGAATTGTTCATTTCCGCGTTCATCACGCTGTTCGTGGTGATCGATCCGCCGGGCTGCGCGCCCATCTATGCCAGCCTGACCACGGGCGCCAATGCGGTGCAGCGGCGGGCGATGGCGATCCGGGCCGTCTGCATCGCCGCCGCGATCCTGTTCGTGTTCGCCCTGTGGGGCAAGCAGCTGCTCGGCACGCTGGGCATCGCGCTCGACAGTTTCCGCATCGCGGGCGGCATCATGCTGTTCCTGATCGCGATGGACATGGTGTTCGAGAAGCGGACCGAACGGCGCGAGGACCGGGCGCAGAAGATCGCCGAAACGCCGGAGGTGGAGGATGTCTCCGTGTTCCCGATGGCGATGCCGATGATTGCCGGGCCGGGGTCCATCGCGACGGTCATGCTGCTGATGTCGCGCGCCGATGGCATGGCGCAGCGCATGGTGGTGCTGGGCGCGATGCTGGTGACGTTGTTGCTGATGCTGGGGTCGCTGCTGGCGGCGGGACCGCTGATGGCGCTGCTGGGGCGCAAGATCGAGGCGGTGATTACCCGGCTGCTGGGCGTGCTGCTGGCGGCGCTGGCGGCGCAGTTCGTGATCGACGGGTTGAAGGCGAGTTTTTGAAGCTGGATCTTACACCGTTCGTGCTGAGTAGGGGCTGAGCTTGTCGAAGCCTCGTATCGAAGCATCACGCGCTGGGCATGACCCTTCGATACGCCATTTCGACTTTGCTCAATGGCTACTCAGGACGAACGGATAATTTATTAGACTGATATCGGGTGAAGCTGTCATCCCGCTCTTTGTCGAGATGACAGCTGAGCATTACCCCTTCACATCGGCTTCCGTTACCGGGGCGATCTTGATTTCGACGCGGCGGTTGGCGGCCTTGCCTTCTTCGGTCGCGTTGGATGCGATCGGCTGCGTCTCGCCAAAGCCGCGGGTGCCGATGCGGGCGGACTGGACGCCCTTGCTCACAAGATAGGTGGCGACCGACTGGGCGCGGCGTTCGGACAGGGTCTGGTTATAGGCGTCCGCGCCATCGCTGTCGGTATGGCCGTACACGTCGATATAGGTTTTGGGATATTGCGACAGGACCGAGGCGACGTCGTTCAGCGTCGGCTGGAATTGCGGCTGAACATCCGACTTGTTGTAGGCGAAGGTGATGCCCGAGGGCATGCGCAGCAGCAGATTGTCGCCGTCGCGAATCACGTCCACGCCGCTGCCGGCAGTTTCTTCGCGCAGCTTGCGTTCCTGGGCGTCCATATAGGCGCCGATGCCGGCGCCAGCGACCGCGCCGATGCCCGCGCCCAGAATCTTCTCCGTACGGTCGTTGCGACCGCCGACCAGATCGCCCAGCAGATAGCCGCCCAGCGCGCCGCCGATGCCGCCGATCGCCGCCTTCGATATGCTGCGCTGACCGGTTTCGGGGTCGGTGGTGCAGGCGGTGGTGGCGAGCATGGCGGCAAGGCCTGCGGCGCCGATGATGCGGTGAGAAATCCTCATGGTCCTGTTCCCTTGTCTTTTCGTCCGTTCGGGGCCGAATCTAACCCTTAATGGCCGAACGAAAGCGTTTGTTCCACATGCGAACTGAACCGATGATGATGGCGATGTTGTGAAATTGAAAGAATAGCGGTTATAGGAGGTAGTTGACCACCATGGCCACGATCCCCCCCCTCAATCCGACGCCCTTCCCCTGGGCAGACCTTGTCATCATCCTGGCGCTTGTTGCGCTCAATGGTGTCTTTGCCATGTCCGAACTGGCCATCGTATCGGCGCGCAAGCCGCGCTTGCAGGCGATGGAGAAGGCGGGGCGCAGCGGGGCGAAGGCTGCGCTGGCGCTGGCGGCCGATCCGGGGCGGTTCCTGTCCACGGTGCAGATCGGCATCACCCTGATCGGCATCGGCACGGGCGCCTATTCGGGTGCCAGCCTGGGCGGGCCGGTGGGCGAACGCATGCAGATGCTGGGCCTGGCGCCCAATCTGGCGGAAAATGCCGGTTTCGCGCTGGTGATCGGCCTGACCACCTATGCGTCGCTAATCGTGGGCGAATTGGTGCCCAAGCAGTTCGCGCTGCGGGCGCCGGAGCCGATCGCGGTGCTGGTCGCCGTGCCGATGCAATGGCTGGCGAAGCTGACCGCCCCGATCGTGTGGATATTGGACGGGTCGAGCAGCCTGATCTTCAAGCTGTTGCGACTGGATCGCGAATCGGAAAGCCATGTCACCGCCGAGGAGCTGCACCTGATCGTCGCCGAGGCGAGCAAGTCCGGCGTGATCGAGGAAAGCGAGCGGGCGATCATTTCGGGCGTCGTGCGGCTGGCCGACCGACCGGTGCGCGAGGTGATGACGCAGCGCATGGATGTCGACTGGATCGATATCGCCGCCGACGAAGCCACCATCCGCAGCCGCTTGCTGGAAACGCCGCACACCCGCCTGCCGGTGG
>JAVBXL010000081.1 GCA_030824575.1 bacterium | reverse complement strand
TTTTGCGCGCCGATAAGGGGTCCCGTTTGCACGCCGATTGACACCCCGAAACATGCGCTGGACTAACTTGACAGTCCGGGGAGTCATGGAGAACAGAAAAGGAACACGCTGTTAGACCGATGAGACCAAGGAATGCCCCGCAATGCCATCCTCGAGGATTTGCGTTCGTCGATCGCCCATGTGACGGGCGATGGGCGCCGTCATGGCGTCCATCCTTTCGGCCTTGACGATATCGACGATCATCTGCCCGGAAATGGTCTTGCAACCGGCGCATTGCATGAGGTTCTGGGCTCTCCCGACATTTGCGACGACGCAGCCGCAACGATATTCATCGCAGGCATATTGGCGCGCATGGAAGGCCCGGTTTTCTGGTGTCTGCGCTGGCGCGATTTGTTCACCCCTGCCCTCGACCTTGCAGGCCTTCATCCTGACCGCCTGACCATCGTCGAGCCTGGCGATGACAAGGGCGCGCTGATCGCGATGGAAGATTGCCTGCGCGTGGCTGGCATCGCCGGCGTTGTGGGCGAGGTCTCGAAGCTCTCGACGACCGCGTCGAAACGGCTTCAGCTTGCTGCCGAAGGGTCCGGGGTGACTGCGTTCATCCTGCGTCGCGCCGCCAGGGCGGACGCACTGATCGAGGGCTCTGCAGCGCAGACCCGATGGCGTGTTAAGGCATCACCGAGCACAGATCTGGGCATCCCTGCCCTTGCCCGCCCGCGCTGGTCGGTCGCGCTCGAGCGCGTCCGCGGCGCAGAACCTAAAAGCTGGATAGTGGAGGCCTGCGATGCGCAGGGTCGTCTCGCTCTACCTGCCATACTGGTCGACAGACCGGATCAGCAGGAAGCGTGGCGTATCGCCGTCTGAGGCGAACGCAGCGCCATCCCGGCCGCCGCTTGTCACGGCCATAGAATCGCACGGTCGCAAGCTGATTGCCGCGGTGGACGTGCTTGGCCGCAGCCTTGGCATCACGCCCGGCATGAGCGTCACCAAGGCAAGGACCATGGTGCCCGATCTTGACGTGCTCGATGCAGACGAAGCGGCCGACGCGCAAGGGCTTGAGCGGCTCGCCTTGTGGGCAGGGCAGCGCTACGCCCCCTTCGTCGCGGTCGATTACCCCGATGGCCTATGGCTCGACATCAGCGGATGCGGCGAACTGTTCGGCGGCGAGGAAGCGCTGGTCAAGGACCTGTTCCGCCGGGTGAACGGCTCGGGCCTTACAGCACAGATCGCTGTTGCTGACACGGCAGGCTGCGCGCATGCGGTCGCTCGCCATGTCCCTGCCGGTCGCCCGGTTATCATTCTTCCTGGAGACCAGAAGAAGGCGGTCGGCCTCCTACCCCTTGCCGCCCTGCGCATCCCGACAAAAGTGGCAAGCGATCTGCACAAGATGGGCTTCACCCGGATCGAGCAACTCATTGCCGAGCCGCGCGGTCCCATTGCGCGCCGCTACGGACATGAACTCTATCGGCGCCTCGACCAGGCCCTTGGCCATGCGCCAGAGGCGATGGCGCCGATCTTCCCGCCATCACTGCCCCAGGCGCGCCGCGGGCTTCTTGAACCCATCGGCACGGCCGACGCCATCGCAAAAGTCATCGGCGATCTCACCGACGACATTTGCGCTGCGTTGATGCGGGGCGGCACCGGCGCGCGGCGCCTCGACCTCCATTGCGAACGGGTCGATGGCCAATATCAGTCTGTCAGGATCGGTATGGCGTCTCCCACCAGGGATGCCCGGCATCTGACAAAGCTCCTGGTTCCCAGGATCGAACGGATCGACCCTGGGCTTGGGATCGAGACCATGATCCTGATCGCGCCGATCGTCGAACCACTCCGCAGCGCACAGGCTGATCTTACAGGCGATACGCATCGCGGCCCGGACCTTGGTGCCCTTATCGACGCGCTAGCGAACCGTTTCGGCTATGACCGGCTGTACGGCACGACGCCCTGCTCGTCCGCCATGCCCGAACGAACGGTCAAGCGGACAACGGCGCTGCGCGAGTGCACGGATCGGCGCTGGAACGCTGTCCTGCCGCGCCCGGGCCGCATGATCGAACCGCCCGAGCCGGTCCAGGTGATCGCGATGATGCCGGACCATCCGCCTGCCCAGTTCGTCTGGCGGGGCAAGCGGCACAAGGTGGTTCAGGCCGATGGTCCCGAACGCCTCCAGGGCGAATGGTGGCGCGCCAAGGGCCTGGAAGCCGACAGCCCCTATCTCGTGCGCGACTATTTCCAGGTCGAGGTCGAGGGCGGCGGGCGCTACTGGCTGTTCCGCTTGGGCGACGGCCAATGGTCGTCGACCGGACCCATGGCCTGGTTCATCCATGGCGCCTTCGCATGAGCCTTGCCGATCAGCGCTATGTCGAGTTGCAGGCGACGAGCCATTTCAGCTTCCTGCGCGGTGCATCCTCGCCTGAAGAGCTGCTCTCGGCCGCCGCCATGCTGGGCATGCCTGCCATCGGCATCGTGGATCGCAATAGTCTGGCGGGATTGGTGCGCGCCTGGGACGCTGGCCGTGCGACGGGCGTGCGCGTCGTCAACGGCTGCAGGTTGGATCTTTCCTGTGGCACCGGCCTGCTTGTCTATCCCACCGATCGCGCAGCCTATGGCCGCCTTTGCCGACTGTTGACGCTCGGCAAATCGCGCGCTGGCAAAGGAGGCTGCGAACTCCATTGGGATGATGTCGCGACATGGAGCGAGGGGCTGATCGCCATCCTTATCCCCGATAGCGATGACGCAAAAACGCAAGCGGACCTCGTCAGCGTCTCATCCATCTTTCAGGAATGCAGCTACCTCGCGCTGACCCTGCAGCGGCAGCCCGGCGACGCGTTACGGTTGCGACGGCTCACGCAGATGGCACAGCAGGCGCGCGTCGCGACCGTCGCCACCGGCGATGTCCTCTACCACACGCCCGAGCGCCGAATGCTGCAGGATGTTATGACCTGCATCCGCGAGAAATGCACGATCGACGATCTGGGCGAGCGACGCGAGCAGATCGCAGACCGGCA
>JAVBXL010000006.1 GCA_030824575.1 bacterium | reverse complement strand
GCGGGCCGGAAATGTTCGTGCCGACGAGCAGCGGCCAGGTGGTAGCGGGCGGCAGTGGCGGCGGGCGCGACGTGCGGGTGAGCATCGCGGTCAACGGGCGCGGCGGGGAGAGCGAGCCGCGGTTGCTGGCGCGCAGCGCGCGGCAGGTGGCGCGGGCGGTGAAGGGGGCGCTGGGCTGATGGGCAGGATCGATTACTGGCTGGCGGATGCGCGGCGGGGGCAGGAGACGCGCGGGATCAAGCGCTTTGCCGCGACGCATTGGACCGTCAATTTCCCGCGACCGATGATGGCGAGCGTGGTGACCAGCGCGCCGGATGCATTGCGGGTGGATGCGGTGTTTTACGGGTCGGGCGATCTGGCGGGGCTGATCTGGGAGGCGGCGGATCAGTGGAGCCATCCTCTGCTCGCCTATGACACGGATCGGGATTTTCGGGATTGCGTGCTGTCGTTCCGCTGGCGCAGCGGAGGCGTGCGGAAGCTGGACGAAACCCATGGGCCGACGCTGACGATCGAGGGGCGGGATCAGGACGGCCATCCGCGCGCCTGGTATGTGCGGTTGTGGAACTATGCCAATGGCGTGCCGGAAGATGCTGTCATTACACTGGATTTTTCGGCTCTGACGGGTGGCTATGATCTGCCGGAGGATGATGATCCGGTGTGGGCGGGCGATGTCGAGCGGATGTTCATTTCGCTGGTGCCGCCGGATTATGATGAAGGCGACACGCCTTTTGCCGCGGCGGTCGAAGGATGGGCGGAACTGAGCGAGATCGCCTGCGACGGGGCGGGATCGATGCTGACGATCGGTGACGTCATGCTGCCCGAACATGGGCTGTCCATGGCGACCGGCTACGACGATTGTTTCAACCAGACGCCGGAGCGGGTGGTGAACGCGATCCAGGCGCTGGGTTATCGTGGGGCGATCAACCATTATGTCGGGATGAGCCATTATTTCCGGCTCGAACGGGTGGGCGGGGGCCTTTACGTCAGCCTGACGGGCGGGGTGCTGAACGCGCCTTGCGCGGCCTGGCATCGGGACTTTGCGGCGCGGGCGAAGGCATTGGGGTTCGGCGTCATCTGGTCGCTGTCCTATGAATTGTTCGACGCGCATTGCTGGAACGACTGGAAGCAGCGGGCGGAGAATGGCGATCCGGCGCTGACCGGATGGGTGCCGCCATCGACTTTGCTTTCGCCAGCGCATGGCGGGGCGATGGGCTATTTGCAGCAGATAGCTGGGGCTTTTGTTTTCATTGGGTTGGAAGCGGGATTGCCGATCCTGTTTCAGGTCGGTGAACCCTGGTGGTGGGTGATGCCGGGGGACGGGCGTATCTGTTTGTACGACGATGCGGCGCGGGCGGCATTGGGCGGGAGTCCGGTTTCGATCGCAGATGTGCGCGGCGCACTGGACGGCGCGCAATGCGCGTTGCTGGATGCGGCGGGCGCTTTGCTGGCGGCGTCTACGGCGGCGTTATGCGCGGCGGTGAAGATGGTCGCGCCGGGGGCGGTGACGCATTTGCTGGCCTATCTGCCGACCATATTGGACGCGCGCGCGCCCGACGCCAAGCGGGCCAACATGCCGGTGGGGTGGGCGGCGCCCGCTTTCGACGTGCTGCAACTGGAAGATTATGACTGGGTGACCGAGGGGCGGCCGGGGTTGACCGCGCGGGGCGTGGAGCTGGCGACGGCGCGGCTGGGCTATCCGATTGCAGAGCAGCATTATTTTTCGGGCTTCGTGCTGTTGCCCGAACAGGCGGGGCAATGGCGGGAGATTAGCGCGGCGGCGCAGGCTTCGGTGGCGCGGGGGACGGCGCAGACGTTCGTCTGGGCGCTGCCGCAGGTGTGTCGCGACGGCTTCACCTGCTTCAGCATCGATGGGGAGGATGATATGCAAGCCTTTGACGATATTATCTTTCCGCTCGCTATCGGGCGGGAGGCGAGCCTGTCGCCGGCTTTTTCGACGCAGATCGTGGAAAGCCCGTCAGGCCATGAGCGCCGCAGCAGCGACTGGGCGGATGCGCGCCTGTCCTTCGACGCCGGGCCTGGGGTACGATCCGAGGCGGATATTGCGACGCTGATCGCCTTTTTTCGCGCGCGCAGGGGCGCAGCGCGCGGGTTCCGTTTCACCGACCCTTATGACGACCGCAGCGGCGCGCCGGGGGTAGCGCCTTCGCCGATCGACCAGCGGCTAGGGATTGGCGATGGGGTGCGGGCGACGTTCCAGTTGATGCGCTATTATGGCGCGGGCGAGGAGGCGCAGGTGCGGATCATCACCCGGCCGGTGGCGGGAAGCATCAGGGTGGCGGCCGACGGGGTCGAGATGACCGAGGGGTGGAGCCATGCGGGGCTGGGCATGATCGCGTTCGACGATGCGCCGGGCGCGGGCGTGGTGCTGAGCGCCGGTTATCGGTTCGATGTGCCGGTGCGCTTTGCCGAGGATCGGCTGGACATCAACCGGGCGACCTTTGCCGCCGGGGAAGCGCCGTCGGTGCCGCTGGTGGAGATACGGGAATGAGCGGTGTTATAATGAGTGATGGGGAAAGGCTGGCGCAGCCGCTCAATACGCTGGCCTTTTGCTGGCGGATCGAGCGGCGGGACGGGGTGACGATCGGGCTGACCAGCCATGATCGGGATCTGGACATCGGCGGGCTGACCTATCGCGCCGCGCCGGGGATGACGCCGTCGGCGGTGCGCAGCGGCATCGGGCTGGACGGCGAGGACAGCGATGTGGCGGGTGCGCTGTCGAGCGACGCGATCGGCGAGGCGGACCTGATGGCGGGGCGCTGGGACGGGGCGGCGCTGGAATTGCGGCTGACGCAATGGGAGGCTTTGGGGGAGGAAACGGGCGCGCTGTGGCTGTTGCTGGCGCGGGGCGAGATCGGCGCGGTGGCGCGCAAGGGCGGGGCGTTTACGGCGGAACTGCTGGGCGCGGCGGCGGTGCTGAGCGGGCCGGTGGCGCCGTCGACATCGCCCGATTGCCGGGCCAGGCTGGGGGACGGGGCGTGCCGGGTCGATAT
>JAVBXL010000084.1 GCA_030824575.1 bacterium | reverse complement strand
CCGCATCAGGACATGCTGATCGACGGCCAGCGTGTTCCCGCCTTGTCGGGCAAGCGGTTCGAAACCCGCAATCCCGCCACAGGCGACCTGCTGACCACCGTGGCGCAGGGCGGCGCGGAAGATGTCGACCGCGCGGTCAAATCCGCCCGCGCCGCGTTCGAGGGGCCATGGCGCCGCACGAAGCCGGTCGAGCGCCAGCGCATCATGCTGCGCCTCGCCGACCTGGTGGAGGAACATTATGAAGAACTGGCGATGCTCGACACGCTCGATCTGGGCGCGCCCTACAGCCGCACGATCATGGGCAAGGCGCGCGCAGGCGCGCTGCTGCGCTATTATGCGGGCCAGGCGACGCTGATCGCGGGCGACACGATCGACAATAGCGCGCCCGGCGATGTCCTGTCCCACACGCTCAAGGAACCGATCGGCGTCGTCGCCGCGATCAATCCCTGGAACGGCCCGATCGGCATGTCGGTGTGGAAGGCCGCACCGGTGCTGGCGTCCGGCTGTACCCTGGTCATGAAGCCCGCCGAACAGACGCCGCTGTCCGCGCTGCGGTTCGGCGAACTCTGCCTGGAAGCGGGCGTTCCGCCGGGCGTCATCAACATCCTCACCGGCCTGGGCGATGCGGGCGCGGCGCTCTCCAGCCACCCGGATGTCGACAAGATCGCCTTCACCGGCTCCACCGGCGTCGGCGAGAAGATCCTGCACGCCGCCGCCGCATCGATGAAGCGCGTCACCGTCGAACTGGGTGGGAAGTCGCCCAACATCGTCTTTGCCGACGCGGACCTGGACAAGGCCGTCCCCGCCGCCGCCATGGCGGTCTTCGCCAATGCCGGGCAGATTTGCAGCGCGGGCACCCGCCTGTTCGTGCAAAGCGCGATCCACGACGAATTTATGGAGCGCCTGGCCGCCTTCACCAAGACGATCAAGGTCGGCGACCCGCTCGACCCGGAAACCCAGATGGGGCCGGTGGTGTCCGCACCGCAGATGGACAAGATCCTCGCCTTCATCGCCGGCGCTCATGATGAGGGCGCCCGCCCCCTGACCGGCGGCAACCGCATGAGCGGCGCTGGCTATGACGGCGGCTATTTCATCGAACCGACCATTTTCAGCCATGTCGCCGACGATATGACGATCGCGCGCGAAGAGATTTTCGGCCCGGTCCTGTCCGCCTTCACCTTCGACACGGTGGAGGAAGTGCTGGCCCGCGCCAACGCCACCGAATTCGGGCTGGGCAGCGGCATTTGGACCCGCGACCTTGGCACCGCGCACCGCATGGCGCGCGGCATCCGCGCAGGCTCCGTCTGGGTCAACTGCTACCAGATGCTCGACCCCGCCGTCCCCTTTGGCGGCTACAAGATGAGCGGTTTCGGCCGCGAATCCGGCCCGCACCATATCGAGGATTATCTGGAGACCAAGGCAGTCTGGATCAAGCTGGACTGAGGTGCCCACCGTGCAGCAGAGCAGCAACAGCAACGGCGTGCATCTGGAGGAGGAGATGATCCTCCAGATGCAAAAGCTGGCCACCGGCCGCACCGACGAAGCCCTCAACGCCCGCTTCGGCATCAGTTACAATACATGGCGCAAACTGCTCGCCGGACAGCCGATCCGGCCCTCGCTGGCCGATCGGCTGAAAGGCCGCATCGCCGCGCTTCAGGCCACCGATCCGCGATAGGCGGGCGCCATCACACCCAGCCCGATTCCCGCAAATCGGGCGGCGCGCCTTCGACCCGCTCGCCCCTGGCCGCCTCGCTCAGCATTTCCAGAAAGCGCCGCTGCGTCGCGGTCGGCCGCCAGCTGCGCCGGGTGGTGATCCCTACCACGCGCTTGCTGTCCTCCAGCGGCGGGCCGATCTGGGTGAGCAGCCCGCTGCGGATCTGCAACGCCACCTGGTCGGGCGACAGCAGGGTCAGGAAATGGCCTTCGGTCAGCAGCCGCCCGATGATCATCACCGACCCGCATTCGATGGGAGTCGCTGGCGGCGTGACAGGTGCCGCGCCTTCGCCGAACAATTTCTCCCACTGTTCGCGCAGCGGCGAATTGGCCGGCGCCACGATCCAGGGATAGGATGCGAGTTGCGCCATCGTCGGCTTCGCCTCGGCCGCCAGCGGATGCTGGCTTCCCGCTGCGATCACCAACCGATCCTCGGACAGCGGCAATTGATACAGGTCGGCGATTTCATAGGGGCGCAGCGCGCCGACGATCATGTCGATCACGCCGTCGCGCAACGGCTCCACCAGTTCGCGCCAGCTACCCTCCAGCACCTTGAACGCCGCGCGCGGATCGCTCCGCGCCATCCGCGCCATCGCTGCCGGTACCAGATAGGGCCGCGCCAGCGGCAGCGCGCCGAACGCAATCACCTCGCTGCCGCTGCCGCTGTCCAGCCCCATATCGGCCAGCGCCGCGACGATCTCCGCCACCGCCAGCCTTGTGCCGCGCGCCAGTCGCTTTCCCGCCGGATTGAGCCACACCGCCCGGCCCCGTCGCTCGACCAGCTTGCCGCCGATCATCTGCTCCAGGTCGCCGACCGCCCGATGCACCGCCGTCTGCGACAATGTGCTGCCGTGCGCCGCCGCCGCAAAGCTGCCCGCCTCCGCCAGCGCCAGGAAGGCGCGCAGCTGCGTCATCGTCATCAGCCGCTCGGGATATTGGAACACGCCCGACAGCCCCTTGGCCGCCTGCGACAGATGATCGAGCGCCGCACGCGCGCGTTCGATCACGATCTCGCCCATGGGCGTTGGCACCATGCCGCCCGACCGCCGCTCGAAAAACGTGTATCCGAATTGCCGCTCCAGCTTGGCCAGCCCCTGCGTCAGCGCCGGTTGCGACAGGCTCACCACATCGGCCGCGGCGGTGATGCTGCCATGTTCGCGGATCGCCAGCAGCGCGCGCAGGTGCCGCAGATTAAGGTCGAACGGGTCCGTCGCCATGCCGCTTACTCTTGTTACCCTGCACCCACGCGCTTTTGCGTCGTCGGGCTGCTCCATCCCTAAAGGACAACTGTCCCAAAGGACAGCCGCCGCGCCATCCATTAGTCGGAAAATTTAATGGACTGACCATTATTCCAATGGTAGGACCAATGCTGAACAACGCGGTTATCCGCGCATCAGAGTCGAACCATAAGGAGGCTGCCCCGTGGACTTTGAACTGCCCGACGACATCAAGGAATTTTGCGACGTCACCCGTGCCATCGTGCACGACCTGCTGCCGCATGAAATCGAATTTCAGGCGACCGGCAAAGTGCCGCCGGTCGTGCGCAAGACGCTGATCGACAATGGCTATTTCGGCATGGCGCTGCCCGAACAATATGGCGGCCTGGGCCTGGGTGCCCTTGCCCAGGCGGCAGTGCAGATCGAACTGTCCCGCCTGCCCCCGCAATTCTGGACCGAGCTGCGCCCGTTGATGGGACCGGGTGCCAAGAATATCATGTACCACGGTTCAGACGCGCAAAAGGAAGCGCTGCTGCCGGGCATGTGCACTGGCGAAATCGGCATCGCCTTTGCGCTGACCGAACCCAATAGCGGTTCCGATCCGGGCTCTATGCGCACCACCGCGACCCGCAACGACGACGGCTGGGTCATCACCGGCAGCAAGACCTATATTTCGAACGGCAAGAACGCGAAATATGTGATCGTCTATGCCTATACCGACAAGGCGGCGGGGCCGCGCGGCGGCATATCCGCCTTCCTGATGCCGGCCGATACGCCCGGCTTCGCCGTCACCGGCACGATCGAACTGATGGGCACCGCGACACCGGGCGTCTACGAACTGACCTTCGACGAGTGCCAGGTCGGTCCCGACGCGCTGATCGGCGAACTGGGCCGTGGTTTCCATTATGCGCTCGAAGGGCTGAACGAGGGCCGCATGAATGTCGGCGCGACGGCGGTCGGCATGGGTGAATATGCGCTGGAACTGGCGATCGAGGAATCCAAGCAGCGTCCGGCCTTCGGCGGCGTCATCTCCGATTTCCAGGCGATCCGCCACTATATCGCCACCATGGCGACCGATATGCGCGCCGCCCGCCTGATCCTGCTCGACGCCTGCTGGCGCTATGACCAGGGCGAAAAGCGCCGTGAACTCGCCTCCATGGCGAAACTGTTCGCGACCGAAGCGGGCAGCCGCACGGTCGATACCGCCGTCCAGATCTTCGGCGGTTCGGGCTATTGCCGGGGCTTTGCGATTGAACGCCTCTATCGCGATATCCGCATCACCCGCATCTATGAAGGGTCGTCGGAAATCCAGAAGAACACGATCGCGCGCGAACTGCTGCGATAATCCTTGGCGGGCGGGATGCGTGCAGGCATCCCGCCCACCTCATCTTTATGAAATATATTGCGCCGGGACGGTAATTCCCGAACACTCCCGCCATCGTTCCAACGCCCGGCAAGGAGACTGGCGATGCGCGTGATGGTGCTGGTGAAGGCGACCGAGGACAGCGAGAAAGGCTATCAGCCCTCGCCCGAAACGGACGCGATGATGGCCGAGATGGGCCGCTTCAATGACGACCTGCGCGATGCCGGCATATTGGTGATGGCCGACGGCCTCACCCCTTCCTCACAGGGCAAGCGCGTCGCCTTCGACGGCACCGACCGCACCGTCATCAACGGTCCCTTCCCCCAGCCTCGCGAACTGCTCGCGGGTTTCTGGATCTGGAAGGTCAAGGACATGGACGAGGCGGTCGCCTGGGTGAAGCGCTGCCCCAATCCGATGCCCGGACCGAGCGAGATCGAGATCCGGCCCTTTCACGACCTGGAATGAGGGTGTTAAAGCAAGTCGCCATGCGCCCGTAGCGCGGCGACCGCCGCCTCGTCCACGCCCAGTCCGCCCAATATCTCCGCGCCTTCTTCACCCAATCGCGCGACATGGTTGCGCGCCTCGGCCCGCGATCCGCTCATGCGGAACGGCGGGTTGGGCACCTTGAAACTGCCGGCCCCGTCGCTGATCTCGGCAAAAGCACCGCGCGACGCCAGTTGCGGATCGTCCAGCAATTCGTCGATTTCACGATAACGGCCGCACGGCACGCCATGGCGCGACAGGATCGCCTCGGCCTCCTCCGCGCTGCGCTCGCGCGTCCATTCCTCGGTCAGCGCCAACAGCGTCGCCCAATTGGCGTTGCGATCGGCATTGGTCAGGAAGCGCGGATCGTCGCGCCATTCGGGATGGCCGACCGCATCTGTCAATTGTTCGAAATTGCGCGGGCTGGTCGGCGCGACCATGATGAAGCCGTCCTTGGTCTTAAGCGGGGTGTAGAGCGGCCGCCGCGCATCGCCGGGGAATTGCGCCTCTTGCGTCTCGAACACCAGCATCCCCACCATCGCCTCCAGCATCGACAGGTCGATATGCTGGCCCGCACCCGTCTTTTCGCGCTGATACAGCGCCGCCTGGATCGCGCCGAAGGCATGGGTGCCGCCCAGCACGTCGGCGATGAAGACGCCGCTGGTCGCAGGCCGGTCAGCCCCGTCCTGATAGCGTAAATTCACCATGTCGAACCCGCTGGCCGCATGGATCACCGGCGCATAAGCCGGGGACAGCGCTTTCGGCCCGGTCTGGCCATAGCCGGAGATCGAGCAGTAGATGAGCCGCGGATTGGCCTCGTGCAGCGCGGCGAAATCCAGGCCGAACCGCGCCATGACGCCGGGCCGGAAATTCTCCACCAGCACGTCGCAGGTCGCGACCAGTTGCTTGATGAGCGCAATGATTTCAGGCGATTTAAGGTTGCAGGCGATGCTCTGCTTACCAGCGTTCAGATTGCCGAAATAGGCGCTGAAGCCATCCCGCTTGGGTGGCCGCGCGCGCACCTGGTCGCCCTCCAGCGACTCCACCTTGATGACTTCGGCACCCAGGTCGGCTAGCATCCGCGTCGCGAACGGCCCGGCCATGACGCTGGTGAAATCCAGCACCCGCACGCCATCCAGCGCGCCCACCGTCGCCGCCTTGCTCTCTTCCGCCATAGCCTCACCCACCCGTCGAACCAATTATTCAATGGTCCTACCTATTGCATGGCGGTCATGGGGCGTCAATCGCGTACAACTGTCCAACTCGTTGTTTCAAACGCCCCTGTCGGGCAGGCGCGAAGGCGCGAAGGTCAGCCCTTGGCCGCCGCCTTGCTGTTCTTGCGGACATGGCGATGCACCCGCTCCAGATGCTTGCGCATTTCCGCCACCGCCGCCTCGCTGTCCTTTGCCCGTAATTGCCGCACCAGCCGGAAGCGGGATTCGATCAGCGACTGCTGCAACGTCTCATAATCCGGTCCCTGCACGAATTCATGCAGGATCGCCGACAGGGAATCGACGAAGATGCCGAAGATGCGGTTCTTGGTCGCCCGTGCCAGGACAGCATAATATTCCACGGCGCACTGGTATCGCGCCTCGACGCTCGTTTCCCGCTTCGTCCGTTCGGCAATCGCCTCCAGATCGGCCAGGTCCGTTTCGGTCGCCCGCTCGCAGGCCAGCCGCACGATGATGTCCTGCAACGCCAGCCGCGCCTCGGTCAGTTCATTCAGCGAGATATCGCCCAGATGCACATAATCCTGCATCGCCTGCACGATCCGGTCGGGCTCGGCGGTCTGCACGAACGCCCCGCCCTTCGCCCCCTTCACATTGCGGATGATCCCCGCCACCTCCAGGCTGCGCAGTGCCTCGCGCAGCGCGCTGCGGCTGACCTGGAACTCGACCGCCAGTTCGCGTTCGGCCGGCAGTTTGTCGCCGGCCTTTAGCGTGCCCGCCGCGAGTTGCGCGCGGATCTGCTCGCAGATGATCTCGAACGCCCGCCGCGTCTTGATGGGCGCGAAGCTCGGCTTTGCAGAAAGGGTAGATGCCATGGGGTGCGCTCCGGAATAGAGCAGCAAATCTATAGCCGCCGCCACCAAAGTCGCAATGGCCTGACCGAAAAGACGCGCGACGGAGTCCGTCTTGAAATGCGCCTTTGGCGCATCCGCACCGGCCCTCACCCCCACCCGATCACCCATTCAGGATACACTCTGTGGGAGGTCGGGTGGGGGTGAGGGCCGGTGCGGCAACCGAAATGCGCTCTTTGGCGCATTTCGAGATCAGACTCTCAGCCGATCATCATCAAACTGGCATTGCCCCCAGCCGCCGTGGTGTTGATGGAAGTGGATTGCTCCTCCAGCAGCCAGTCGAGGCAATAGCCATGACCATGGTCGTCGGCATGGACCGACACGATCGGGCCGGGCAGATCGGCGACGCACTGGGCGGTCGCGGCGACCTTGGCGGCGTCCCCCTCGACCAGCGCGGCGGCATGATGGCCGCTGGCGTCGGTGCTGAAACAGGCGGCGACCTCGGTGGGTAGGCCGGCCGGGATCGTCATCCCCTGCACCACGCCATGATTACCGGTCGCAAGCACTGCCGCCATCTGGCGAAACAGTCCCTGCCGGGTCGCCGGGCGCAGCAGGATGCGGCCCCGCGGATGCAGGGCGTAGATGTTGCGCTCGCCCACCGGCCCCGGCAGCGCCAGTTCGACGCCCAGCGCGGACGCATCGCCAGCGCGGCGCGCCTGAAGCGCGGCCTTTTCCTCGCGTTGCTGCTCCAGCCAGTCAGCGAAAGCGTGGAGCGGCGAGCGCAAATGGCTGACCCGCGCCGCGAACACCGGCGGCGTCATGACCAGCCGTCCCAGATAGAGCGGCCCGCCCGCCTTCGGCCCGGTGCCCGACAGGCCGCATCCGCCAAAGGGCTGCACGCCCACGATCGCGCCGATGACATTGCGGTTCACATAGATGTTGCCGACCTTCACGCGGGCGGTGACCCGCGCCACCGTCTCGTCCAGCCGGGTGTGCAGGCCGAAGGTCAGGCCGTAGCCGGTGGCGTTGATCTGGTCGACCAGGCCGTCGAGCCGGTCGCGCCGGAAACGCAGCACATGCAGGACGGGGCCAAAGACTTCGCGGCTCAGATCAGAGATGGATTCGATCTCGATGATCGTCGGCGCGACGAAGGTGCCGTGGGTCGCTTCGGGCGGCAGCGGGCTTTGCTCAACCTTGCGGCCCAGCGCCTTCATCGCGTCGATATGGGCGATGATGCCATCACGCGCCTCCGCGCTGATGACCGGGCCGGTATCGACCTTCAGCGCATCGGTGCGGCCTATCCGCAGTTCGGCGAGCGCGCCCTTGAGCATCGTCAGAGTCCGGTCGGCGACCTCTTCCTGCAGGCAAAGGATGCGCAGCGCCGAACAACGCTGGCCTGCACTGTCGAAGGCGGAGGCGATGACGTCGGCGACCACCTGTTCGGCAAGGGCACTGCTGTCCACGATCATCGCGTTCTGGCCGCCGGTCTCGGCGATCAGGGGGATGGGCTTGCCATCCGCGGAAAGGCGCGTGGACAACTGGCGCTGGATCAGGCGGGCGACCTCGGTCGATCCGGTGAACATGACGGCAGCGGTTTGCGGCGCGGCCACCAGCGCCGCGCCAATCCGGCCATCGCCGGGCAGCAGTTGCAGCGCATCGGCAGGCACGCCCGCCTCGTGCAGCAGGCGAACTGCTTCGGCCGCGATCAGCGGGGTTTCCTCGGCAGGCTTGGCCAGCACCGGATTGCCCGCGACCAGGGCAGCGGCGACCTGACCCGTGAAGATGGCGAGCGGGAAGTTCCACGGACTGATGCAGGTGACCGGACCCAATGCCGCCTGTGCCGGGCCGAAGGTGGTGCGCGCCTGCGCCGCATAATAGCGCAGGAAATCGATCGCCTCACGCACTTCGGCGATGGCGTTGGGCAGCGACTTCCCCGCCTCCCGCACGATCAGGCCCAGCAGGATCGGCATCCGCGCCTGCATCGCATCGGCGGCGCGGTCCAGCGCAGCGGCACGATCGGCAACCGGGCTATTGGGCCAGCGCGACGCGGCGGCGCGGATGGCGGCGGCGCGGGCTTCTTCCACCGACGCTTCGGTGACCCGGCCCACCACGTCGCGATGATCGGCAGGGTTGAAGACCGTGCGCGAAGGGCCGCCCGCATCTTCGGGCGCAGCGGTCCAGGCGAGCGCAGCGCTGTGGCGCAACGCTTCGCCCAGGCTGGCGAGCGTGGCTTCATTACTGAGGTCCAGTCCGTCCGAATTGCGGCGGTCGGGATAGAGATCGGCCGGCAAGGCGATCTGGTCATGATGATGGCCTGGATGCGCCATGGCGCGCACGACCTCAGCCGGATCGGCGATCATCTCCTCGACCGACACATTGGGATCGGCGATGCGATTGACGAAGCTGCTATTCGCGCCATTTTCCAGCAGGCGACGGACCAGATAGGCCAGCAGCGTCTCATGCGTGCCGACCGGCGCATAAATGCGGCAGGGGCGGTTCAGTTTCCCGGTGCCGACCACCTGTTCGTAAAGCGGTTCGCCCATGCCGTGCAGGCACTGAAACTCATATTGGCCGATGGCGAAATCCGGCCCGGCCAGTTGATAGATGGTCGCCAGCGTCTGCGCATTATGGGTCGCAAATTGCGGAAACACCGCATCGGGCGCGGCGAGCAGCTTTTGCGCGCAGGCGATATAGGCGACGTCGGTGTGGACCTTGCGGGTGTAGACCGGGAAGTCGGCTAGGCCATCGACCTGCGCCCGCTTGATCTCCGCATCCCAATAGGCGCCCTTGACCAACCGCACCATGATCCGGCGGTCGGCCCGGCGGGCGAGATCGACGATCCAGTCGATCACGAAGGGGCAGCGCTTGCCATAGCCCTGCACGACGAAGCCAAGCCCGTTCCAGCCGGCCAGGTCCGGGTCGATCGCCAGGCTTTCAAGTAGGTCGAGCGACAGTTCGAGCCGGTCGGCCTCCTCCGCATCGATATTAAGGCCCATGTCATAGGATTTGGACAGCAGAGCCAGTCGCTTCACGGCCGGCAGCAATTCGCCCATGACGCGATCCGCCTGCGACCGGACATAGCGCGGGTGCAGCGCCGACAGCTTGATCGATATGCCGGGGCCAGCGTAAATGCCGCGCCCGGCCGACGCCTTACCGATGGCATGGATCGCCTGCTCATAATCGGCATAATAGCGCTTTGCATCGGCGGCGGTGGTCGCTGCTTCGCCGAGCATATCATAGCTATAGGCGAAGCCCTTCGCTTCCAGTTCCTTCGCGCGCTTCAACGCTTCCTTGATCGTCTCGCCGGTCACGAACTGTTCGCCCATCATCCGCATGGCAAGGTCGACGCCCCGGCGAATGACCGGTTCGCCCGCGCGGGCGACCAGACGGGTGAGCGCCGCGCCCAGACCACGGTCATCGACGCTGCCGACCAGCTTGCCGGTGACGACCAGGCCCCAGGTGGCGGCATTGACGAACAGCGACTTGTCCCCGCCCAGATGCGAACCCCAATCGCCATCGGCGATCTTGTCACGGATCAGCGCGTCGCGGGTGGCGGTGTCGGGGATGCGCAGCAGCGCTTCGGCCAGGCACATCAGCGCCACACCCTCCTGACTGGAGAGCGCATATTCTTGCACCAAGCCTTCGACGCCGGTGCCCTTGTGATTGGCGCGCAGCGCGGTGACGAGGGTGCGGGCGGTGTCCGCGATTGCGGTCTTCGTCGCATCCGGCAGGGTCGCGGCGGCGATCAGGGGCACCAGCGCTTCCGCCTCGTCGCGGCGATAGGCGGCGGTGATGGCTTCCCGCAGCGGCGTGGGCTGGCGGATGGCGGGGGCGAAAGCAGCGAAGGGGGTATGGTCGGTCATGCTACCAGAATAACCCATGTCGAATTTGCGTTCCGCCTTATCAACAGTCCTCGCTAAGCCGGAGTGACTTATTAAAGTGGCTTTGCTAGGCAGATGAGATGGAGAATATGCCCAAATCGGTCGATCTGGATGATTTCGACCGGCGGATCATCGCCGCCCTGGTCGACGACGGGCGGATGACCGTCACCGACCTTGCCACGCAGGTCGGCCTGTCCAAGACGCCGTGCCAGGTACGGCTGAAACGCTTGCAGGAATTCGGCGTCATTCGCGGGTTCCGGGCGATCGTCGATCCGGCGAAACTGGGGATGGACCATATCGCCTTTACCGAGGTGAAACTGTCCGACACCCGCGAAAAGGCGCTCGGCGAGTTCAATGCCGCGGTGCGGCGCATTCCGGAAGTAGAGGAATGTCATATGCTGGCCAGCAATTTCGACTATCTCCTTAAAGTGCGTACCGCGGACATCAGGCGATACCGCATGATATTGGGCGAGAAGATCAGCGCTCTGCCTCATGTCGCCAGCACATCCACCTTCGTCGCGATGGAAACGGTGCTGGAGGCGGGGCACAAGCGGATCAGTCGAAAAGGCTGAGCGGTATCGCATCCCCCATCGCCTTATATCCCTTGGGCGAGGGATGCAGCGCGTCGCCGTCATCATAAGCGGGCAGCAGCCGGTCGGGATGCGCGGGGTCGCGGGTCACGCGGTCGAAGTCGATCACCGCGTCGAAATGGCCCGGCGTCCTGATCCAGTCATTCACAGCTTGCCGGTCCGCTTCATTCTGGGCGTCGGCATGATAATAATCATTGCCCACAAAGGGCATCACGGTCGCGCCGATCACCTTCACGCCCCTGGCATGGGCGCGGGTGATGATCTGACGATAGGCGCCGATGATGCGGGCGACATGCGCCTGATGCGCCGCCACGCTCACCGGCGCGTCGCGGGTCAGGGTGCCCAGATCGTTGATCCCCTCCAGCAGGATCAGATGGGTGACGCCGGGCTGGGCCAGCACATCGCGGTCCAGCCGCGCCAGCGCATTGGGGCCAAGCCCGTCATCAAGCAGCCGGTTTCCGCCGACCCCCTGATTGACGATGGCGATGGCCCGGCGCTTCGGATCGGCCTGCAACCGCTCCGCCAGCCGATCGGTCCAGCGGTCGTTGCCGTTGGTGGTGGAACCCTTGCCATCGGTGATCGAGTCGCCCAGCGCGACGATCAATTTTGCCGGCGCGCAGCGTTCGACTTCGAGTCCGGCGAGGTTGAACCAATGGTCGAAATGGTCGGCACCCGCCATGGCTTGATCGGCCAGATGATTGCCGGGCAGATGCCAGGATGTCGCGCGCGATCCGGGGTGCGCAGTCTGTTCGGGATCGCCCGCATAGTGGATCGACACCGCGATGCTGTCGAGCGCGCTGGTCGGGAGCGGCACCGGGTCGGAGAGATAGTCCGCGCCCGCCGGGACGATGACATCGGGCTTTCCGTCGAAACGCAGCGCCATCAGCGTCGCGGGATCAATCGCGGCGGAGGCGGCACCGCGCGCGCGGGCGATGCTGGCGCCGGCCAGGACAAGCGGCCTGGTCCCGGCAAGGTTGGAGATGCGCACGCGCAGGCGATCGCCCGATACGGATGGCCGGACGATCTGGCGCAGCGTCCGGTTCGCCAGCGTGCCAGCTGGCAACGCGGCGTCCCCGGTGGGCAGGAATTGCGAAGAGGCCCAGCCCGCAACCCAGGTCGGGGTGCAGGTGCTGGCCTGAGTCGGTGTCGCCAGGACGGCGAGCGGAAGGCCGAACAGGAGAGAGAGACGCATCATCGCCTTTCCTTACAAAGTCATGATCGGGTCACGGTCGCGAAGTTCACACCGTCACTGGTTTCGCGTTGCCGCGCTTTTGCGCCGGAGATGCGCTGCCCAAGCGGCTGCGACGCGACACGACCGTAACGCCCGCCTATCGATGACGCTCCCGCTGGATCATTGCGACGCGACAGCGATGCACCGCCTAGGTCACAGCAGCCCGTCCGATGCGTAACGAGGGAGAGCGCCGTGGCGGGCAGCTGGCGATCGAGGATAGGGAATGGGGTGCGGCGATGCGGCGTCATGGGACAGAACAGATCAGATAAAATCCAACATTGGAAGCGTCGGCTTTTCAAGAAAAAGGGCCGGCGTTGCCGCCGACCCTGTGAGGTGTCCTTGGGGGAGGATCAGAAATTCGCTCGAATGCCGGCCATGATCGTGCGGCCGGGATAATAGACCGAATAGGGCGCATTATCATATTCGAAGTTGGTGCGGATCGGTTCGTTGGTGATGTTGAGCGCATCGACCGTCAGGCGCAGCGCCTTGTTGAAGAAGGGTAGCTGATAGCCTGCGGAAGCATCGAACTGCCCGCGGGCTTCGGAACGCAGATTGGCGTTCTGGATACCGTTCTGCGGACCGTTGAGCGCGATCGCATCGTCGTTCCAGACATAGTTCAGGCTGACGGAAAGACCGCCATTTTCGTAGAAGCCCTGAAGGTTGTAGGAGTATTTCGATACGCCGGTTGCAACCAGGCCGGACGACGATGATTGATCCAGATAGGTGCCGTTGGCCGAGAAGCCCAGGCCCTTGACCAGGAAGTCGAGCGGCTGGACCCAAGTCGCTTCGAGGCCCTTAATTTTCAGATCGCTCAGGTTGATCGGACGGTTCACCGTGATCGGTAGTGCCGCGATGGGCACGCCGGTCTGAAGCGAACGGTCGGTCAGGGCATTCTGCTGAGTCGACAGCAGGCTGTCATAGGGAATGTTCAACGAACCGAAGGTCACTTCCTGCGATTGCGTGACGGTGAAGCCCGTGATGTTCTTCATGAACAGCGACACCCCTATATAGCCGATGCCGCCGGTGTAAAATTCGCCGCCCAAGTCATAATTGTCCGACGTATAGGGCTTCAGGTCCGGGTTGCCAGCACTGGCCAGCAAGGCCGACGGATCGGAGAAGGTGATGCCGGGCAGGATCTGCCCCGCATCCGGACGGGTCATGGTGCGGGAGGCCGACGCACGCAGTTTCAGATTGTCGGCGACGTCATATGTCAGGTTGATCGACGGCAGGAAGTTTTCATATTTCGACCGCGACGTGATGTCGATGATCGCGGTGCCGACCTGGCTGGGGCCGATCACCTCCTGATCCGTGTAGGCATAACGCATGCCCGCATTGATATGCAGATCGCGCCCGGCGATCGCGGTGACGCCGTTCACTTCGAAATAGGCGCCCAATACCTTTTCATCCATGTCGCCGGTCGCGCCGCCGGTAACGGCCCCGCGGGTTTCCGGCGCGCCGTCACGGAAGCTGGCATAGTTGGTCGCTTGCTTGATCGCGTCGAAATCGGGACGGATATAGTTGGTGTAGCCGATATTGCCGCTGGCCAGATGACCGAAATTGCCGGTCGATCCGGGGCTTAGATATTGCGGGATGGCGCTGGTCGGGATGGTTCCGGTCGCACCGGTGCAACCCACGCCGCAGACCGACGCCTGATAGGCCGGGCTGTTGTCATAGGCGCGGATGGTGCGTTGCGCCCGGTCATAGGCTGCGCCGACCTTCACGTTGAACATCTCGTCGCCGTAGGTCAGGTCCAGATGCGCGCCCTTGGTTTCCGTGGTGCGGCGCACCAGCGCGACATTCTGGCGATACCATTCCCACAGGCCGTTATTGGGATCGTTCAGATCGACATTGGTGGTGATCGCGGGATAATCGCCCTGCCCCATATTGTCGAAATACACGTCCACGCCCGATTGCGGCCGGGTCTGGAACGCCCAGGTCGGCTGTTCGCGGAAGAAGCGGCTCTTCGACCAGTTGGCCGACAGATTGACGGTCAGATTGTCCGCCGGCTTCCATTCGACGCTGGGATTGATGTTCCAGAATTTCGTCGTCTGCTTGAACTGGCTGGCTTCCAGAAAGAAGGACGAATTGGCGAAGGTGCCGCTGGTGACGACGCCATTGTCGTCGACGGTCAGATCGATCGGGATCATGCCGCCGGTCGATTGGGCGCTGGTGCCGGGACCGGAATTGCGGACCTGCCAGTTCATGATCAGGCGGTCATAATTGCGCTTCGATTTGGCCCACAGGCCGTCCAGTGCGAAGTGCAGTTCGTCGCTGGGACGCCATTCGACCGAGGCGAGCGCGGAGATGCGCGAGCGATCGCCTTCCGTCAGCGCCTGACGGCCCAGGCGCGGGATGAGTGCGGTGCTGAGTTGGTCGCGGGTCAGGCCGGATGTTGCGACGACATCGACCGGCTGTCCGGCGACCAGGCCATGCCCCGCATTGCCAGGAACAACCGAAGCGTAGGAGAAGTTGTTGCCGCCCGGATCGCCGACGCCAAGATTACCGTCGGTCCACCCCAGCGATTCAAAGCCATCCACGCGCGTCTTGGTCTTGACCCCCGCCACGCCCAGCAGGATGCCGAACGTGTCGGTGGTGTGGCTGGCGACGATCGCGCCGCGTGGCGAAATCTTGTCATTGCTGTCGGTATATTGCCCCTGCGCCACGACAGTCAGATGCGTGCCCGGTTTGTCGAACGGCCGGGCATTGCGCAGGTTGACGGTGCCGGCGATGCCGCCTTCCAGCGTCGAGGGCGACGGGCTTTTGGCCAGGTCCAGACGGGTGAACAGTTCGGACGGGAAGAAGTCGAGATCGACTTCGCGGTTCGCGCTGCCGCCGTTGGTGCCGCCGTCCGACGCGACCTGAAGTTGCGATCCGTTCATCAGGACGCGGGTGAAGCTGGGCCCAAGGCCGCGGATCGCGACCTGCGTGCCTTCGCCATTGATGTCGCGGTTCAGGCGGACGCCCGGCATCCGGTTCAGCGTTTCGGCGAGGTTGGTGGCGGGCAGTTTGCCGATATCCTCGGCAAAGATCGAATCACCGAAGGCGACAGCGTCCTTCTTGGCATTGGTAGCGCTCGCCAGCGAGGCGCGGATACCGGTCACGACGATGTCGGCGACCTCACCATCCTGCGGCGCGGCGGCAGCGGCGGGATCGGCCTGCGGCGCGGCGTCCTGTGCCAGTGCAGCCTGGGCGAGGCTCAGCGAACCGACCGCGGAAGCCGCGAACAAGGCGATACGAAACATATGGGTGCGTGAAGGCATGAACAAATCCTCTCCCGTGCGCTGCCCCCGACTCTCCGGTGGGCTTAAACTGGTAGCGCTATCACTAAGGCTTTAATAAACGGCAATGGGGCTTTGTCAAGACGCCGGAAGGCCGTGGATGGTAACGATATAGGTCTGTCGCTTAACCCCGCAAAGCGGTCAGCGCGGCTTGCGCGCCGTGCGTTTCGAGGATGACGAGCCAGCGGGTCAGCGACGCGCGCAACCCTTCGTCGCGCGCCAGCGCCGGCGGCATGACGGCATCGAACGCCAGGATCGCCGCGACGCGATCGGCCGCGTCATGCCGGTCGGCCAGGGCCGCAGCCATCGTTCCGGCCAGGGGATCGTCCACCTGATGGGATGCGCCACTGTCGTCTCGACCGGCCTGCCAGCGTATCCAGGCCGCAACGGCAAGCGCCAGGGCGTCAATCCCCTGCCCGGCCTTGAGGCGCATGGCGATCGGCGCGAGCAGGCGCTGGGGCAGCTTCTGCGATCCGTCCATGGCGATCTGTCGCGTTCGGTGTCGCAAGGTGGGATTGTCGAAACGCGCCATCAGGTCGCGGCGATAGGCCGCCACGTCCAGTTCTGGCGGCGGCGAAAGGGTCGTCTCCGCCTCGTCCCAAAGCGCCTCCACGAAATAACGCGCGTCGGGCAGCGCCAGCACTTCATGGACGTGCTCGATACCGGACAGGCCGCCCAGATAGGCGATGCCGCTATGCGCGCCGTTCAGCAGCCTCAGCTTGGCCTCCTCCCAGGGGGCGACCGCCGCCGTCAGTTGCACGCCTGCGCCGAAATCCGGTCGCCGACCGCAGAAACGATCCTCGATCACCCATTGCAGGAACGGCTCGGTCTTGACCATCGCCTGATCTTCCACGCCCATATGGTCGGTGAGTGAGGCAATATCTTCGGCCCTGGTGGCCGGCACGATGCGGTCGATCATGGTCTCGGGGAAAGCGCCATGCTGCGCGATCCACTCGGCCAGATCGGCATCATGGCGGCGCGCCAGTTCCAGCACCGCGCCCCGTAACCGTGCGCCATTATGGGGCAGATTGTCGCAACTGATTGCGGTGAACGGAAGCAGCCCTGCCGCGCGGCGACGCGCCAGCGCGGCGACCAGATAGCCGGGTGCCGTCTGCGGCGTATCCAGCGAGACGAGGTCGGCCGCCAGTTGCGGGTCGGCTTCGATCAGCGCGCCGGTCGCCGGGTCGAGCTTATAGCCCTTCTCCGTAATGGTGAGCGTGACGATATGCGTGTCGGGCGAGGCCAGCGCGGCGATCAGTGCCTGCGGATCTGCCGGCGCGACAATAACGCGCTGGACCGCCCCGATCACCCGCGCCTGTTCGGACGCGCCATCACGCACCAGCATGGTATAAAGGCCGTCCTGCGGCTGCATCTGGTCGCGCACGGCGGGGGACCGGAGCGATGCGGCGACGATGCCCCAGCGCAGGTCGCCGGCATTCAATACGTCGTCAAACACGACCGCCTGATGGGCACGGTGGAAGGCGCCGATGCCGATATGGACGACGCCGCATTGCACCGCGGCGCGGTCATATATGGGGCAAAGGACATCGACGGGCAGGCTGGCGAGGGTTTCGGAAGAGAGCCGGCTCACAGCTTGTACGCCGCCTTGACCAGGTCATAGCTGAGCGCGCGGGCGACTTCGAACGCCTCATCCTCCTCCAGCCGATGTTCGGCGACCAGTTGCGCCAGCCAGGCGCAGTCCATCCGCCGCGCGACGTCATGCCGCGCCGGGATCGAAAGAAAGGCGCGGGTGTCGTCGTTGAAGCCGACACTATTGTAGAATCCTGCGGTTTCGGTGGTGCGCTCGCGAAAACGGCGCATCCCTTCCGGGCTGTCATGGAACCACCAGGGCGGCCCCAGCTTGAGCGCCGGATAATGGCCGGCCAGCGGCGCCAGTTCGCGCGCATAGGCATCCTCGTCCAGGGTGAAGAGGATCAGCGTCAGGCGCGGGTCATTGCCATAAGCATCGAGCAAGGGCTTCAACGCCTGTACAAATTCGCCCGCGATCGGAATGTCGCCACCCTTGTCCTTGCCGAAGCGCGCCAGCACCGCTGCATTGTGGCTGCGATGGACGCCGGGATGGAGTTGCATCACCATGCCGTCCTCGATCGACATGCGCGCCATTTCGGTGAGCATATGGCCGCGGAACAGTTCGGCTTCCCTTGCCGTGACGGGGCCTGTCGTAACTTTGGCGTAGAGCGCCTCAACCTCTTCGCGCGGCAGGTTTGCGGTGAAGGCGGATGGATGGCCGTGATCGGTGGAGGTCGCGCCAGCCGCGCGAAAATCAGCGCGGCGCTTTTCATGGGCGCGGAGATATCCGGCGAAGCTGCCCGCATCCTCATCCGTCATGGCGCAGAAGCGCTGCACATTGGCCATGAAACGCGGATCCTCCGGGTCCATCACGGGGTCGGGGCGATAGGCGGTAACGACCTTACCGCTCCAGCCCGACGCCCGGATCGCGCGGTGGTGGTCGAGCGGATCGAGCGGCCCTTCGGTCGTCGCGATCACTTCGATATTATAGCGGTCGAACAGGGCGCGGGGGCGGAACGCGTCGGTCTTTAGAGCGGCGTCGATGATATCATAATAATGGTCGGCAGTATCCGCGCTCAGTTGCACATCGATGCCGAACGCCTCGGCAAAGACCCAGTCCATCCACATCCGCGTGGGCGTGCCCCGGAACAGATAGTAACGCGCGGCAAAGCGCCGCCAGATGACGCGCGGATCGCTTTCGGTCGCGCTGCCGTCGACGGTGGGGACGCCCAGTTCGTCCAGTGGCACGCCCTGGCTCATCAGCATGCGGAACGCATAATGATCGGGCACGATCAGCAGTTCGGCGGGATTCGCGAAAGGCGCGTCATAGGCGAACCAGCGCGGATCGGTGTGGCCGTGCGGGCTGATGATCGGCAGATCCTTGACCGTCGCATAGAGGCGCCGCGCGATATCGCGCGTCGTGGGGTCGGACGGAAACAGGCGGTCGGAGTGCAGGCGTAAGGGCTTGGTCATGCGCGGGTCTCTGGAAGGGGCGCCATCACCGGCTGATAGCGCGGCAACAGCAGGTGGATGACCGCCAGCGCGATCAGATAGGCGCAGGCGGCGACCGCGAAGATCGGGCCGTAGCTACCGACGGTTTCCAGGATGACGCCCGCGAATTTGGCCATCATCATGCCGCCGATCGCGCCGGACAGGCCGCCAAGACCGACGACCGATCCCGCCATCCAGCGGGGGAAGACGTCGCCCGGCAATGCATAGAGATTGGCAGAAAAGCCCTGATGTCCGGCGCAGGCGAGGCCGATGAGGCCGACCGCCACCCACATGGAGGGCGCATTGGCCGCAAAAGCGATCGGCACGGCGCACAGCGCGGCCAGGAACATGGCGCTCTTGCGCGACCGGTTGAGGCTCCAGCCCCGGCCCATGAAGCGCGACGACGCCCAGCCGCCCGCAACCGACCCGACATCGGCCAGCAGATAGACGGCGATCAAAGGCGGGCCGAAGTCCAGCATCTTGACGCCATATTGTTTGTTGAAGAAATCGGGCAGCCAGAAGAGGAAGGTCCACCAGACCGGATCGATCAGGAAGCGGCCCGCCATATAGGCCCAGGTCTGGCGATGGCGGAACAGGGTCGCCCATGTGACGGGGCGCTGGGGTTCGACGGGATCGGTTTCGATCCAGGCCAGTTCCTCGGCCGATAGACCCTTCTTCTCACGCGGGCGGCGGTAGAAGGTCAGCCATGCGGTCAGCCACAGGACGGTCAGCAGACCGGTGAGGATGAACGCCCAGCGCCAGCCCAGCGTCACCGCGATGATCGGCACCACCAGCGGCGTCAGGATCGCGCCGACATTGGACCCGGCATTGAAGATGCCGATCGCGAGCGCCCGCTCCTTCTTGGGGAACCATTCATTGGTGGCCGCGATGGCGGCCGGGAACGTGCCTGCCTCCCCGATCGCCAGCGGGATGCGGGCAATCAGCATGCCCGCCGTCGAGGTGAAGAAGATATGCGCGACATGGCCCAGCGTCCACAGCGTCACCGCCAGCGCATAGCCCGCCCGCGCGCCGATCCGGTCGATCAGTCGCCCGAAAAAAACATAGGAAATGCCGTAGCCCGCCTGAAACCAGATGGCGAGATCGGCATAGCCGCGCTCGCTCCAGCCATAGCGGGCCTGGAGATCGGGCTTCAATGTCGGCAGGACCAAGCGATCGACATAGGACAGCACGACCGCCGCAAACAACAAGCCGCAGACGATCCAGCGGATTTTGCCGGAGGGCTTGGGGATGACCGTCATCGGAAACCTGCCCCCGTCATTCCCGCGAAGGCGGGACGCGCCAGCGCACCGGAGGTAATCCATCTCCGAACCTTGCACAGGAGGATGGGTTGGGAGATGTTTGGAGGAGTCACGCGCCTCCTCCAAACCCGCCTTCGCGGGGATGACGATGATGTGGATGCCGCGTTCATCGGTTCACCAATTGAACATGGTGCCGTCTTCCAACCGGTTCACCGGCAGGAAGGCGCGATTATATTCATATTTGGCGGCCAGTTCCTCGTCGATATCCACGCCCAGGCCCGGCGCTTCGCCCGGATGCATCGCCCCGCCCGCGAACGTATAGGCATGGGGGAAGACCGCGTCCGTCTCAGGCGTGTGGCGCATATATTCCTGCACGCCGAAATTGGGCACAGACAGGTCGAAATGCAGCGCGGCGGCCATGCACACCGGCGACAGGTCGGTCGCGCCGTGGCAGCCAGTGCGGACCTGGTAAAGGTCGGCCAGGTTCGCGATCTTGCGCAGGTGGCTGATGCCGCCAGCATGAACCACGGTGGCGCGGATATAGTCGATCAGTTGGTTTTCGATCAGTTCGCGGCAATCGTGGATCGAATTGAAGATTTCGCCGACGGCCAGCGGCGTGGTGGTGTGCTGGCGGATCAGCTTGAAGGCTTCCTGGTTCTCGGCCGGGGTCGCATCCTCCAGCCAGAAGGGCCGATAGGGTTCCAGATCCTTGCCCAGGCGCCCGGCCTCGATCGGGGTCAGGCGGTGGTGGATGTCGTGCAGCAGATGCACGTCCCAGCCCAGCGCCTCACGCGCGGCCTTGAACAATTCGGGCACGACGCGCAGATATTTGCTGGTGTTCCAGACATTTTCGGTCGGCAGGTCGGCATCGGCGGGCTCGTAGAAATATTTGTCCTTCGACACGCCATAGGTGGACGCCATGCCGGGCACGCCGCACTGGATGCGGATCGCCTTATAGCCCTGCCGCTGATAGTCGAGCGCGACGGCGACCGTATCCTCGATGCTGGTGCCATTGGCATGGCCATAGACCATGACGCTTTCCCGGCTCGCGCCGCCCAGCAATTGATAGACCGGCAGGCCCGCCAGCTTGCCCTTGATGTCCCAGAGCGCGGTATCGACCGCCGCGATGGCCGACATGGTGACGGGGCCGCGCCGCCAATAGGCGCCCTTGTAGAGATATTGCCAGATATCCTCGATCCGGTGCGCGTCCCGCCCGATCAGGCAGGGAACGACATGGTCCTGCAAGTAACTGGCGACCGACAGTTCGCGGCCATTGAGCGTCGCGTCGCCCAGGCCGTACACCCCGTCTTCGGTGATGATCTTGAGGGTCACGAAATTGCGGCCGGGACTGGTAACGATGACCTTGGCATCAATGATTTTAGGCATGGTGGCGGTCCTGTTCAGATGATTTCAAGCGTGACGGTCTGGACGGCTTGGCTGTCCGGCCCGACCATGATGTCGAAGAGGCCGGGTTCGACCACCTCCTCCATCTCCAGGTTCCAGAGGGTGAAGGCATCGGGGCCAAGCGTCAGGCGCACCGTCTTGGTTTCGCCCGGCGCCAGGGCGACGCGTTCGAAGCCCTTCAATTCCTTGATCGGGCGGGTGACGCTGGCGACCTGGTCATGGACGTAGAGTTGGACGACCTCGTCCCCTGCCCTAGTCCCCACGTTGCGGACGTCCACCTCGACCGTGACGGTTCCCCCGACGCCGATACGCGGCGCAGAAAGTCTTGGCTTTCCAAAGGAGAACTGCGTGTAGCTCAGGCCATATCCGAACGGAAAGAGCGGCGAGACATCCTCGAACACATAGCCGCGCCGGGCGCTGGGCTTGCGGTTGTAGAAGATCGGGATCTGCCCCGCGTCGCGCGCGACGGTGACTGGCAATTTGGCGCCGGGATTGACGTCCCCGAACAGGATGTCGGCCATGGCGGTGCCGCCTTCCTGCCCCGGATACCAACATTCCAGCAACGCGTTGGCGCCGTCCACCACGGCGGGATAGCTGGGCGGGCGACCATTGATCGCGCAGACCACGACAGGCTTGCCGGTCGCTTGCATCGCCGCGAACAGATCATTTTGTTCGCCCACCACATCGAGGCTGGTGCGATCGCCCAGATGGTTCTTGGCAAAGCCTTCTCGGCTGGTCTGTTCGGTGTCGCCGATCGCCAGCAGGATGATGTCTGCGGTCCTCGCGATCTCGACCGCTTCGGCGATGAGCTGGCGGTTCTTTCCGGGGTCCGCCAGGAATACGTCATCGACCGAGCGGTCCTCGCTCTGGGTGATGAAGACGCCCTGGGCATGGACGACCTCCGCCTTGCCCTTGAGCTTCGCCCTCACCCCGTCGAGCAGCGACACGTCCTGGCGCGGGATGCTGCTATAGCCGCCCAGCCGCGCGATGGCGGCGTTGGGGCCGATCACCGCGACCCGCTTGTGCGCACCGGCGGTCAGCGGCAGCGTGCCGTCATTCTTGAGCAGCGCGATGGACTTGTGCGCGGCCTTCAGGGCCAGCGCGCGGGCCTCCTTGTTGCCGGTCAGCGCGTCATAGTCGCGACGCGGCCAGGGATTTTCGAACAGGCCCGCACGGAATTTGAGCGTCAACATCCGCGTGCAGGCGATGTCGATCGCTTCGGAGGGCACCTTTCCGCTGCGGACCTGTTCCACGAGCGTCCGATAGGTCATCCCATCGGGAAGCTCGCAATCGACCCCGGCGCGGAGGGCGGCGCGGGCCGATGCCTCCGGGTCGGGCTGGACATGGTGAATGGTGTCGAGTTCGTGCACCGCGCCATAATCGCTGACCACCGCGCCGTCGAAATGCCATTCGCCGCGCAATATGTCGTTCAGCAGCCACTTGTTCTGGTGGCTGGGGACGCCATCGATTTCGTTGTAGGAGGGCATGACGGCGGCGATGCCGGTGCGCTTGACCACCTGGCGGAAGGGCGGGAAGAAATTTTCGCGCAGTTCGCGCTGGCTGATCGGCGCGGGCGCGACATTCTCGCCGCTCTGGGGCTGGCCATGGCCGGTCATATGCTTGAGCGTGGCCATGACCTTGTTCGGGCCAAGCTGCTTGCTTTCCCCTTGCAGGCCCAGCACCGCCGCGACGCCCATTTCACCGCACAGATAGGGGTCTTCGCCGAACGTCTCCTCAATACGGCCCCAGCGCGGATCGCGAGCGATGTCCACCACCGGCGACAGCGCCAGATGGACACCGCGCGCGCGGACTTCGCGGGCGATGACGGACTGGACGTCGCGCATCAGGTCGCGGTCGAAACTGCCCGCCATGCCGATCGCCATTGGGAACATGGTCGCGTCGGTCGCCATATAGCCGTGCAGCGATTCCTCATGGAACAGGATCGGGATGCCCAGGCGGGTTTCCTGCGTCGCCCATGTCTGGACGGCGGCGATGAAGGCGACGGTGTCGGCGGGCGTGCGCCAGCGGGCACCGACGCCGCCGGCCTGTTGCGACCCGTCGGGTGCGCCGCGCCGGTCTGACGGCCGGGTGATCTGGCCGAAGCTGTTGGGATAGGCCTTGCTCGCTTTTGCAGGCGAGAAGGTGAGGTCGTCCATGATATCCGCCTTGGTCGCCCAGAGCGCGATGATCTGACCGACCTTTTCCTCCAGCGTCATGCGGCCCAGCAGGTCGCGCACGCGCAGGTCGATGGGGGCGGATGCATCCTTGTAGAGCGGGCCGCCCTTCTTCGCGGCGATAGCGGGCGTTGCCGCAAGCAAGGACGTCGAGGCGAGCAGGCCGAGTGCCTGACGGCGTGCCAGCGTCATGGCGTCACCGTCAGCGTGGCGGATTGGAGCGCGACCGAACTGTTGCCGGTCATGATCTCGAAATCGCCCGGTTCCACCACGCGCTCCATATGGTCGTTCCACATCCACAGGCTTTGCGGGCTGATCGTGAAGGTAACGGTGCGGGTTTCGCCCGGCTTCAGCGTGATGCGCTGGAAGCCCTTCAACTCCTTGATCGGCCGCGTGACCGAACTGACCTTGTCGCGGATATAGAGCTGGGCGACCTCGTCGCCTGCGCGCGCGCCGCTGTTGCGGACATCGACCGAGACAGTTGTTTTGCCCCCGGTGCCGATCGTCGTCGCGGCCAGGCGCGGGGCCGACAGGTCGAATGTCGTGTAGCTCAGGCCAAAGCCAAAGGGATAGAGCGGGTCGGTCGTGTCGAACAGATAGCCGCGCCGCGCCGATGGCTTGGCATTGTAGAATAGCGGCAATTGCCCGACCGATCGCGGCACGGTGACGGGCAGCTTGCCGCCGGGGTTCATATCCCCGAACAGCACATCCGCCACGGCGTTGCCGCCCTGCTCGCCCAGATACCAGCCTTCCAATATGGCGTTGGCCTGTTCGCTGACTTTCACGGTCGACGCCGGCCGACCGTTGATCAGGACGACGGTGATCGGCTTGCCCAGCGCCTTCAACGCATCGAACAACTCCTGCTGCTCACCGACCAGGTCCAGGCTGGGGCGGTCGCCCAGATGATTGTCGGCCCAGCCTTCGCGGCTCGACTGTTCGGTGTCGCCCAGCGTCAGGACGATGCGGTCGACATTCTTCGCGGCCTCGACCGCCTGGGCGATCAGCTTGCGGTTTTCCGCTGGGTCGGACTTGGTGACTTTGTCTTCCCACCAGTCGTCATTTTCGGTGATCTTCACGCCCTGCGCGAAGACGATGTTTGCCCTGGTGCCGACCTTCGCCTTGATCCCGTCGAGGATCGATACAGTAT
>JAVBXL010000123.1 GCA_030824575.1 bacterium | reverse complement strand
CCATGCGAAGGGGCGCGCACTGAGCAACCATCCCCTCCCCTGTTTGCCCAAATAGGTAGCGGTTTTCCGTTGTCCTCGGTCACGATAGGTACGTTTTTAGGGCGGTACAGCCTATAGAGGGTCGTGCGGCTGAGCGGAACAGGAAAGTGTCGTAAGGGGCATTATTTCCTTTCAAAAGTCCCATTCGGAATTAGGTTGGCGTAGCGGTCTGAGGCCGCCGTTTGCGACGGCGTCAGGCACGGAGAAGTCGTAGCGGCCGAGGAAATTGATGTGACGCCAAGATATCGGCGAGAGCCGAGCGATATCGGCGGGCAGCGGCGGCGTCCCGGCCTCGCTGAGTTGGCGCACGGTTTCCTGCATGTAGACAGCGTTCCAGTGGACGATGGAGTTGAGGGCCAGACCGAGGACCCCAAGCTGCTCCTCTTGGCCCTGACGCAGAGGGCTTCTGATTTCGCCCCGATCGCCGTGATGGACGCGCCGACCGAGCTTGTGGCGCAATTCCTGCCGGTTGAGCTGAAACAATATTCGTCGCCGGAACGGCCGGTCATCGATGTATCGCAGGATATGCAGCGTCTTGATGATGCGGCCGAGTTCAGACAGGGCCTTGGCCAGCGTTGTTGGGCGGTCTTTGACCTGCAGCATTCGCATGACGCCTGCGGCCTTGAGGTGGCCGAGCTTGAGCGATCCGGCCAAGCGGATAAGGTCGGACCAGTTTTCCCGGATCAGATTGATTTTAACCCTGCCCCAGGCGGTCTGATCGAACGGCCCATAGCTCGCCTGGCGGTCGATACGCCAGAGTTTGGCGTCGCCGATGTCCGCCAGACGGGGGCTGAACCGGTAGCCCAAGAGCCAGAACAGACCGAAAATGGCGTCGGAATAGGCGGCGGTGTCGGTCATGATCTCCAGAGGATCGAGCTCGGTTTCCTGCTCCAGCAGGAGAGCCAGGACGACCAGGCTGTCGCGCAACGTGCCGGGGATGACCGCTCCGGTCAGACCGCTGAACTGATTGGAAATCATGTTGTACCAAGTGACGCCGCGCTCCTGGCCGTAATATTTGGGGTTGGGCCCGGCGTGTATGGCGCTCGACGGAGCGACAAAACGCATGCCGTCGGCGCTGGCCACCTCGCCTGCGCCCCAATGTTGGACGATATCCAGACGACTGTGAGCGGAAACGATCGCGGCGTTGGCCGCGGCGATGGTCTCGGGCCGAATGAAATTCTGACCGACCCAAGAAAGACGGTCGCGACGCAGAGCCGCAAATTCCGGGCGCACGATCGGCTCAAGACCGATGTTGCAGGCGCCGCCGACCAGGGTCGCGCACAGGCTTATCTCGAAGTGCTCGACGGTGGCCTGACGCTCGCTCAGATGCGTAAAGGACTTGGCAAATCCGGTTCGCGCCATGACTTCAAGAAAGATGTCGGGCATTCCGGCCTTCGGCATGCGCGTTTGGACGGCGGCGCGAAGTGCTCGAAGGCTCTCGGGTTCATCAAGCTTGTCGAGGGGCGTGACCACAATCCCCATCTTGTCGGCGACCGTCTCAAAACGCAGGTCCGGATTGTCGCCGGCGCGCGCAACGACATGTCGATATGCCTCGTCGAGAAGGCGGGAGAGACCGTCAATCTCAATGTCGGCTTCCAGAGATCGGCCCAGGGCGCGTGCTACCATCAACCTGGAATTGTGCCAGGACTCGCCCTCGAGCATCCCGCGCCGGGGATCCCCGTATCGGATGCCGGGCTTGGCGAACACATCGCGACGCTTGATCGCCAGACGCCACGCATCGATGATCGCGAAGACATAGGCCTTCGGGTCGCGCATCCTGCCATCGTCATCCAGGACATGTTGCCTCCACGCCTTCGAGACCGCAGCGATCGGTGCGCCGCGCATCTTGACGAGAGAGGACCAGTCGTCCACGCCCTTGAGGTAGCTGATCGCGGCCTTGACGTTTTTGCCACCTGGGGCAGCGTCGGTCTCGATGCGGGTAGCGATTTCAAAGAACAATCGCCGGGCGCTCCGCCATTTTGTTCGCAGTTGATCATAGGGCTTGGTCTCCGCGGGCTTGGCGATCGCCTCCACCTTGGACATGGCGGCCTCGATGTCGGGACGGGGCAACCGCTCGAAGAGCACATCTCGCCATTCATTGAGGGGCAGGGCGTCGTCGGTCAAAACCAACAGACCCATTGCGTGGAGCAGCATCGCGGCGCCATCGAGATCGCGCAGACTGCGCAGGCGGGCCTGTTTGTCGGCGGCTTCAGCCCCTTTCACCAAGTCGGCGAGCAGAGCCTCGGCCAGCTCGGCGGCGTCGTCCTGGGCCGCCGCTTCGAGCGTATGGAAGAGCGCGGCTACGGTCGCGGTTCGACGAGGCTCCTGAAGGGCGGCGATGGCCGAGGGCTTGCCGACGCGCGCTACCCGCGCGAGCCGCTCAAGGGTTGTGGCGGGAACGCCCCGCGGTGGCGCCGGCCGCAGATTGAACGCCCGGACCGCATCGAGCCGATCAAGGTGTCGGAAGAGTTCGGTCGGCATGCGCTTGGAGGGAACGGTCCGGAGCGCGTCCAGGGCGGCGAACGTGGATGTGTCGCCATCGTCAAACAGCGCGGCGATGCGCACGCGCTGGTCATCGCTCAAGCTGGCGACCAGATGGCGCCAAAGCCTGGTCCGCGCACGATCGCGGATCCTGCCAACCAGGCGCTCGACGACCGTGACGCCCGGCAGCAGCACCTTGTTGGCGATCAGCCAGGCCGCAGCTCGATCAATCAGGGGGCCGGGCCGATCGTCGCCGCTCCAGCAAAGGGCGTAGAGCCATCGGGTCAGCCGGAAACGTGCCACCGCGTTGTCGCCAAAGTCCGTGAAGCCGCAGTGCGTCCGGATGAGCGCGAGGTGCCGGATGCGTCGGCTTCCCGCAAAATAGGCGTCCACGTCCGTGCCGGGTTCAAGAGCGAGTTGTTCGATCACGGCCGCCAGGACCGACGCTGGGATCTCGGCGGGCGAGACTGGAAATGCGCCCAGAAACCGGGCGCTCGTCAGCATCACGGCAAAGCCGAGCCGATTG
>JAVBXL010000210.1 GCA_030824575.1 bacterium | reverse complement strand
CCGTCCCAAGCCGACATATTATCCCTCAGATGACATAGTCTATTTCAAAAAATCCCTATTAACGCATAAGTGGAGCAATGATAGAGCGGCTGCATCATCGCAAAATCAAGGAAGTCGCATGAAGACCCGTGCCGCCGTCGCATTCGAAGCCAAGAAGCCGCTCGAAATCGTGGAAGTCGATCTGGAAGGCCCCAAGGCCGGCGAAGTGCTGGTCGAAATCATGGCGACCGGCATCTGCCATACGGATGCCTACACGCTGGACGGTTTCGACAGCGAAGGCATTTTCCCGTCCATCCTGGGCCATGAAGGTGCGGGCATCGTGCGGGAAGTCGGGGCGGGCGTCACCTCGGTCAAGCCGGGCGACCATGTGATCCCGCTTTACACGCCCGAGTGCCGCCAGTGCAAAAGCTGCCTCAGCGGGAAGACCAACCTGTGCACCGCGATCCGCGCGACCCAGGGCAAGGGGCTGATGCCGGACGGCACGACCCGCTTCAGCTATAAGGGGCAGCCGATCTTCCATTATATGGGCTGCTCGACCTTCTCCAACTTCACCGTCCTGCCCGAAATCGCGCTGGCCAAGATCCGCGAAGACGCGCCGTTCCAGTCGAGCTGCTATATCGGTTGCGGCGTGACGACGGGCGTGGGCGCGGTCATCAACACGGCCAAGGTGCAGGTGGGCGACAATGTCGTCATTTTCGGGCTTGGCGGCATCGGCCTCAACGTGATTCAGGGTGCGCGCCTTGCCGGCGCGAACAAGATCATCGGCGTGGACATCAATCCCGATCGCGAAGAATGGGGCCGCAAGTTCGGCATGACCGACTTCCTCAACAGCAAGGGCCTGTCGCGCGAGGACACGGTGGCAAAGATCGTGGAACTGACCGACGGCGGCGCCGACTATACGTTCGACGCCACCGGCAATACCGATGTTATGCGCACCGCGCTGGAGGCCTGCCATCGCGGTTGGGGCACGTCGATCATCATCGGCGTGGCCGAAGCGGGCAAGGAAATCGCGACCCGTCCTTTCCAGCTCGTCACCGGCCGCAACTGGCGCGGTACGGCCTTTGGCGGCGCCAAGGGCCGGACCGATGTGCCCAAGATCGTCGATATGTATATGACCGGCAAGATCGAGATCGATCCGATGATCACGCATGTCATGGGCCTGGAGGAGATCAATACCGCCTTCGACCTGATGCATGCCGGCAAGAGCATCCGCTCCGTCGTCGTCTTTTGACGCTGGAGCGAAACGGACACGCCATGGGACTCGAAACCCTCTCCACCAACCGCAGCTTCGGCGGCGTGCAGGGCGTGTACAAACACGCCTCTGCCGCCACCGGCACCGACATGACATTTTCCGTCTATGTCCCCGACCATGCACCCGGCGCCAAGCTGCCGGTGGTCTGGTATCTGTCCGGCCTGACCTGCACGCATGCCAATGTGACGGAAAAGGGTGAGTTTCGTCGCCTGTGCGCGGAACTGGGCCTCATCTTCATCGCGCCGGATACGTCGCCGCGCGGCGAGGGCGTGGCGGACGATCCCGACGGCGCCTATGATTTCGGCCTTGGCGCCGGCTTCTATGTCGACGCGACACAGGCGCCGTTCGCGCCGAACTACCAGATGTGGACCTATGTCACGCAGGAACTGCCGGCGCTGATCGCGCAGGCTTTCCCGACGGACATGGATCGCCAGTCGATCATGGGTCACAGCATGGGCGGCCATGGCGCGCTGACCATCGGCCTCACCTTCCCGGATCGCTACAAGGCCGTGTCGGCCTTTTCCCCCATCGTCGCGCCAACCCGGGTGCCTTGGGGGCAAAAGGCGCTGCCCGGCTATCTGGGCGACGACCAGACCGCATGGCGCAAGCATGACGCCGTCGCGCTGATAGAGGATGGCGCGCGCATTCCCGACCTGCTGGTCGATCAGGGCGACGCCGACAACTTCCTGACGAACCAGCTGAAACCGGAATTGCTGGAGGAAGCGTGCAAGGCGGCGGGCATCGCGCTGACGCTGCGCCTGCAACCGGGCTATGACCACAGCTATTATTTCATCTCGACCTTCATGGCGGATCATCTGCGCTGGCATGCTGATCGTCTGGGAAGTTCGTGACGGTCATATCGGAAGGCCGCCAGTCGTCATCGCTTATAAGGATGAAAGGAAACCGATGAGCATTGATCTGCTGGGCCGCTATTATGCTGCCTTCAATCGTAGCGATGCCGCCGCCATGCTCGACCTTCTGACCGACGACGTCGTGCATGAGCCGTCCCAAGGGGCCGTGCGCGAAGGCAAGCAGGTTTTCGCCGAATTTCTCGACCATATGAACCGCTGCTACAAGGAAGAGGTGATCAACCCTGTTTTCCTCGTCACGCCGGATGGGGGGCATGGCGCGGCGGAGTTCATGCTCGCGGGACGCTATCTGGAAACGGACGGCGACCTGCCGCCGGCGCGGGGGCAGGACTATCGGCTACGGGTCGGTACTTTCTTTCAGTTCCGCGACGGCCTGATCGCGCGGGTCAGCAACCATTATAATCTGGCCGACTGGCTGGCGCAGGTGCGATAGCCTAGTCAGGCGTGCCTTTTCGCGCCATTCTGGCATAGCTGTCATCCATGACCGTCAGCCTTTCCATCGTCGATGCGCGCAGGATCGCGCTGGCTGCCCAGGGGTTCGGACGCACGCGTCCGGCATCGCCGACCAAACTCCATCTGCGCAAGACTACCGATCGGCTTGGCCTGCATCAGATCGACAGCGTGAACATCCTTGCCCGCGCCCATTATATGCCCGCCTTCTCGCGGCTGGGCGCTTATGATCGCGACTGGCTGGATGCGGCGGCCTGGGGGCGGCCGCGCGATCGGCGCCTGTTCGAATATTGGGCGCATGAAGCCTCGCTGCTACCGGTCGATCTGCATCCGCTGCTGCGCTGGCGCATGGCGCGCGCGGACCGGGGGGAGGCAGGGTGGAAGGGGCTGCGGGTCTTCGCCAATGAGCGGCGAGCGGACGCCATGGCCCTGCTCGACCGCATCCGTGCGGAAGGCCCGCTCGCCGCCGCCGACTTCGAAGGCGGGCGCAGCCGCAGCGGTTGGTGGGAGTGGGGGGAAGCGAAGCAGACTCTGGAGTGGCTGTTCTGGGCCGGCCATGTCACCACCGCGACACGCCGTGGCGGGTTCGAGCG
>JAVBXL010000056.1 GCA_030824575.1 bacterium | reverse complement strand
GTAGCGCGCCTGGCATCCAGTCACCTTAATTATCTGGAGTAAAACCGATGTCTTCATCCCGTAAATCCGCGCCTGCGCGCGAACCGCTCGACATAAATCTCGACTGCAAAGAAACGCTGATCGAGTATCTGCGCAGCGGCTTTCCGACGCGGCAGATGCGGACCTTCCGCACCGATGGGGGTGACCTACGGTCGGAGCTGATGGTCGATGAACATGGCAATCCCGTCCATTGTCAGGAAGCGATCCGCGCCCGCGACAATCTGATCGAACAGCTTTGTTCGATGCCGGCTATCCCCGCAGCCCTCGACTCCCTGCTCCGGCATTTTGGTACCGACGCCGTCGCGGAAATCACCGGCCGCAGCCGCCGTATCATTGTCGACAGAACCGGGCGCCAGAAGCTCGAACGGCGCGGCGCCCGTGCGAGCATCGCCGACGCCGACGCCTTTCAGGACGGGCGCAAAGCCGTGCTGGTCTTCTCCGATGCGGGCGGCACCGGGCGCAGCTATCATGCCGAGCGCAACGCCAAAAGCGCCGGGAAACGCCGCATCCATTTCCTCCTCGAGCCCGGGTGGCGCGCGGCCGCCGCCGTCCAGGGGTTGGGTCGCACGCACCGAACCAACCAGACCGTGCCCCCGGTGTTCCGCCCCGTCACCACCGACTGCAAGGGCGAGCGCCGCTTCATTTCCACCATCGCGCGTCGACTCGACAGCCTGGGGGCGCTCACGCGCGGCCAGCGACAGACCGGGGGCCAGAACCTGTTCGACCCAGCCGATAATCTCGAAAGCGATTCTGCCCGCGAAGCACTCAATCAATGGTATCATCTGCTCCACGACGGCAAGCTCGCCAGCGCTACGCTTGAAGCCTTCGTTGAACTGACGGGGCTGAAGCTCGTCAATGCCGACGACGGTTCGCTGCTCGAGCATCTGCCGCCGATCCAACGCTGGCTGAACCGCATTCTCGCGCTGCGCATTGCCACCCAGAACGCCATTTTTGAGGAATATCTCGGCCTCATCCAGGCCCGGGTCGACGCGGCACGCGAAGCCGGCACCCTCGATGTCGGCGTCGAAACCATCCTCGCCGAGAAGATCATCCGTCTCGACGACCAGCTTCTCCGGCGCGACCCGGTCACCGGCGCCGAAACCCGCCTGCAGCGTCTCGAACTGCACATCAAACGCCATGCGACCAGTTTTCACCGATTGATGACGGTCTGGGGCGAGACTCCCGACATCGGCTATCTGTGGAACAGCCGATCCGGACGTGTCGCGCTGCGCGTCCCATCCTGGTCCGTCACCGACGAGGAAGGCCGCATCATTCCGATGTGTCGCATGGTGCGCCCGACCGGCAGCGATCGCCTTGATGCAGCGTCGCTATGGCATTCACACTGGACCTCGATCGAACCAGCCGATTTCCAGTCGCGCTGGGACGAAGAAGCCGTCGAAGCGCAGTCGAAAGTCGATGTAGAGACGATCAGTATCGCAACCGGCCTGCTCCTGCCGGTCTGGCACAAATTGCCCACCGATGATGTCCGCGTATGGCGCGTCTCGGACGAAGGTGGCAACAGTCTCCTCGGGCGCATCGTGCCCGACCACGCCATCGGCGCTCTGGCGTCCGCCTTCGGTATCGACGCGGAACTCCGGCTCACGCCGCAGCAGATCATCGCCGCCGCCAGGGACGGCGCCGGGGCACCGCTGCCAGGATTCGGCGACGCGCGCCTGGTAACGGCGCTCGTCAATGGACAGCGCCGCCTTGAGATCAAGGACTTCCCGCCCGAGCGGCGCGAGTGGCTGAAATCGCTCGGATGCTTCGTCGAGATCATAACCTATAAGGCTCGGATGTTTGTGCCGGTCGCCCGGGCGGAGGAGATACTGACAACCATCATGCCGGATTCGTGATGGCCCGAACTTCCTCACCCGATTCAGGTTCAAAAGGTCCTTGCAACCTCTATTATGCGGGAATGAGGAGCACGCCACGTCGAATGCGAGCGTTTCGTCCGCGGAGTTCCAGAAGACTGTCGGCCATTTCGGCCGCGAGGCGATGCGCGCGCCGCTGACGATCACCAACCATGATAGCGCCAGCCTCGTCATGATGTCTGCGGCCGAATATGACCGCCTGAAGCGCCGTGATCGCCAGGTTCTCACTATGGACGATTTTACCGACGAGGACAGGGCCGCCGTCGCGGCGAGCAAGGCGCCTTCTGACGCTGCGACGTTCGATTCCGAACTCGACACCTCATCGTAACATTTCCGGCGCCGGTGCCGAGTCTCATCTGCACACGCGGTTCTCGGGGCGACGAGTCTAGGCCTGGGTGGGAAGAAGACGGAATCGGTGCGCCACGGCCGTAAGGATCAATCTTGCCAATGTAGATCAGATAATCTACATAGTACATATATGCACCTACACGGGGTTCGCCATGACCATCAACGTCAACAATCCGCAAGCCGACGCCCTTACGCGCAAATTTGCCGATATGGCTGGCGTCGGCATTACAGATGCGATCGTCATTGCCATGAAAGAAGCGATCGAGCGCAGGCGTGGCATAGAGACGCCCCTTGAAACAGCAGCGAGGCTTAGAGACAGGCACGGCATCACGATCAGCAGCGAGACCAGGAAGCCGCTGCCCAAGCACGTCTTCGATGAGATGTGGGACGAGCGCTGATGTTCGTCGATGCCTGCGCGATCATTGCCCTTCTCTCCGACGAACCGGAAGCGAACCGGGTATCTGAAGCTATTGCCGCTGCCGAAAGGAGAATGACCTCTCCGGTCGCGGTGCTGGAGGCGGCGCTCGGCCTTGCCCGTCCCGACAAGTTCAACCTGTCGGTCGAAGCCGTTGCACCTGTCATTCTCGAATTCCTGGACGAACGCGGGATCGAGGTTCGAGATATGCCTCCCGCGACCAATACGACCAGCCTCGCCCTATACGCAGCGCATCGATATCGCTCAGGACGCCACGGCTTGAACCTCGGCGATTGCCTGCATTATGCCTGTGCCAAATATTATCATGTGCCGATCCTGGCGACCCATGATGAGTTTCGGCAGACGGATCTCGAAACGGTCCCATGACCGCCGATGGATCACATAGTAGGTCCGCCACTCTGGCTCGGCAGCTTTATTCCAATGATATCCTTCAGGGTTCCAGTTGGGCCATGATCCGCTCAGCATAGCGCGCGTCGCTTAGATCAAGGCCGGCAAACGGCACAAAGCCTTCAATCGTCATCGCGATTGATTTGAGCCCAGCTACCCTGAAGCTAGCCAGTTTCGCCTCCTCAGGCGCTCCACCGTTCCGTTCGATCACGACCGCATCAACGAAGGGCGCATCGTGACGTGTGTAGAGAATGTGCGGCGCTAGAATGACCATGCCGCGATTATAGGTGGCACGAACGCATAACTGATTGCGGATCGCCTGCGAAAGCAGCGCCAGGGCATCGAATTCTGCGGAACCGTCGTCGCTACGAGGCCGAATCGACAGTGTCTTCCGCGGGGCTTGCATATCCCGACAGCTAAAGGTGGGGCATCATCATCGCAAGCGACCAACGAGACGCGCAACTCCCCCGATACCTGTTCCGCTGACCCCGCCCCATCAGACTGAAGCCTGGTCGATGGGCGGGAACAGGATCCCGCCCACCATGGTCAGCTTGCTTCCGACACCGCCTCCACCGCCGCCTTCCGACCGCGACGCGGCTTCGCTGCAGGCTTAGCTGCCGCATCCTGCGCGGCTGGCTCTGTCTTTGCCTTGCGACCCCGCGTCGGCATCACGATGGCCTCATTGGTCTCGGCAGCGGAAGCCGCTGGTACAGCCGCGGCAGACTTTTTCGGTTTGCGGCCCGCCTTCAGTCCCACATCCTTGGCTGGCACGGCCGACTTTGCTTTGGCGACACGCGCTTTCCTCACGGTCGGAGCCTTCTGCGCCGTCTCCACCGGTGCCGGCGCTTCCTCGCTTTCGCTCACTACCACTGCCGGCGCCGCTGGCTTGCGCCCAAGGCCCAATCGCTTCGCGACCTCCCGTCGCTGCTCTGAATAGCCTGGCGCGACCATGGGATAATCCTTCGGCAACTTGTACCGGTCCCGATACTCCGCAGGCGTCAGTCCGTTCGTCGACAGATGGCGTTTCAAGGTCTTGTACGGTTTGCCGTCGATCATGCTGAGAATGTGATCACGAGACGCGAGGCTCTTGCGAGCCGTCGTCGCCGGCGCAAATTCGGGCACTGCAGGTTCCACGGCCGCGACGTCGCCCGACAGCGCCGTGCGCGTCGACTGAATAAGGCCGGCCAATTCCGCGCTCGGCAGCAAATTGTTCGAAACATAAGCGCTCAAAAGCTGGACTGTCAGCGTCGTGAGATCGGGCGTCTCGGCCTCGGCCATGGGATACTCCTTCATTGTGCGAACAGATGCAGCACAGCGCACTAACCGCGCCAATTTTCAAAGAGGTAAACACAAATTCTGCCGTGGCCCGGTCGTGAAGTCAAAGGGAAGGGTGGGGAGGATGGTGAGTCCCGGAGATCTCCGCGCACCACCGTCTTTCCCTGGAGGAGTACATGGCAGACCGCGTTTCCGTAGCGATCAAGCTTGGCGGACAGCTTCCGCAGTCCTTGATCGCCGACTTCGAAGCGGCGATCAACAGCGACGGCGCTTCGACCGACTGGCAAGGCTCTGAATTTACCGTCGCCGAACTGCCGATCGATCAACCCCTTTCCCTGATGGCCAACGAAGTGGCCTGGGGAAGCTTCGAGGCGATCGAACAATTCTGTCGCGCCAATCAGCTGATATTCGCTCGCTGGGCAGGCGGATGCGCCGGAAGTTTGGGACCGGAACGCCTCGTCTTCAATGGCATAGAGGAGATGACGTTCGCCGTCACAGATGACGACGAGGTCATGATCTCGCGCGACGATGTGCGCCGCCTGGGCTCGATCGCTTCCATCGAGACGCATTTTGCGGCCGCTGACCTCGCTGTGCCGCCGCTCGTCATCGTCGAGGCCCGCCAGCCTGACGGAGGCAATCATGGCTGACACCTGGATCCAGGGCAGCTTTGCCTTCGTCTGCAGCAACGCCGAAATGGCTTTGATTGAGGAAGGATTTCAAGCCGCGGCCGATCTCATGGACGATTGCGAACAGCCAGATCCCACGCCCGAATTCCTCGCCATCTTTCCCCCGACCGATCCGGCCCATTGCTGGAGCGGCTTTCGTGCGATTTTCAGCGACCCGAACTTTCCCAGCTTCGGTGTCGACTTCGAGGGTCGTAACAGTCTCGAAGCGCCTGATGACTGCACGATATGCTTCTTCAGCGACACCGACTTCCAGCCGGATCCTCTAGCTCAACTCATCTATCGGTGCTGCCGCGAAACCCTCACGAAGGCACCGATCGGCTTCGAATGGGCAGTGAGCTGCTCCAGGCCGAGAGTGGGTGAATTCGGCGGCGGATGGTGCGCCATCTTGGCCGATCGCATCGAAATCGAAAGCACCGGCGAGGCACTCAGCCGCGCCCTTGAGGGAGGCATCATCTGATGGACCCTCTCCTGCAGCTTTATGGACCCTGGGGCCAACATCCCGATCATCCCGTCGATGACTGGAAGGCCGAGGTCGCCAATGACGACACACGGCTCGGCTATTGGGCGTGGGTCGCATCGCGCGCCGACGATGCGCAAAACCAGGTCACGCCTCGGCCAAATTGAGACGTGCCGCTCGCGCCAACCAGGCTTCCACCGATCCCGAAGCATCGGCGCCATCTTTCACCTGTCCCCAACCAAGCTCGGGACCACGCCGGGCTTCAGCACCAGGAAATCTCGCATGACCACCACCGCTCAATCGATCTTCGACGATGCGCCGCTGGGTGCGATCATTCGCTATTCGGACGGGACACCGCGCCCGCCAGACCGCTTCAAGCGCAAGGTTCAGGCATGGGAAGGGCGCAACGGCAAAGGGCAGCTTACCCAGCGATCGCCGGCCGGCACCGGTCAATATCCCTATCCAGCGACCTTCACCCTGCACGAGGGTGACTATGGGAGCGGCGAGACCATCGTCCTCTCGCTCAACAAGATCCTCTCGGTCAGTGATGCCCGCACATTCGAGATCGTTCGAATACCTCCGCCCGGCGCCGCGCTTGTGCTTCAGGAATGGGAGGGTCACCGCGAGCTGCTCCATGTCGCAGCCGGCGCGGCAGCCGCCACCGCCTGGCTCGACCGTCACGGCTACAGCCGCGCCCATGTAGAAATCGTCGGCGACCCGGAACCGGTCGCCACGGCTGCCTGACATGGCATTCATCCATGCTGGTCCCAGCAGATCGCTACGGGACGCCGAGGCCGAAGCAATCGGGCGATACGTCAGTACTGGTATCCACCACTGCCTTGTCCGGCGTGACGGCGACATGTCCCCCGTTATCCTGCCGGAAACGGATGTCATCACCGCCGGCATCGCGCTGATCGATCGCATCCTTTGGAGCACCGACGGCTCCGAAACCGATGGACTCGATCCGGCGCTCCTCGCCTGACCTCTTCAAAAGGGCAAGCTCATGACGCAGGCCCAGCCGGCGAGCGCGCCGCCGCGCCTTTACAGCCAGACCGATCATGATGATCGGGGCAATTTCCACTATGATGGCGATCTCTATCGTCCCGGCGAAGCGCTTCCCGCGCTCTGTGCCAGGATCGAAAACCACCTCCATAGCCTCATCGGGGATACCCGATTCACCAGCCGCGGCGAGCGCTATTCCGGCGGTCGGAAGGTGACAGTCGAGCTTCTCGATTCGCCTGTGGACCTCACTGACGAATCCGAGCGCCGCGCCTTCACTATTATGGTGCGAGACGAGATCGAACGCTTCGGTTTCACCCGATCCAACTTCTACCAGGACTATCTGCAATGCGCGTTCCATTCAGACGTGCAAATCGGCAAAGCCTATTGGTCGGCGCTCGCCGCAAGACGCGGCAAAGCCAATAAGGTCGAGCCGCTGGTTTCGCTCGCGGCATTCAAGCGCCGCATCAAGCCCGGCGACCGCCTGAAACTCGTCGCCGCACCCGACGGACACCGTGCCATCGGGACGACCAGATCCATAAAAGCCGTCCGCTCCGGCGATCTCATTTTCGAGGGCAATGTCTATCTCGACTTCCCGCGCGCCGCCGGCTTCGCCTGCGATGGCCGGCTCGTCCGGATCGCCAATGGGAATGAGCACGAACCCGATCGGCATCTTCTCTACGAGTGGATACCAGCGGAGCAGTGATCGCTCGGCCGTTCCGCCGCCAAGCATTTACGTCGCGATCCAGTCCCGTCCGCACTGGGCGGTTGTCCCCTCGGACTTTGCGGCCTCGAACGCGCGCCCGCGCAATCCGCGCTCCCTCTCTTCGACTGACACTATCGGAGAACCGTCATGACCGAACCGGACGACGCCATGTGGCGCGCCCTTGTCGATTTCCGCGCGCGCCACGGACGTCGCTGGAAGGAAACGCTGTCGATCAAATGGATGAACGGCGGTGACGATTACGAACCCTTTGGCAGCTCGCTCAGGATGGTCCGCAACCATCTCGGGCCATCCTGGCTACGCGATCTCAAAAAGGCGACGCTCGACGCGGCCGCGCGCAGGTTGGCCGTACTCGACCGCTTGCCCGAGATGTGCGCGACCCATCTTCCTGAGACGGGCGAACCGATCGTCATCAAACGCGGCGAAACCGGCTATTGGCCGCTACCCGATGGCATGACCGTCGATCGGATCAACACGACCTTCGAGGCGAGGCCGGCCCAGCTCGCGGCCATGCTAGCCGGCTCCATGTTCGGCTGGGACATACCGGGCGCTGACCCCGATCGCTATGACGACGACGGCCGCCCGATGTCGCGCGACGTCTGACCCTCATGGCCATCGAGGTGATCGTCGGACTTCCCGGACTCTCGGAAGGTCCGCTGCTCGATCGCGCCCGAGCCATGCAGGTGCCCGTCCTGGTCTCGGCGAACAGCTTTTCGCGCTGGGACCGGCGCAACGGCACCCGCGAGTGGCGCGGATGGCGGTTGGGATCACTCGCCAACGCACACGGCCTGGCATCGATCGATCTCGACAGCGCCGGCTTCGTGCTGGCGGTTCGCGAACGCGGCATCCCCTGGACCATCGACGATTACATTGCGCTTGCCTCAAGCCATCCATTCCGGCGCTTCGCCAGCCTCGATCTGTGCGTCGAACAAGCAGTCGCGCATGATCGAGACGAGGTCCTCGACCGGATCGCCCGTACGATCCAGCTCAATCGCGCCTGTCACATACGCGCATGCGACGCCGGCATCGCGCACCGCTTCATGCCGGTCGTACAGGGCCGTCTCCCAGAGGACTATATCCGATCCTTCGAGGCGATCGCCGACCTCATCCAACTCGGCCAACCTCTCGGCGTCGGCTCGATGTGCCGCCGCCATCTTCACGGCCCCGAAGGGTTGATCGCCGTCATCGAACTCCTGGATCGCCGCCTCCCAAAGACATTGCAGCTTCATCTCTTCGGCGTGAAGGGAAGTGCGCTTCCATCGCTCGCTGCCTTCGGCGATCGCGTCGCCAGCATCGACAGCCAGGCCTATGGGGTCGCGGCCCGTCAATCCGCACTCATGTCCGGACAATCGAAGACCAACCGCTTCGTCGCCGATCATATGGCGCGTTGGACAGGCCGCCAGCTCGATCGCCTGCGCGAGCCCGTTCGGGCAGTTCAACAGATGCTCGATCTGCCAATCGGCCAACCACGAAACTCCGATCCCTGGGAACAGGCCCTTACCAGCGCACGCCAGCAAATCCGCGACCTCATTGAGCAAGGCGAGATCGGCTTCGAGCAAATCACCGAAGCCTGGGTGGTCGAATGGGCTGCCGACCTTCTGAACGCGGCCTGACCACCGGGAAGGGGAGGAGGGGGCGAGGTTACGGCGCGGGTCGGTGATTCCTTGTCACCTCCCCCAACCGTCCATCATCAGGAGAACTCCCATGGCCAGTCTCGCTCCGACCGCCGACCGTCCCGTCAGCGGCGCCTACCGTGTCGACATCTCGCGCGGCCGCAATATCGGTCGCGTGTCTTCCGAATGGTTCTCGCGGCCCGACGACGAGAAATTCCTGTCCCTGACCGAGCTGTACGACAGCGTCCGTTCCCGCGCGGATCGCGCCACCACGCGCGTTGTCGAGAGCAAGTCCGTTCGCGTCGAAGCGCGCAGCGAGGATCCCGAACGGCTTTCGCTCATCGTCCCTGGCGATGATCGGCCCGTGGCACCCACCAACTGGTCCTTCGGCCAGCTATCGAGCCTCGTCGGAGCACCGGCATCCTATCTGCGCACGCTCCCGGCGGCGCTGGCCGGCATCAATCTTCAGCATGGCCTCCTCTCCCACCGCGGTGAACAGGTGAAGATGCTCCAAACGGAAGATGGGCGCACCGAACTGCGCGCCGTCACCGGCCCCGATTATGGCCGCATCTGGGATCATGAGCTTGTCGGCGCCGTCATGAAAATCGCCGGGGACGGCGTATCCGACACGCGCTGGAAAGTGCCGGGCGTTCTCGACTGGTCGAGCATGCGCTACAATCCCTATGTCGATGTCAGCCTGGAGACGACGACGCTCTATGCATCCGATCGCGACGTCTTCCTCTTCCTCGTCGATGACACGCATCCGATCGAGGCCGGCAAACTCCCCAATGGCGATCCCGATCTTTACTTTCGCGGCTTTTATTGTTGGAACTCAGAAGTTGGCTCCAAGACATTGGGAATGGCTACGTTTTACCTACGCGCGGTGTGCATGAATCGCAACTTGTGGGGCGTAGAGAATTTCGAGGAAATCTCCATCCGCCATTCCAAATTCGCGGCCAATCGATTCGCCCATGAGGCAGCGCCGGCGCTCGAGACCTTCGCCGACTCATCTCCGTTGACCTTCGTGCAGGGCATCCGCGCAGCACGCGAACGTATCGTCGCCCGCAAGGATGACGATCGCGAGGCGTTCCTCCGCAAGCGTGGCTTCTCCAAGTCGGACACCGCGAAGATCATCGCGACGGTGTTGGACGAGGAAGGCCATCCGGCAGCCTCGCTCTACGACTTCGTCCAGGGGATCACCGCCGTCGCGCGCGGAAAGACGCATCAGAACGATCGCCTCGAGTTCGAGGGCAAGGCGCGGAAACTGCTCGAACGCGCCAATTGAACCGAGCGGTGCCGGGCGCGCCCGGCGCCTTTTCTCCCTTTAGCTATCTGGAGGCCCAGCCATGACCGAGGTTTCGGCGACGTCGACGCGCGCGTTCCGCATATGCGTCCAATTCTTCTCCGACGGCGAATGCTTTGCCGTCGAGACCTTCATCATCGACCTTCCCGAAGGCCACGATCCCCAGGCGGCCGCCGAAGGCCTGGCCGACCATAGCGTCTACCATGACGAACGGGTGCCCGATCTCAGCCGCACGATCGAGATCACGTCGCCCGATTCAGATGATCCCGGGCCGCCGCCCGCATCCGGCGGCGGACCGACACCAGTCTGACCGCCGCGGGCGTCGGCGACAAGCCGCCATGAAGATGAGGGGGAGGGAGCGGGATCGGGCGCGTCGAAATGAGGACGCGCGACCCGAACCACGGCCCTGCCACATTCCCAGAGGAGATCAGCCTTGAACACACCAGATTCAACCCGCTCCACGCTGCCGCTCTCCCTCATCACGAAGGGGGACAACCCCCGCCGTTATTTCGATCGGAAAAAGCATGACGAGCTTGTAGCCTCGATCCGCCTCCGCGGAATCCTGCAGCCAATCCTGCTGCGACCGAAGGGCGAGGTCTATGCCATCGTCGCCGGCGAACGCCGCTACAGGGCCGGCCTCGAAGCCTACGGCCCCGAGGCGCACGTGCCTGTCATCATCCGCGAGATGACCGATCAGGAGGCCCTGGACGCCGCGATCGCTGAAAATGACGACCGCGATGATCCTTCGGAAACCGAGCAGGCCGATGCCGCCGTCCGCTACCTCGCGGCCTGCCAGAACGATCGCGCCGAGGCGGCACGGCGTCTCGGATGGTCCCGGGCCAAGCTCGATCGTCGTCTGGCGCTCGCCGAACTTTCCGACGCCGTGAAGCTCGCGCTCGACGAACGCCGGATCAAGGTCGGCCATGCCGAGCTGCTCGCCGCCATCCCCGCCGACAAGCAGGACAAGGCCCTCGAGACGATCCTCGGCTCGGGCCTCGATGTGAACAAAACGCGCGACCTCCTCATGCGCGTCACACAGAACCTCGGCGCCGCCTGTTTCGACAAGACCGAGTGCATGACCTGCCCGTTCAACTCGGCCGCCCAGCGGACTCTGTTCGAGACTCATGTCGATGACGGGCATTGCACCAATCCCGGATGCTTCGATTTGAAGACGCAAACCGCCGAAGCGATCCGCTTCGAGGAGCAGGAGCGGGCCGAAAAAGCGGCAAGGGCCGCGGCTCCACCGGCTGACGATGACGATGACGCTGGCGCTGACGAAGACGCGGAGGATGACGAGCAGGACGATGCCATCGACGAAACCGGGGCCGATTCCGAGAACCCGCAAGCTCCGTCTCCCGGCACGACCGGGGCGCACGTGTCCGCACAGGCGACCCCGACGCAGCCCCCTTCCGTGAGCGGCGTCTCGACCGCGCACAAGCCGACCGTCACTGTCAAGTCCATCGCCAGCCGTACCAGCGATCTTCGCGAAGCGACGTGGCGAACCGCGCTCGCCCGGGCGCTCGCGGCCAATGCCGCACAGGCGCATATTGCCATCCTCGTCGCAGCGATGTCCGGGACGCTCTCGCAAATCAAGGCCGAAACCCTGAAGGGACGCGCGGGCCTACTCGTCGGCGCGTCCTTCCCGGAACTTACTTACAGCGCCAAGATCGCCGAAATCCGCGCGCTGCCTGAAGGCCAAGCCGCGACCGTGCTTTCCGCGATCGGTGCCGCCTATGCCAAGGATGTGCTCACCTTCGGGCACGTCGCCGATCTCGCCCGGGCCTTCGACGTCGATCTGCGCGACGTCTGGCAGGTCGATAAGGCATTCCTGGAGCGGTACACCAAGGACGAACTCAGGTTCATCGCTCAGGAAACCGGCCTGGTCTCGCACATGGGCGAGAAAGCGTTCGCCAAGCTCCTCGGCTCCAAGAAGGCGGATCTTGTCGCCGGCATGCTCAATCGAACCGGCTTCGAATGGGCCGGGCGCCTGCCCAGCGCGATGACCCTCGACGGCCAATACGGGCCGCCCCCGGTCAGCGCCGCACCGCTCGCCCAAGCGCCGATCACCGAACTCGCTGCCTGATTTCCCGTACGCTCCAAACAAGGAAACGCGTCCATGCTGATCACGACCCTGCTCCCGCTGCTCGCGCGCTACTCGCTCGGCTTCGATCTCGTCGCCGGCCCCGACGACACCGTCACCCTCACCGTCATTCCCCGCAGGCATGAAGGCGCGGCCGACAAGCTCGAATCCGGCGAAACCCGCCCGATCTCACTCACGGCGAGCGCCGCGGACATCGACGTCGAACTCGCCAAGGGCGAGGACGGCGCACTCGGCCAGCTCATCGCGGCCCGCAAGGCACTCGCCGATCAGCTCGCCGAGCAGCGGCAGGCGGCCGACGCCGCGCGCACTGCGGCTGCCGAGGCCGCGAAGGCCAAGGCGGCGACGCCGACGCCGAAGCCCGCCACCGCCGGCGCGAAGGTTGACGCTCCCGCCAATCCGCCCGCCGACGCCACGGCCGAGGAGCCCGCCAGCCTCTGGTGATGCACCGCCGCGACCTTCTCCACGATCATCAGCCGGAGGCACCCATGCAGATCAACCACCTCACCCGCGCGTATCGTTATGACGGCATGGACCTCCCGGTCCCGCCGCATCTCGCAAACGACCCGACTGCGCTCCGCGCCTATCATGCCACGCTCTACCCGGCGATCCTCAACGCCGAGACGGTCGATGCCGGCGTGTCGGGCGCGGCTCACGTCATCGAATACAGGCGCGCCGTCGGGACCAAGGGCTGACCATGTACCGAAGGCCTGGCGAGGCCATCCCGCCCACCATCCCCAAGACGCTCCTCGAATGGATCGAGACCGACGATGGCGACACGACCAGCTTCACCTATCCTGCCTGCACCCCGCAGGCCCAGGCCCTTCACGCGCGGATCGTCCACGACCCGAACGACGGCAAGGGCGACGCCCGCGAGCCGCTCCAGCCCCCTGCAGGTCTTCCCCTTCCGCCCTTGGGCTGAGCTTGCAGGACGCACCGTCGCGCTCTCAACCGACATCCCAACCATCTTCGATGCCCCGCTCGCGCCGCATCACAAGCTCATCGGTCGATGGGTCGTGTCGCGGGAGAACTCGACGCCATCCTATACGCGTGTGGCGGCCCGCCGGTACATCGAGCGCACTTTCGACGCCGCGGTGCTCGAAATTCTGGCTCCCGTCGAACTCGTCGATCTACGCGTCGCCGTTCTTCACAGCGAGGAGGATGGACCCTCCGCGATCGCCATCGTCTGCGAGAGCATGGGGCAACTCGACCTTGGCTGGATCGAGACCAGCGATGCCCCCATCGGCTGGCGCGCTGCCGCATATAGGGCGCTCGAGCACACCCTCGGCCGAGCGCTTCCCGTCTTCGGCTACCAGGATCTCTTCGACGAGATCGCGATGTATTACTGGGAAGGCGCAACCGACGACGAAGCCGCCCGGCAGTGCCTGATCGCATATCACGGCGCGGACGAGGACGATCTCGACGGGATGACGCTGCCATCCGAGATGAACGCGCGGCGGCCAGACTGGATGATCGCGGCGAATGCGGCGCCCTCTGCGCGGCTGCCGGCGGCTCTCCGCCGAAAGCTCGCCGACCTCCGCAAAGCGCACCAGGCCCTCGGATCCCTGACGCCCGCACGCAACGCCTGGCACTTCGACTTCCAGGTCGCCTCCGAATATCTTCCCGGTATCGAGGAATGCGCCTCATTGCCGCCGTTGACCCTCGTTCCCTTCGACCAGTTCACGCGCGAGCTCGACGACGTCGGGCGCCAGGGCATGGAAATGGGCTTCTTGGACCTCGCCGGCATCTGCCCGCTGCCCGACGCAAGCCGTATCGACGACTGGTTCGTCTCGCTGCGGCTCGGCGCGCAATTCCTTCTCGCAGCCCAGGACCTCGTCCAGTTCGACCCACCCAAACCTCGAGGCTCTCATGTCCGACCATAGCACCCAGTTCGAGGCCAGCGGCGGTGGCCTGGTCCTGACCAATGCCATCCTGCTCTACAGGAACCAGGCACCACGCAATCTCAAGCCCTACGGCGCCTCCTCCGAGAGCGGTCCGGCGTTCGCCAGCATTCACGCGGTCGAGCACGATGGCGACGGCCAGCCGACGATCGCCGCGGGCGTGCCGCTGTCACGCGCGCATCTGCGCCAATGGACCGAGGCGCTCGGCCGCACCGTCGTGCCCGAAATCCTGCCGGAAAATATCCTGGTCGCTCATCCCGACATGCTCGCCTGGTGGAGCCCCGCACAAGTGCGCCCGGCCTATTTCGCCCTGTCGGCTCCTCCCGCGGGCCTCAGGGCGTTATCCGCTCGAACAACCCTGCCGGTCCCGTATCCCGCACATCTGTTCATCGCCACACGGTCGGGTCTCGGCGTCTACGCTCTGGCGGCAAACGAGCGTCCGAACGCCGCTACGCCAGTCCTGCACTCCCCGGTCCTCAATGTCTTCGTCAACGGGCGCCTCTGCTGGGGCAACATCCCGAAGCCCAAAGCACTCAGCGCCGCATCCATCCCGGCCTATGAGAGCGCGGTGTTCGACTCCTGGTCGACCCACCCCAATCCGGGGCAGGAGCTGACGGTCAGCTGCAAAGGCGGCCTCGTCCGGCTATGGGATGACCTTGCCGCACGCCGGGCGACCCGCTTTCCGGTCAGCCGTCTCAAGCCGTTCGGTTCGCGTGGTGGACGGCAGAATCGGTCACAGGCGAAAGACGCAGTCGCGGCCAAGATAACCGTGGCAAGTCTCATTTCCATGAGCGCACGGGTATGACGATGCTCGCCGATGATCCGACCGCAGCCGCGGTGCTCGCCGCCGTGCCCTGCCATCCGGTCCCGCCGCTTGGGAAATCGTCCGCCCTCGAAGCGCTTCGCAGCGCCCGGTCCGGCCACGGCCTTGCCGTAGGAGCCGACGGCGTGATGCTCATCCTCCGCCGCCCCTGGCTCGCGCTCGATGTGCCTATCACGCCGCCGATCGCCGCCTATCTTCCCTATGGTAGCATCGGCGCGCCGAGGGCCGACCTGCGCTGCGGCCTTATCCCACGCGAGCATCTCGACGCGATCCTCGACCACTTCCGCGCGGCGCTGCCCAACGAGGCCGCAGCGTTCGTGCTCTGGAACGAGGCGACGGGGGCGTTCACGGTAAATCTGCCGGACATCGACGAGGCCTCGCCCTCCCGCCTCGTGTACCGCACACCGGCCTTGCCGGCCGACTGGCACATGGTCTGCGATATCCATAGCCATGGTCGTGGCTCGTCATTCTTCAGCACGACCGACAATGCCGACGACGCCCATGCGACCAAGATATCGCTCGTTTTCGGCCGGCTCGACCAGCCCGACGGTCCGATAATGGCATCCCGCCTCTGCGCCGGCGGCATGTTCCTGCCCCTGCCGCGCAGCCCATTTGCAGGAGAGTCCCATGCAAACTGAGACCAGGCAGCGCCACTATCTGCCCGCCACCTTCGACAATCGCTCAATCCGCATCCTGCTGGTCGGTTGCGGCGGAAATGGCGGGCAAATGCTGATGGGTCTCGCCTCACTCGATACGGCGCTGCGCGCGATCTCCTCGCGTTCGCTCGACGTCACTGTGGTCGACGACGATATCGTCACCGAGGCGAATCTCGGCCGCCAGCCATTCTACCGGTGCGACATCGGCAACTCAAAGGTGCGCACACTCGCCGAACGGATCAACCTCGCGCACGGACTTGACTGGAGGGCGGTTCATGGCCGCGCGCCTGGTGCAATAGGGCTCGAAGGCATCGATCTCCTGATCAGTTGTGTCGATACCGCCTCCGCACGGCGAGCGCTTGGCACAGCGATCGCGAATGGCAAGGCGACGCCTGCTTACTGGATGGATCTCGGAAACCGCGCCAGCGACGGGCAATTTCTGATCGGCTGTCCGTCGCGCACCGACGAACAATCCGGCCGACTTTCCACCGTGCTCGAGGCCTTTCCGGAACTTGCCGACGAGAGCGTGGCCGACGACGATGCACCGTCCTGCTCGGTTGCAGAGGCGCTCGAACGCCAGTCCCTGTTCGTCAACCGGGTCCTCGCCAGCCACGCGCTGGCGCTGTTATTCGATCTTCTCGGACGCGGTTCCATCGGCCACGCCGGTGCCTTCCTCAATCTGGCTAGCGGTCAAGCCGTCCCAATCCCGCTGCCCTCGGTCGAACCTCCAAACCCTCGCGCCGATCAATGATGGCTCAAGAGAGGGAAGGGGGGCGCAGACGGTGATCATCCAGGAGATCGCCCGATGCTCACCACCCGCACGCAGCGGTGGCGCGACCGCCGCTGCCGCTGGATCCCGAATGCCAGCGAAATCGATCCCGCGCGCCTTTCCGTCGACGTCATCGACACGCGCTTGCACGCGGCACCTTTCGTCAAAGCGCACCATTATGCCGCATCCATGCCCGTCGCTCGCCTCTCGATTGGCCTTTTCGCCAATGGCAAGGGTGGCCGATCGGAGCTTGTCGGGGTCTGCGTCTTCTCGCACCCGGTGAACAATGCGAGCGTCCCCAAGACGGCAGGGCTGTCCAATCCTCGCACCGCCTGTGATCTCGGCCGGCTCGTGATCGACCAAAGTCAGGGCGGCAACGCTGAATCTTTCCTCGTATCCCGCGCTTTCCGCATCCTGCGCCGCGAGAAACCGGAGATTCTTTCCGTCATATCCTACGCCGACCCCGTCCGGAGAATTGACGAGGGCGGGCACGTGTTCCTGCCGGGTCATGTGGGTGGACTCTATGCGGTCATGGGAAGCCGATACGTCGGGCGCTCAAGCCCGCGCACCGATCTCATCCTGCCGAACGGCCGCCCAATCTCCTCGCGCGCGGTCTCCAAGATCCGCAACGCGGAATGCGGACAGCGCTACGCCATGGACGATCTTGTTCGCGCCGGCGCCAGACCACCAGGATTTGACGAAGATCGCGCCGCTTGGCTCACCGATCTTGAACGGACCGGGTTCCTTCGCCGACAGCGCCATCCCGGCTGCCACGCCTATCTCTTCCCACTGACCCGCGCGGCGAAGCTCGCGGCGCGCAAGGTGCCCGATTTGGCATATCCTGTCCTCGATCGGCGCGCGCTCGAAGGCGACGTGACGCTTCCTCCGCTTTTTGCCGAGACTGCCTGACCTCAGCCGAGCACCGCCCGTGGCCGAAATCGGCGATTGCTCGCCCGATACGATGAGGAACTACCATGACCGACACGTCGAAACGCGATCTCGCCCGGTTGCTGGCGCGCGTGCGTCGCGCCATCGAAGACCCCGCCAGCCTTGTCGAGCACGACCGCGCGGCCCTGTTGGGAGCACTGACCAGCGCCGAAACCCACGTCGCTGGATCGCCAATGCCTTGGTCGCTGGAGATTCACATCGCCTCGGTCGAACATCGGCATGGCCTGAATCACTATGTCGCGCTGACGCGAGCGGGGCTTATGGCCGAAGTCGCAGCCTATTGCCGCGAGGGCTGGACCGAAATCAGTGACCCTCGCGATCCCGCCACGCTCGACGACGAAGCCGTCGCCAGCGTCTATTTCGATATCCATGAAAACGAGCATCTCTCGACCGATCGGATCGAACTCGGCGCATCGCCTCCAGTGGCCGGGTACCTTCTCGAAACCGGCTGGTATTGCGTCCTCGCCACCGCGCATCTTTCAACATCGACCGCCGATCTGCTCGACCATTGGTGTTCGAAAGAGGCAACCGATCGTCCGCTCAATATCGCCAGCAGCATTTATGGCTGGTTCGTGCCGACCCGGCAGATCGATCCCGGGACGCAAGACCAACTCCCCGCCGAACTGCTTGCCGCCATTCGCTTTGGCCGGGAACGCGGTTTCGACCACATTCTCTTTGATTGTGACGCCGGCACCGCTGACGGGCTACCGGTTCACAGCTGGTAGGAACGTTGGTGAGATCGCCAGCTGCAGATTGCGCCCCGCCTGACGCAGCTTCAAATCTCCGTCCTCAGATATCAATCTTGCTCGCGGCTGCTGAGCAATCGGAGCCGGTCCGCGGCAATTTCAGCGACGTTGGCCTGGATCACATGGCCCCGAGCACGGAGAACCTCTCCAAGATCACGAACGATGATGATCAGATCGCCGGTTGAAATATCGGCATCCAGATGGCGCAGGAGCAATTTTTCTTCCTCGTCCAACTCACGCATTGCAGCCTCGCTCCATCGCGATCCTCGCAGGCTGATGGGCTCAGCGTGCCGTAGTCGATCCAGCCGACGCTGAGTCGGCGGACCCATCATAGCATCTGGTCGACCCTGCGTGCGTGTCGGAATCGGCCGATCCCAAAGACCGCAATCGACCCGAAGGGGAGCGGGAGGTGTGGGATGCTCCTCAGAACAGGTGCGCCTGGAGTTTCCATCATGAAAATCGAACTGCGCAATATCACCTACAGCGCCGCGCTCTCGCAGGAGACGAGTGCCTTCACGGCCGACATTTGGATCGATGGCAAGCTCGCCTTCCACGCCCGTAACCAGGGCCATGGCGGAGGCGATTTCTACCATCAGGTCGGACGATGGACCGAATCGGAGGTGAACGCGTGGCTCAAGACCAATCGTCCAGTGCGCATGGTCCATGGGCACACTTTCGAACCCGATCTTGAGACCGAGGTTGGGAATCTCCTTGCCCATGAGCTCGAATATCGTCGTCTGAAGCGCCTGTTGCGCACGAACCTCGTGACGATCGAGCGCGGCCAGGTCTTTCAATACCCGCTGCGCAAACGGCCACTCGCCATCGTCACCCGCGCGGTCATCGCAACCAATCCCGACGCGGTCATCATCAATGGCGCGGACGACGCTGTCCTGCGCCAGGCGGTCGATATTCTGGTCGCCGTCGCCTGACCAACCACATCGGAACGCGAAATGAGCACCGCCATGATCGCCGTCCGCCACATGGACGTCGCAGAACCCGACGTCGCTACCGATGCGACGATCTTCGATGCGGTCCGCCGCAATGCTTGGTTCGTCTTCAATCTCTCCGGAGGCAAGGACTCGACGGCGACAAGCCATGCCGCGATGGCCTGGCTCGACCGTCACGGCCATCCCCGCACCCGACGTATCGCCGTCCACGCCGACCTGGGAAAAGCAGAGTGGCGATCGACGCCGTCCTTCGTCGAAGGGGTTGCGCAGCAACTGGGCCTCCCGCTCCTCATCCTACGCCGGCGCGCGGGCGACATGGTCGACCGATGGGAGCAACGCTTCGCGTCCGGCAAAAACCGGTACGAAGCGCTTTCGACGTACAATCTCATCGGACCATGGTCCTCGGCCTCGCTCAGATTTTGCACCAGCGAACTGAAAATACAGGTGATCGGTCCCGCGCTCGCCCGGCGCTACAAAGGCGAGACGATCGTCTCCGCCATCGGCGTGCGCCGAGACGAAAGCCCGAGCCGGCGCGCCACGCCCGTGTCGCGATCCGACGAGCGGTTCGCCAGGGTCGGGAATGCCGCTGGCACCCGAATGCTCAGCTGGCACCCCGGAGTCGACTGGTCCGCGACCGAAGTCTTCGCCTATCACGCACGACACAATCTTCCGCTGCACGACGCCTATTGTCGCTACCAATCGACCCGATTGTCCTGTGCCTTTTGCGTTCTGGCATCCGCGCACGACCTCCACGCAGCGACGCAGGCGACCGACAATCTCGATCTTTATCGCCATCTTGTCGCCATGGAGGCGGACTCGACCTTTTCCTTCCAGCCGCAACGCTGGCTAGCCGACGCCGCGCCGCATTTGCTTCCGCTGTCGCTCGCGACGCACGTCGAGCACGCCAAACGAGATGCGGTGGAACGGCGACGGATCGAACACGCCATGCGGCCTGGCCTAAGGTTCGTCAAAGGTTGGCCGCCGCGGCTGCCGTCGCTGACGGAAGCCACCATGATTGCCGCCGCTCGCGCGCCGATATTGGCACGCCACGGTCTTGACGACCGCTATCCCAACGCCCTGGCGGTTCAGCGACGCTTTGCCGAACTCCTCCACGCCAAGGAGACGCGAACACACTAACCGTCACGTATCGGCGGCCAGCCGTCGGCCAGGAGGAAAGGGGGCGTGGCATGGACGGCGCGACGATGCGCTTTGCAGTCGGAGACCCCCATGTCTTATGATGTCGCCTTCCGCTTCAACCAGGCGCTCGATCCTTCCGCGCTGACCACGCTGCAGGCCTGCCTGCACGCACTGACCGCCGCGATCGATGATTGCCGCAATGCCGGCAAACCCCGGGACAGCGATCCTGCGGTCCTGCTACTTGCCCGCCATCTTGGCACCGTTGCTGAAGGCATCGGGCCTGGCGGTATGCAACTGCGCCGCGCCTGCATGGACTCCATCGCCGAATTGAAGCGCCATCCCGCCCTCGTCGCCCTTGCCTATAAGGGTGTCGCCTACGATGCGCCGGCCAAGAAACTGTTTCACAGCGACGGCCGCGAGGCAATGAAACGTCTTGCCGAGGCGCTCGGGCTCGCCCGGGACAGCTATGATGTTCGCTCAAACCATGGCGGCATCGCCGTCAGTGGCGACGTGATGCTGCAGGGCGCCGAACTACATGTTCGCCTGAGCCTTGGCTGTATGGGTCCCGGGCAGGAGGTCCTGTTCCGGCGCGTTGCCGGACGCCATGATCATATCGGCGACCGCAATCACTGGGCCTCGGCCCACGAGTTCGTCCAGCCGGACCGGTTCGCCGCGCGCATTCGACGCGAACTGCACCTTTCCGCGCCATCGGCTGAGCCTGCCCGCCTCTTCGCCTGAAGAGCACGCGCGCTGTATTCAATGCCCATGCAATTTTCACCTGGAGGATATCATGACCAAGATTACCATACGCTGCAGCAATTGCGGCGGCGAAAATGTCATGCGCGACGCGTGGGCGACCTGGGACGACATCGCCCAGGCCTGGGTCTTGGGGAATGTCTTTGACGCTGCCTTCTGCGATGATTGCGAAACCGACGCGACAATCGTCGAACGTCCGATCAACGATGTACCTGAAGCTCCGCGCTGCAGCTGAGCGGTCGCATTGGGGTCCGTTTCATCAATATCACCGCCTTGCGGGCTATTGCCGCCGATGACCCTCGTGAACACAGCGGCGCCACGCGACGTCCAGCGCCAGTCCGCTCCGCCTGATAACCCGGATCGGCTCAATCACGGCGATGGGAGGAAGGAGGCGATCGTCGGGGGAGACGGCGGAATCGGTCCGTTGTCCAACTGGAGCGCGCCCATGACCCTCCCAACCACCATCCAGACCGGCGTCGGCCAATCTTTGGTCCACAAGGTTTCAAGGCTGTTCAACGGAAGCCTGTCCGATGTCCTGACCGAGCTATTGCAGAACGCCCGTCGTGCCGGCGCCAGCCGTATCGACATCGACACCTACGACCTCGCCGGCCATCCGACGCTCATTGTTCGCGACGACGGTTCGGGGATCGACGATCCCACCAAACTCGTGACGCTCGGTGACTCCGGCTGGAATAGCGCCATCGCTGATCGCGAGGACCCAGCCGGCATGGGCGTTTTCAGCCTGGCTGGCCACCGCGTCGAGGTCAGATCTTTTTCGGCATCAGCGGGGCACGGCTGGCGCGTCGTGATCACACCAGATGCCTGGCAAACCGGCTCGCCGCTCACGATTGAACCCTTCGAGATCGTCATGGGCACCGAAATTCTGATCGATCTGCCGGAGAACTGGGAAACCACGCTGGACCATGCCGTCGCGCATTGCTCCCTGCATTGTCCAATCCCCGTGTTCCTGCGCGGCCACGCGCAGCCCCGCGCCGATTTTCTTGCAGAGGCGATCTATGCCGAAGATTGCGATGGATGCCGCATCGGCGTGTTCCGCGGGCTCGGCAATCGACCACTGGATTGCCCGCGCATCAATTTTCATGGCCTGACGGTTGGTTGTGACTTCCCCATCGTCTCCGAGGTCGATCATCACGAACCGTGGAGCGTGAAAGTCGACATCCTCGATGCGCCAGCACTCCAGCTCGTGCTTCCGGCACGCAAGGAAATGGTGCAGAACGAAGCGCTTGTTGCGCTCAAGATTGCGGCAGAACGTGCGATCTTCCGTGCCTTCGCCAGTCGTGACGGCCACCGATTATCCTATGAAACATGGCGCCGCGCGGATGAACTCGGCATCGAACTGCCCGAGGCAGACGCCTGGCTCAACGCCTGGGAGCCACAGACTGCCGACGGCCACGGCATCCCCTCGGGCGAACGCGTCGCCAACGAGCCCATGGTGCTTTTGGACAGCTACGACCCCGATATCGATCAGGGCGCAGCGCAGGCTCTTGCATTCGGCAGACCGCTTGGTCGCCGACCCGTGCGAGCGATGAACGCTCTGGCGGGCTATCGCTGGTATGACGCGTTACCGCGGGTCACCGATATCGCCTTCACCATCGGCACCGAGGGTCGGTCGGTGCGCTACGCCGACGAAGATGTGCTGCCCGCTGACGTCGCGTCCGGTCGCGTCGAGGCGATCACGCTGGATATCACCATCGAACTACCCGACGCCCCCTGCAATAACGAACGGCACAGCCTTCCGTTGGAGGCGCTGGTCTGCCGGAACGACGGCTATGGCAGTCTTGACGAAGCGGTCATCCTGGTCAGCCGGTCCGCTACGATCACCCCCGGCACGCTGGCCTGGCTGATCGAGGCATCTTGCTTCAGCTATGACGAGGACCATGACAGCGACAGCTGGGATACCCAGCATCGCGCGTTCGAGAAGACCGCCCGTCAGATCGCCTGCGAGATACTCCTCGGCGAAGAACAGGCACTCCTCGAACGCATCCGCGATGCAATCGAGGACGAGGTCATGTGGCTCATCCCCGATGGCAGGTCGATCAATTTGATCGCCGGCGCTGGCACCATGACGCTGTCGATCGTCCCCCGAGAAACCACCGGCTGACGCGGCGACCCCTTTGCACTCGGCCACGAGCGGCCACCACACGCGATTCCAACACATCTCACCATGGAGGGGCTATGCGCCGCGTCCATAGCTGCATCTGCTCTACCGCCCATCTGCCGGTTCAAGAACGCATCGCGATCGACGCACTGATCGCCCGGTCGCCGCGACGCCGGGGGCGGATAATCGTTGAGCATACCGATCTGTCGATCGAGCCACACCAATATGGCTTCTTCGTCCATCTCGGCGTCCTTGATGACCATCTCGAGCGGCCGGACACGCTGTCGCCGGAACTCTGGCGATTGCTCGCGCATGCCCACGATGCCGGCGCCACCTGGATCTCTTTCGACTGCGACGAGCCGCCCTCCAGTGAATTTCCGACCTTCGACGATGACTCCCGCCGAACCCCTTGCGGCACCTTCGATCAACCTCTCCGCAAACAGGGACGCGACGATGCGTGAACGATCAATGCCTTCTCACGCATCGCGTGACGAAAATGCCAACCCGCACGCGCTCACAACTTTCGAAATCGCGTTGAGCGACGAGGAATTGCTGATCGCGGCCATCCTCGAATTCGATCCCGACGCCGACCCATGCCCGGCGCGCAACGACCTTCAAACCGATCAGCCACCGATGCACGCCATATCCGGCGCTGCCTTCTCACTGCGCACCTGGGAGAAACTAGCCGACCGCCATTTTGCGCCTTCGCCAACGTTGGACGCGCCGCAACCGCTCCAGCGGTTTCTCGCATGGCGCGCCCGTTACCCGAACGCCTGACCGTTCTACGAGATTCGCCACAGGAGCCGACCATGTCCGCGCTGTCCCCCCTACGTCACAGACTGACCAGTTTCGAGCGATGCTATGCGGTGGCCACGCAGCTGCGGCGCGAAACCCAGATCAACCAGTTCGTCATTCGCACCGGCATGCCCCTGCAGCCCTTTCGCGTGACCGCGCGGCGACCCGCCGATGAGGACCAGATACTGGCATGGGTGGCATGAGCGACCGCGCCCCTGGCTTGAGCCGGAACCAGCCCGTCGTGGCGGCCTGGGGCATGGGCCTCGATTCTACGGCACTCATTATCGAATGGGTCGCCCGGGGCCTCCCTTTGTCTGTCGTCCTGACCGCCGATACCGGAACCGAGCGCGAAGAAACCTATGCGTATCTCCCGATCTTCCAGAAATGGATGGACGATCACGGCATCGAGCATCACGTTGTTCACTACGTTCCAAAGCGCTTCAAGCATTGGCCGCCCTACTTCACGTTACTTGAGAACTGCCTGACTAACGCGACCCTGCCGTCAATCAGTTTCGGGCGCCACTCCTGCTCGTTCAAATGGAAGATTCAGCCCCAGGATCAATGGGTGGCTCAGTGGCAACCAGCGCAACGGGCATGGGCTCGCGGCCAGCGTGTGGTGAAGCTTATCGGTTATGACAGCTCCCCTGCCGACACCCGGCGATATGCACATCGCGAAGGTCATGTCTCACCCCTTTATGACTATCGTTATCCACTTCGCGAATGGGGGTGGGACCGCGAGCGTTGTGCCTCGCGGATCCGCGCCGAGGGTCTTCCCATCCCGATCAAGTCGGCTTGCTGGGTCTGTGCGGCGCAAAAACCCCACGAACTGATGACACTGCCGCGCTGGTGCCTCCGACTGATCGTGCTCCTGGAGGCGCGTGCCGCACCGCGGCTGCGCAATGTCGAGGGGTTGTGGCGCAGCTCAACGAAGTCGCGACCCGGCTCCATGACCCTGTTCATTCGTGCGAACGCTCTGCTCGATCCCGCGGAGATCGATGCCATCATCGCGGGGGCCCCCGTTGACCTTGTCGACTTCCAGCTTGTTGCCGCCGATATCCCGATCGAACGTCGCCCGCAGATGCGTGAGTGGATCGAGCGGTTCAATGAGGGTGTCGACCGGCTCGCGGCATGACTGCCGCTTTCTCACTCCGGTTGGGCTGCGCACCTTCGCCTTGACCGGTGTGTAGCCACGCCGTCATTCTACCGTGACGATGCGCCTGATCCACGACCTCGCCGTTCGCCGAATGCTGTATCGTCGGCCGATACCGACCATGCCGGATATCCTGGTGATCGATATACCACCGCGGTACGCGGCCCCCAGCCTGCCGCTCGGCCGCTACTATCCCATCATCATCGAAACCCGCTTCGAACTCGACGAGATCGAGACCTTTCTCGCCGCCGAGCGGGACTTCCCCGTCGTCCCCGACTTATTCGACCGACGCCCTTCGGCGCTGAATGGTGGTGACATTGTCTTCTGTCGCTATGCCGCGCCGGCTCCGGGCTGGCCGCTCCTGCTTCTCTGCCATTGGCCCGCCAACTTCACTGTAATGGTGCCGCCAACGAGCGATTCCTTTGCCCGCGGTTGCTACACCACCGAAATGTTCGAGAGCATCGACGCTCTCGATCAAACCGAAGACCGGCTTCTCGCTACGCTCGGCCGTCACCACCCAGTCATCATCAAACCGATCGGCACCGCGCATCCCGCAGGCCACGCCTAGCCAACAGCATTTCTGCCCCTGTCGCTCCGGATACCAGAACGGCGCGATGCGCCGGAGCGACTGACGCCGATCGCCCCATACTTTTATCCAATCCACCGCCGCGTCGCTGCCCCGCCCGCCTTTCTCGTTCGCGCGCCCAAACCCGCACACCTAACTTACCCTGGAAGCCTTGCCTGGTGTCGTCG
>JAVBXL010000138.1 GCA_030824575.1 bacterium | reverse complement strand
CCACCGCCGGATGGTCCACCCGCGCGCTTTCCCGCCAGTCCGCCGGATCGGGATAGGCGATGCTCGCATCCCCCTCCGCGTCCATATGCACCTCGGTCAATTCGATCCGATCCGCGCGATTCAGAAACAGCCGATATATCTCCGCCCCCCCGATCACCATCATGGTCGGCCCATCGGCCAGCGCGATCGCCGCATCGACATCATGCGCCACCTCCGCCCCTGCCGCGCGCCAGTTCCGGTCGCGGGTCAGCACGATATGGCGGCGATCGGGCAGCAAGCCCGGCAGGCTGTCGAACGTCTTGCGCCCCATCAGCATCGGATGACCCAGCGTCACCGCCTTGAAATGCTTCAAATCCGCCGGCAAGCGCCAGGGCAGGTCACCATCCTTGCCGATTACGCCATTATCGGCGCGGGCAAGAACCAGGGTTATTTTGGCGCGGCTCATTCTTCCCAACCCTTCGTCATCTCCGCGAAGGCGGGAATGACAAAAGGTGCAGAAAAGGCAGTACTCACAGGCTCAACCGCGTCACATGCCCCATCTTGCGACCGGGCCGCGCTTCATGCTTGCCATATAGATGCAGATGGTTCGCCGGATCGCTCAAGATCGCCGGCCATTCATGCGCGTCGTCGCCGATCAGGTTGCGCATCTCCACGCCCCTCGCCGCCAGCGCCGTGTCGCCCAGCGGCAGGCCGCAAATGGCGCGGACATGGTTTTCGAACTGGCTCGTCACCGCGCCCTCGATCGTCCAGTGGCCGCTATTATGCACGCGCGGCGCCATTTCGTTGAACACTGGCCCATCGGCACTGGCGAAAAATTCGCAGGTCAACACGCCGACATAGTCCAGCGCATCGGCGATCTGCTTGGCCATGGCGCGCGCCTGCCCCACCTGCCCCTCGATCAGCGCCCCCGCCGGCACGGTCGACGTCGCCAATATGCCATCGACATGCACATTTGCCGCCGAATCCCAAAAGCGCACTTCGCCGTCAGCCCCGCGCACCAGGATCACGGAAAATTCCTGATCGAACGTCACGAACCCTTCCAGGATCGCGCTCTGCCGGCCGATGGCGTTCCACGCCCCCACCGCGTCGCCCGGCTCCGACAGGCGCGCCTGCCCCTTGCCGTCATAGCCCATGCGGTTGGTCTTCAGGATGGCGCGGCTGCCCACCTGCTCGATCGCGCTTTCCAGATCGTCCAGGCTTTCCACCGGCGCGAACGGCGCGGTCAGGCCGCCCAGATCGCAGACGAAACGCTTCTCCGCCAGCCGATCCTGCGCCACACGCAGCGCCTGTGCGCCCGGGCGCACCAGCCCGTGGGAGGCCAGTACCTCGACAGCGGACGGGTCGATATTCTCGAATTCATAGGTAACGACATCGACGCCATCGGCAAAGGCGGCCAGCGCAACCGCATCTTCATAGGCGCCCCGCGTCCAGAGCGGCGACACGTCGGCGGCCGGGCCGCTGTCTTCCGGCGCGAAGATGCTGGTGCGATAGCCCAGCTGCGCCGCCGCCATGGCGATCATCCGGCCAAGCTGGCCGCCGCCGAGAATACCGATGGTCGAACCGGGCGCGATGGTCGTCATGTCTCTCTAATTCTATCAGTCTTCGACGGTTTCGGCGACGGCATCGGTCTGGCGCTTGCGCCAGGCGTCCAACCGGTCGGCCAGTTCAGGATCGTTGGTGGCCAGGATCGCGGCGGCCAGCAGGCCCGCATTGATCGCGCCGGGCTTGCCGATCGCCAGCGTGGCGACGGGAATACCGCCCGGCATCTGGACGATGGACAGCAGCGAATCCATGCCCTTCAGCGCCTTGGATTCGACCGGCACGCCCAGCACCGGCAGGCGGGTCATGGACGCCGCCATGCCCGGCAGATGCGCCGCGCCGCCGGCACCGGCGATGATGACTTTCAGTCCGCGATCCACCGCGCCGGTGGCATAATCATAGAGGCGCTGCGGCGTGCGATGGGCCGACACGACCTTGCATTCATGGGCGACGCCCAGCGCTTCGAGCGTCTCGGCGGCATGGCGCATCGTGTCCCAATCGGACCGCGACCCCATGATGATGCCGACTGTCACTGCCCCGCTCATAGCCTATTCCCCTGACAGGGCGGCCTTGGCACCCGCCCGGAAAGCCAAGCCCCTTAGCGGCCGGGCCGCCAGGGGGCAATCACGCATTGCGTATAAATGCACATCCACCGTTCAGTTCGAGCGTGTCGAGAACCATGGCTGAAACAATGTTCTCAGCGTAGGCTTCTCGACCAAGCGCGAAACTGCTCGAACCGAACGGCGCTGTCTCTAGCGCTCCGACAGATAATAGCGCTCGATCGCACTCAGATCGTCCGCCAACTCATAGACGATCGGCTGACCGGTCGGGATTTCCAGTTCGGTGATTTCATCGTCGGGAATGTTCGACAGATGCTTCACCAGCGCGCGCAGCGAATTGCCATGGGCGGAAATGACGACGCGCTTGCCGGCCTTCAGGTCGGGCGCGATGGTCGATTCCCAATAGGGCAGCACGCGCGCGATGGTGTCCTTCAGGGACTCGGTCGACGGGATGGGGATGCCGGCATAGCGGCGGTCGGCCGCCAGATCGAATTCGCTGCCCGCTTCCAGCACCGGCGGCGGAATGTCGAAGCTGCGGCGCCAGATCTTGACCTGCGCGTCGCCATGCTTGGCCGCCGTCTCCGCCTTGTTGAGGCCCGTCAGGCCGCCATAATGACGCTCGTTCAGGCGCCAGTCCTTCTCGACCGGCAGCCACAGACGGCCCATTTCTTCCAGCACCAAATTCAGCGTCTTGATCGCGCGACTCTGGACCGACGTATAGCACTGGTCGAAATCCAGCCCCTTTTCCTTCAGCAGGCGCCCGGCCGCGCGCGCTTCCTCGACACCCTTTTCGGTCACATCGACGTCCCACCATCCGGTGAAGCGGTTTTCCAGATTCCAGGTCGACTGGCCATGGCGGATAAGGACGAGAGTGGGCATAGGGCGCGTCTCCTGCACGATAACGGCGAATGATGCGTTTCCCATAACGCCCTAAATCATGCGCGCAAGCCTTGCGAGCGGTCGCGCGACGCCCACATTGCAGTCGATCCGCCGATGCGATAGCCACGGACGGACCAACGAAAAGGAAGCAGCAACTTGGCATTTGTGAAGGGCGCCTGGCGCATATTGGTCGCGATCAAGGACGGCCTCGTCCTCCTCTTCCTGCTGCTCTTCTTCGG
>JAVBXL010000028.1 GCA_030824575.1 bacterium | reverse complement strand
GCCGGCCGATTTGATCGCCGCGGTGGCGAGGTCGACCCTGTTCCTGTCCTTCGCCTTGTCGGCAGCGGGAGTTTCGGGAACGGCGGCTGCGCCAGTCTCTGGCGCCGAGTCTTCGGTCTTGCTCATGGTCCTTCCAGCTATGCCGTAAAGCGGACGTGGGGAAAAGCCGTAACACGCGATCGAACCTACGACTTTTCCCCCGCGCGCCTTTTGCGCAACACCTCTTGACTTCGCTGGCGGTTCGATGTTGGTAGCGCTATCAATTTAGAACCACCTTTTTAGGAGTTGATGATGCCGGGGGAAAACTCCTTGCTCGCCGTGAATTTGACGGATTGCTTGCCCGCCGACTGGCGCGAAGGTCTGTTTATTGGCCGTGTCCTGACTGCCGCGGGCCCCAGCCCGATCCTTGTAGATAAAGGCATCGCCTACGACATGAGCCAAGTTGCGCCGACAGTGGCGCAACTGGCCGAAAAGCTGCCGCTGGCTGCAGCCTCCGGTGAAGAATTGGGGCCGCTCGACACGCTCGCTTTGCCGCTGCTCAGCCCGGTCGATCTGCAATGCGTCAAGGCGTGCGGCGTGACCTTCGCCCTGTCGGCGATCGAGCGCGTGATCGAGGAGCGCGCGCGTGGCGACGCCAGCGCCGCCGCCGAGATTCGCGGCCGTCTGGAAGAACGGGTCGGCGGCTCCATCCGCGCCGTGGTGCCCGGATCGGCCGAGGCCGCAGCGCTCAAGGCCGCGCTGATCGAGGATGGCCTGTGGTCGCAATATCTGGAAGTCGCGATCGGTCCGGACGCGGAAGTCTTCACCAAGTCGCCAGTGTTGTCGACCGTGGGCCTGGGTGCTGAGATCGGCATCCGGTCGGACTCCACCTGGAACAACCCGGAACCGGAAGTCGTGCTGCTGGTCAATGCCGCTGGGAGCGCTATCGGCGCGACGCTGGGCAATGACGTCAATCTGCGCGATTTCGAAGGGCGCTCCGCCCTGCTGCTGGGCAAGGCGAAGGACAATAACGCCTCCTGCTCGCTCGGCCCGCTCGTCCGCCTGTTCGACGAGGATTTCACCATCGACGACGTGCGCAATGCCGAATTGGAACTGACCATTGATGGGCCGGAAGGCTATCGTCTGGAAGGCCATAGCAGCATGAACCAGATCAGCCGCGATCCGCTGGAACTGGTGCGCCAGACGCTGTCCGAACATCAATATCCCGATGGATTCACCCTGTTCCTGGGCACGTTGTTCGCGCCCGTGCAGGATCGGGACGAGCCGGGCCGTGGCTTTACCCACAAGGTCGGCGATGTCGTCGCCATCTCCACCCCGCGCCTCGGCAAGCTGGTCAACACCGTCGTGACGTCGAAGGACGCCGCACCCTGGAGCTTTGGCCTGACCGCCCTGTTCACCAATCTGGCCGCACGCGGCCTGCTGAAAGAAACCGCATGAGCCGCGCCATCTACCCCAGCCTGGAGGGGCAAGCGGGTCTTTATCAGTGGCGGCGGCAGCGGCATTGGCGAAGGGCTGGTCGAAGGGTTCGTGGCGCAGGGCGCGCATGTCGCCTTTTGCGATATCGCCGTGGAACAGAGCGAAGCGCTGGTCGCCCGCCTGTCCGGCGACGCAGCCTTCACGCCGATCTTCCATGCCGTGGATCTGCGCGACATCGACGCCGTGCAGGCGATGATCGGCACGGTCGAGCAGCAGTTGGGCGGGATCGACATCCTGATCAACAATGCCGCCAATGACGATCGCCACACGATCGCGGAAGTGACGCCCGCCTATTGGGACGAGCGGATGGCGGTCAATCTGCGCCACCTCTTCTTCGCGGCGCAGGCGGCGGTGCCGGCGTTGAAGCGCGCCGGTGGCGGTGTGATCCTGAATTTCGGATCGATCAGCTGGCACCTCGCTCTGCCGGAACTGACGCTGTACCAGACCGCTAAGGCCGCGATCGAGGGGCTGACCCGCAGCCTCGCCCGCGATCTTGGCCGGGACAATATCCGCGTCAACACCATCATCCCCGGCAATGTGAAGACGTTGCGCCAGGAAAAATGGTACACGCCCGAAGGCGAAGCGGAGATCGTCGCGGCGCAATGTCTGGATGGCCGTATCCTGCCCGAAGACGTTGCCGCGCTGGCCATGTTCCTGGCGTCGGACGATGCGCGCTATTGCACCGCGCATGATTATTTCATCGATGCCGGCTGGCGCTGACGTCATGAGTGCCGATCCGCAGAGCGTGCTGTCTGTCGGCGCGACGCTGGGCGAAGGGCCGATCTGGGTAGCGCGCGACGCCGCCCTGTGGTTCGTCGATATCAAGGGGCATCGCATCCACCGTTACGACCCGGCGACCGACGTCGGGCGTAGCTGGGCGGCGCCCTGTCAGGTGGGTTGGATCGTCCCGACCGACGACGGGCTGTTTGCGGTCGGCCTCCAGACCGGCGTGCATCGCTTCGACCCGGCGCAGGGCAGCTTCGCCCTGCTCCACGCACCCGAAACGCATCTGCCCGGCAACCGGCAGAATGACGCCTGCGTCGCGCCCGATGGCGCGCTGTGGTTCGGGTCGATGGACGATGCGGAGGAAGCCGATAGCGGTTATTTCTACCGTTTCCACAAGGGCGTATGCGTCGAAAGCGGCCTGCCCGCCGTGTCGATCACCAACGGGCCGGCTGTTTCGCCCGATGGGCGGACGCTCTATCATACCGACACGTTGGGCAAGCGCATCTGGCGCACCGAATTGCGTGAGGACGGCACCGTCGGTAATACCGGCCTGTTCGCGAAGATCGAGGAGGATGCAGGCTATCCCGACGGACCGACGGTGGATGCCGAAGGCTGTTTGTGGACCGGCCTGTTCGGTGGATGGGCGGTGCGCCGTTACGATCCGGCCGGCAAGCTGATGCGCGAAGTGCGCTTCCCCGTCGCCAACATCACCAAGATCGCCTTTGGCGGCGAAGGGCTGACCACGGCCTATGCGACGACGGCGCGCAAGGGGCTGGACATGACAGCGTTGACAGAGCAGCCTCTGGCAGGCGATCTCTTCGCCTTCGATCCCGGCGTGGCCGGGTTGCCGGGCCATATCGCAGCATTGTAAGTCGCAACGATATAAGAATTGGAAGGACGAAGACGGATGAGTGAGGGGAGCGCGGAAAAGGTCAACATGGCCTTTATCGCCGCGATCGTGGCGGTGGCCACGATCGGCGGGTTCATGTTCGGCTATGACAGTGGCGTCATCAACGGC
>JAVBXL010000029.1 GCA_030824575.1 bacterium | reverse complement strand
CTCGGTGTCTCGCGCAGTGGCTTTCATGCCTGGCTTGTCCGTGCACCGTCAGCGCGGGCGCGGAGCGATGTGGAGGTCGGCGGCAAGGTTAGGGCAAGCTTCACGCTGAGCGATCGAACCTATGGCGCACGTCGTGTCTGGCATGACGTTCTGACCGAAGGCATCTCCTGTGGTCTGCATCCTATCGAACGGCTCATGCGTCAGCAGGGTCTTCGGGCACGACCGCGCCGCCGCGGCTTACCCAAGGATAACGGCGAACAGTCGGTCATCGCCGACAATGTTCTCGATCGTCAGTTTGTCGCTGACAGACCGGACCAGAAATGGGTGGCCGACTTCACCTATATCTGGACAGCCGAAGGCTGGCTCTATGTCGCCGCCGTCATCGATCTGTTCACCCTGTCGCTTTTTACCACACGCCAAATCGGTCACCGACAGATGCGAGGGGATGAAGTGGGACGCGAATCAGCCCGAAAGGCCTAGAAACACTGGGCTTTTTCGGTTCGCTAGGGATGTAGGAAAACAAGGTTCTGGCGGAAGCGGTGGGATTCGAACCCACGGTGAGCTTACACCCACGGCGGTTTTCAAGACCGCTGCCTTAAACCACTCGGCCACGCTTCCGTTCGCCCGCTTCCTAGCGCGCCGGGCGGCGATGCCAAGGGGAAATCGTCGCTCTCTCCGTTCGTCGCCTTAACCGACCCGACCGCGCATTAAGGGGATTCACCTGCCGCCCCGCCTGTGCAACAACGGGGGGATGAGGGATTCTTTGCGTTCACCTGTCATGTCTTTATTGCTGGGCCTTGCCACCGTTGCGGCGGGCAGTATCGCCGTCGGGCCGGCACAGGCGCAGGAAGGGGCGGATTTCCGCGCCTATCTGGAAAGCCTGCGGCCCAAGGCGCGGGCGATGGGCATCCGCGACGTGACGCTGGACAGCGTGTTTCCGACGCTGACCATCAATCCGCGCGTGGTGCAACTGGACCAGAGCCAGCCGGGCGGCGGCGCCTATTCGCCTATCCCCAATTTCGAACCCTATCGCCGCCAGCATGTAGATGCGGCTCGGATCGGCCGGGGGCGGACCGTCTATCAGGCGAACCGGGCGCGCCTGGCCCGGATCGAGGCGGAGACGGGCGTGCCGGAGGAGATCATGGTCGCCATCTACGGCCATGAAACCAATTATGGCAGCTATACCGGCGATTTCGACCTGATCCGGTCGCTCGCGACGTTGGCGCATGAAGGGCGACGGCGCGCGCTGTTCGAGCCGGAATTGCTGGCCACACTCAAGATGCTGGACAATGGCGTGCCGCGCAGTCGGCTGGTCGGTAGTTGGGCCGGGGCGACGGGCTATCCGCAATTTCTGCCGTCCGTCTATTTGCGCATAGCCAAGGATGGCGATGGCGATGGCAAGGCCGACATCTGGACCAGCGAGGCCGATGCGCTGGCGTCGATCGCCAATTATTTCGTCCAGTCAGGATGGCGCAAGGGCCAGCCCTGGGGCGTGGCGGTCACCGTGCCGGCGAGCTTCGACCGCGCCGCCGTGGTGGCCAAGACAGAACCGGCGCGCTGCCCGCGGGTATTCAACCGGCACAGTCGCTGGCTGACGATGGCGGAATGGCGCAAGCTGGGCCTGTTTCCGGCCAGCGGTATCTGGCCCACGGACACGATGCTGGCGACGCTGCTGGAACCCGATGGGCCGGGTAAGACCGCCTATCTGCTGACGAGCAACTATCGGGCGATCCTGGATTATAATTGTTCCAACTTCTATGCCTTGTCGGTGGGATTGCTGGCGGATGCTGTCAAACAATAAGGGGCTGTTCGTTACAGCAATGATGTTGGTGCTGGTTGGCGGCGGCGCGGGTGCTGCGCAACCGCAACAGGCCGGTTTGGCCGCCATGGTCGGCGATACGCCAGTGCCGTTGGGGCCGCCCTATTCGGTGGGGGGCGTGACCTATACGCCCGCCGATCCGGTTTCCTATGACGAGGTCGGCTATGCCGGCGCAATCGAGGATGGCAGCCAGGGCGGCGTGACGGAGACGGGCGAATCCTTCATCCCTACCGCCATCACCGCCGCGCACAAGACCCTGCCTTTGCCCAGCTATGTCGAGGTGACGGCGCTGGACAGCGGGCGGACGATCCTGGTGCGGATCAATGATCGCGGGCCGATGCAGAGCGACCAGTTGATCGCGTTGTCGCCGGGCGCAGCGGCGCAACTGGGCGTTACTGGAATTGCGCCGGTGCGGGTGCGGCGGGTCAATCCGCCGGAGCAGGAACGCGCGGTGCTGCGCGGCCATGGCCAGGCAGCCGAGCGGCTGGAAACGCCCGCCGCCTTGCTCAAGGTGCTGCGGGGGAAGCTCGGTCCAGTGCGGACGGCCGCGTCCCCGCCCACCCGCACGGTCGCGGCCAAACCCAGGCCGGTGGCGGTTAAGCCTGTCAACGCGGGGCGACCCGGCGCGGATTTCGACACGCCTGCGCCCAAACCTGTCGCTCAAGTCGCCAAGTCAGCGCCCAAGCCTATACCCGCCCCGCCCAGGAGCGGTGGCTATGTCGTGCAGGTCGGGGCTTTCTCCTCCCAGGCCCGCGCCGACACGCTTGCAAAGAGTCTGGGCGCACGCGTCGATCCGGGCGGCGGGATATGGCGCGTGCGGCTTGGCCCCTATGCGACGCAACAGGCGGCGCAGGCCGGTGTTCGGCAGGCCGCCGCCAAAGGCTTTGAGAATAGCCGCATCATGGCTAATGACGCGCGATAGACATCGCAATTGAAGAGCGATTCCATTTGTCCGAAGGCAGTTTTCCCATGAAGAAAAGCGTTGCAGTCCTCCTCGCCGCCGGGCTGCTGGCCCAGCCGCTGATCGCCGCCGCGCCGCCCTACACCACCGAAGCGCCGATCGCTTATATGAAGGATCTGTCGTCGGGTGCGGTGCTCTACGACAAGGGTGGCGAAACCCGGATACCGCCCGCATCCATGGCGAAGATGATGACGGCGCATGTCGCCTTCCGCCTGATTCAGAAGGGCGAATTGAAGCTCGACACCAAATTCACCGTGCGCCCGGAAACGTGGAAGAAATGGCATGGCCCGCAGGCCGGTTCGACCATGTTCCTGTCCGTCGGCGAGCAGGTGTCGGTCGAAAATCTGCTGCATGGCATCGTCACACTGTCGGGCAATGACGCCTGCGTCGTACTGGCGGAGGGGATTTCCGGCACCGAACAGGCCTTTGTCGCCGCGATGAACGAGGAAGCCAAGCGCCTTGGCCTGAAAAACAGCCATTTCGGCACCAGCAATGGCTGGCCGGACGAGGGCGTGACCTATGTGACCGCCGAGGATCTGGCCAAGCTGGCGCAGGCCACGGTCGAGGAAACGCCCGACCTCTACAAGAAATTTTACGCCACGCGGTCCTTCACCTGGGGCAAGACGATGGGCGGCGCGGACATCGCGCAGGGCAATCGCAACCCGATCCTGGGCAAGATCGCCGGAGCCGATGGCCTCAAGACCGGCCATACCGAGGAGGCGGGCTTCGGCTTTACCGGCTCTGCCGAACAAAATGGCCGCCGTCTGGTGATGGTCGTCGCGGGCCTGAACAGCTTTAACAGCCGGATTACCGAATCGGTGCGCTTCATGGACTGGGGTTTCAAGGCTTGGAAAGCCCAGCCGCTTTTCAAAAAGGGCCAGACGGTTGAGACGGCGGACGTGCAATTGGGCAGCGCGACGAGCGTGTCGCTGGTCGCGCCGCAGAACCTGGCCGTGACCCTGCCCGGCACGGCGTCGGCCAATGTGCAGGTGAAAGTGGTCTATACCGGCCCGATCAAGGCGCCGATCGCCAAGGGCCAGCAGATCGCCCAGATGATCGTCCAGACCCCGGACACGCCGCCGCAGATCATGCCGCTGGTCGCTGGTGAAGATGTGGCGGAAGCGGGCTTTTTCGGCCGGTTGTGGAACGGCATGAAGTCGCTTTTCGCTTGAACCAAGGCAAGTTCATAACCCTGGAAGGCGGCGAGGGCGCAGGCAAATCGACGCAGTTGCGCGCTCTCGCCGCCGCCTTGCGCACGCGCGGGCTGGAGGTGGTCGAGACGCGCGAGCCGGGCGGCAGCGAGGGGGCTGAGGCCATCCGTGCGCTGCTGCTGACGGGCGGGGCGGATCGCTGGAGCCCGCGCGCCGAGGCGCTGCTGTTCGCGGCCGCGCGGGCGGACCATGTCGAAAAGACGATACGCCCGGCGCTGGCGCGGGGGGCGTGGGTCTTGTCCGATCGTTTCCTCGATTCGAGCCGCGCTTATCAGGGGCAGGGCGTCTTGAGCGACGCCGATATATTGACGCTGCACCAGATCGGTAGCGACGCTTTTCTACCCGACCGCACCTTGCTGCTGACGCTAGCCGAAGAGGAAGCGACCGGCCGGGCCAAGGCGCGCGACGGCGATGCCGAAGACCGGATCGGCGGACGGGCGAGCGATTTCCATCGCGCCGTGGCCGATGCGTTCGGCCGCTTCGCGCGTGAGGAGGGCGATCGCGTCCGTGCAATCGACGCCTCCGGCCCGGCCGAGGTCGTGACGCTGCGGCTGCTCGACGCGATCGAAGACCTGCTGCCATGATGCTGATTCTGGGCCATGACGTACAGGCCCACACACTGATGGCCGCCGCGCAGAGCGGACGGATGCACCATGGCTGGATTCTCGCTGGTCCCAGGGGCATAGGCAAGGGCAGTTTCGCGCGCGCGCTGGCGATGCGGCTGCTGGCCGACGCCGCAGGTCCGCCGATTAGTGGCGAGGGGCTGTCCGTACCGGAAAACCACCAGACCCGTCGCCTGATCGAGGCGTCCGCGCATCCCGACTATGCCGAACTGGCGCCGCTGGAAAAGGATGGCGTCACCGCGCGCAACATCAGCGTCGATCAGGTGCGGGGACTGCAACGGCTGACCCAGTCGGCCCCGTCGCTGTCGCCGCGCCGTATTGTGGTGGTCGACAGCGCCGACGATCTGGAGCGGGGCGCGGCCAATGCGCTGCTCAAGACGCTAGAGGAGCCGCCGGCGGACATGCTCTTCCTGCTGGTCAGCCACGCGCCGGGGCGATTGCTGCCGACGATCCGGTCGCGCTGCCGCACATTGCGCTTCGATCCGCTGGATGCTGCGACGATGCGCGCGGTGCTCAAGGCGAGCGACGAGACGCTGTCGCCGCAGGAGATGGATGCGCTCGTCCGCGCGGGCGAGGGATCGCCGGGCCAGGCGCTGCGCTATGCGGGGCTTAATCTGTCGGAGATCGAGCAGGCGCTGACCACGCTCGCGACGCAGGGCGATCCGGGGAATCGGCAGCGGCTGGCGCTGGCCAAGGCGCTAGCGCTGAAATCCGCCAAGCCGCGCTATGAAGCCTTTCTGGAGCGCGCGCCTGCCTTCATCGCGCAGGCGGCGCGGACCCGGCAGGGACCGGCGCTGGGCACGGCGCTGGACCATTGGGAAAAGGCCCGGCATCTGGCGGGGGGCGCGGTGATCCTGTCGCTCGATCCGGCGGGTGTGGTTTTCGAACTGGCGGGGCATGTCGCCGCGCTGGCGCAAGAGCGCGCATAAAGCGGCTTTGCGGGGCGCAGATGAGCGGCTAGGGAGAGGCCATGTCCAAGCCCTTCACCATCACCACCGCCATTTCCTACCCCAATGGCCGTCCGCATATCGGCCACGCCTATGAAGTGATCGCCACCGATGCGGTCGCCCGGTTCCAGCGGATGATGGGGCGCGATGTCTTCTTCCAGACCGGCACCGACGAACATGGGCTGAAAATGGCGCAGACGGCGCGCGGACGCGGCATCGAACCGCGCGAACTGGCTGATGAAATGGCGGGCTATTTCAGGGAGATGAACGAGAGGCTGAACATCAGCCATGATCGTTTCATCCGCACCAGCGAGCCGGATCATCATAGCGCCAGCCAGGCGATCTGGCAGGCGATGGAGGCCAATGGCGACCTGTATCTGGGCCGTTACGAAGGCTGGTATTCGGTGCGGGACGAAGCATTCTACGACGAAAAGGAAATCGTCGAGGGGGAAGGGGGCGTCAAGCTTTCTCCTCAGAGCACGCCGGTCGAATGGACGGTCGAGGAAAGCTGGTTCTTCCGCCTGTCGGCGTATCAGGACCGGCTGCTGGCGCTCTACGAAAGCCAACCCGACTTCATCCAGCCCGACAGCCGCCGCAACGAGATATTGCGCTTCGTCGAAGGCGGCCTGAGCGACCTCAGCGTATCGCGCACCAGTTTCGACTGGGGGGTGAAGGTGCCGGGGTCGGACGGCCATGTCATGTATGTGTGGGTCGACGCGCTCACCAATTACCTGACCGGCTGCGGCTATCCCGACGATGCCGGGCGGATGGCGCGTTACTGGGCCGAGGGCGGCGACATCACGCATATCATCGGCAAGGATATCGTGCGTTTTCATGCGGTCTATTGGCCGGCCTTCCTGATGAGCGCGAAGCTGCCTTTGCCCAAACAGGTCTTCGGTCATGGCTTCCTGCTGAACCGGGGCGAAAAGATGTCCAAGTCGGTCGGCAATGTCGCCGATCCGATGGAACTGGCCGATCGCTTTGGCGTGGACCAGTTGCGCTATTTCTTGCTGTCCGAAGTCACGTTCGGCAATGATGGCAGTTACAGCGCCGAGGCCATCGTCCAGCGGGCCAACAGCGATCTGGGCAACGCGTTCGGCAATCTGGCGCAGCGGACGTTGAGCTTTATTGCGAAGAATCTGGACGGCCGCCTGCCCGCGATCCACGGCCATGATGCGGCGGACAGCGAGTTGTTCGCGCTGCTCGACAAGACTATCCGCACCGACATGCCTGCCGCCTTCGCGGACCTTGCGCCGAGCGTGGCGATCGAGGCGTGGTTGCGCGCCTGTTTCGCCTGCAACCAATATATCGATGCGCAGGCGCCCTGGGCGTTGCGCAAGACCGATGCCGCGCGGATGGAGACGGTGCTGGCGACGCTCTATATCGCCATCGCCCAACTGGCCGTCGCGATCCTGCCGGTTATTCCGGCGAGCGCGACGGCGTTGCTTGACCATATGGGCGTGCCCGCAGACAATCGTAGCTATGCGACGATCGGCGACCATTGGTATTCGGCGCTGGCCGAAAGCGATTTTGTGCTGGCCGCGCCGAAACCGCTGTTTCCACGCCTCGAACTGCCAGCCGAGGACGTTTGAGCCCATGCTGATCGACAGTCATTGCCACCTGAATTACAAGGGCTTGATCGAGGATCAGGCCAATGTGTTGGAACGTTCGCGGGCCGCTGGCGTCGACCTGATGCTCAACATTGCGACGCGCGAAAGCGAGTGGGACGATGTATTGGGCACCGCGATCCGCGAACCGGACGTGTGGGCGACGGTCGGCATCCATCCGCACGAAGCGGACGAGCATCCCCATATCGATACCACCAAGCTGGTGGAGCGTGCGGCGCATCCCCGCGTGGTGGGTATCGGGGAAACCGGCCTCGACTATTATTACGACCATAGCGACCGCGAACGGCAGCAGAAGAGTTTCCGGTCGCACATCGTCGCGGCGCGCGATACCGGCCTGCCGCTGATCGTCCATACCCGCGATGCTGAGGAGGATACGCTCTCCATCATGGGCGACGAAATGGGGAAGGGCGGCTTCACCGGCGTCATTCACTGTTTCACCGCCAGCGGCGCCTTTGCCGATGCCGCAATGGAACTAGGCTTTTACATAAGCATCTCGGGCATCGTGACGTTCAAGAGCGCGAAGGATTTGCAGGAGACGGCGGCGCGGCTGCCGCTCGACCGGCTGCTGGTGGAGACGGACTCGCCCTTCCTGGCGCCGGTGCCGCATCGGGGACGGCCGTGCGAACCGGCCTTCGTCGCGGATACCGCCAAATTCCTGGCCCATCTGCGCGGTGAGAGCATCGAGGAACTGGCGGCGGCGACGTCCGCCAATTTCCGCGCTTTGTTCAGCAAGGTCGCATGAGCCTGAAGCTGACCGTCCTGGGCAGCGGAACGTCGTCCGGCGTGCCGCGGATCGGCAATGATTGGGGGACGTGCGATCCCGCCGAGCCGAAGAACCGGCGGACGCGCGTGTCCATCCTGGTGGAAAGCCCGACTACGCGCATTCTGGTCGATACATCGCCCGACATGCGCGCGCAGTTGCTGGCCGCGGACGTGATCCAGATCGATGCGATCCTGTGGACGCATGACCATGCCGACCACAGCCATGGCATCGACGATGTCCGCCAACTGTTCCATCATCGCCGCACGCCGGTTCCCGGCTATGCGCGGGCGCAGACGCTCAAGCTGCTGAAAGAGCGGTTTGGATATGCCTTTGAAGGGCGCAACGGTTACCACCCGACGATCCAGCCGCATGTCCTGCCCGACGGGTTGCGGATCGGCGACATCGACATCGCCTGCGTCGACCAGCCCCATGGCGACATCTATTCCACCGGCTTCCGCTTCAGTCATGGCGGCCGGTCGGTCGGCTATGCCACGGATTTCCATGCCCTGACGCCTGACATGCTGGCGCTGTACGATGGGCTGGACGTTTGGGTGGTCGATGCTCTGCGGGAAAAGCCGCACCCGACCCATCCGCATCTGGCGATGACGCTGGATGGCATCGCCGCCACCCGGCCCGGCTGCGCCATCCTGACCCATATGGACCAGAGCATGGATTATGCGACATTGGTCGGCACGCTGCCCAAGGGCGTCGAGCCGGGCTATGACGGCATGGTGGTGGAACTGGACGCGAAAGAGCAGGGGGTCTGATGGACGGCACGGATCAGGCGGCATCGACCATCTGGTACGTGCTGGCGCTCGTCCTGGTCGGGTCCGCGCTGGTCGGGCGGCAGATGGCCTGGGGCAACCTGTTGCGGATGGCGTTGCTATGGGTCGCGATCTTCGCAGGGCTGCTCGGCCTGTTCAAATTCGCGCAGAGCCAGGGTTATCTGACCGGACGCTGGGCGGAGGAGGGGACGGTCGTCGGCCCCGACGAAGCGCCGTCGGTACTGCCCAAGGCCCGGACCGAGGGGCAGGCGCTGCGCATCCCGGTCGCCCCGGACGGCCATTATTGGGTCGCGGCGACGATCAACGGCACGTCGGCCCGGTTCCTGATCGACAGCGGTGCGACCGTCACCGCGCTTTCCGAAAATACGGCGCGCGCAGCCGGCCTCAATTATGATGTCGGCGAGCCGGGCGTCATCATGACCACTGCCAACGGCAAGGTGACGGCCAAACGGTCGAGCATCGCTACGCTGGCCATCGGTCCCATTTCAGCAAGCGACCTGCCCGTGGTCGTGTCACCGGCCTTCGGGGAGGTTAATGTGATCGGCATGAACATGTTGTCGCGCCTGAAAAGCTGGGGCGTGCAGGACGGCGCGATGGTGCTGACGCCATGACAGCTTCGATCGAGACGGGCGCGCCGACGCAGGCCGAGCGGCTCAGGGCTATTATCGGCGGATCGACCGGCAATCTGGTGGAATGGTATGACTGGTATGCCTATGCCGCCTTCACCCTCTATTTCGCACCGCATTTCTTTCCGGGTGGCGATCGCACCGCCCAGTTGTTGAGCACCGCGGGCGTCTTCGCCGTGGGTTTCCTGATGCGGCCGATCGGCGCTTGGTTGATGGGGGTCTATGCCGATCGCCATGGGCGCAAGAGCGGGCTGACTCTGTCGGTGGCGCTGATGTGCGCGGGGTCGCTGCTGATCGCGGTGACGCCGGGCTATGAAACGATTGGGGTCGCCGCGCCGCTGATGCTGGTCCTGGCGCGGTTGATGCAGGGGCTGTCGATCGGCGGCGAATATGGCGCCAGCGCGACCTATCTGTCGGAAATGGCGGGCAAGAACCGCCGCGGCTTCTTTTCCAGCTTCCAATATGTGACGCTGATCGCCGGGCAGCTGGTCGCGATCTGCGTGCTGTTGCTGTTGCAGGCGACGCTGACCGAAGCGCAGCTTGACGCCTGGGGATGGCGCATACCCTTCTTTATCGGCGGGCTGCTGGCGGTCATCGTCTTCTGGCTGCGACGGGGGCTGGCCGAGACGCAGAGCTTTGCGGTGGCCAAGGCGGCGGGCGCGCCGAAATCGGGCTTTATGGAGTTGATCACGAACCATCCGCGCGAGACGCTGACGGTGATGCTGCTGACCGCGGGCGGGACCATCGCCTTCTACGCCTACAGCATCTACATGCAGAAATTCCTGGTCAACACCAGTGGCCTCAGCCGTGAGGTCGCGTCGCAGATCAATGCGGCGACGCTGTTTGTCTTCATGCTGTTGCAGCCGGTTGCCGGCACCTTGTCCGACCGGATCGGGCGCAAGCCGCTGATGATCGGCTTTGGCGTCATGGGCGTGCTGTGCACCTATCCGATTTTCGCGACGCTGGCGGTGACGAAAGACCCGCTGGTCGCTGGGCTGCTGGTGATGGCGGGGCTTGTGATCGTGACCGGCTATACGTCGATCAACGCGGTGGTGAAGGCCGAACTGTTTCCTGCGCATATCCGGGCGCTGGGCGTGGCGCTGCCTTATGCGCTGGCGAATACATTGTTCGGCGGGACGGCTGAGCTTGTCGCGCTCTGGTTCAAGCAGGCGGGCATGGAGCAGGCATTCTATATCTACGTCACGGTGATGATCGCCATATCGCTGATCGTCTATGTGCGGATGCGCGATACCGCCAAGCACAGTCTGATCCGAGAGGATTGAGCATGAATGCGACGGCGAGTTGGACAGTTATACGCGATTGCGGTGATGGCGCGTATTTAACATAATATATATTATCGAACTTATATTGAGGCTGGCCAGGGGCGTGCGTGCGTCCTATCGCACGGTCAGCCTTCCACAGCCATCAGGTCCGATATGAGCAAAGCCAGTCCCGCCGACATCATGCCGCTTGCCGACGTTATGGCGCGGCTGCGCGATCCCGACACCGGATGCCCCTGGGACATCGAACAGAATTTCGCGTCGATCGCGCCCTATACGATCGAGGAAGCCTATGAAGTGGCCGATGCGATCGAACGGGAGGACATGGATGCGCTGCGCGACGAGCTGGGCGATCTGTTGCTCCAGGTCGCCTTCCACAGCCGTATCGCGGAACAGGCCGGGCATTTTGCGATGCAGGATGTGATCGACGGCATTACGCAAAAGATGATCCGCCGGCATCCGCATGTCTTTGCAGAAGGCACGCGGCGCGAGGATGGCCATGCCCAATGGGAGACGATCAAGGCGGCCGAGCGCGCGGAGAAGGAGCCGGACCCCAGCGCGCTGGCCGGTGTGGCGATCGCCCTGCCCGCGCTACTGCGCGCCGAAAAATTGCAGAAACGCGCCGCCCGCACCGGCTTCGACTGGCCCGACACGGTCGGCGTGATCGACAAGATCGTCGAGGAACTGGACGAAGTACGCGCAGCGGCCAGCCAGGACGAGCGCGAGGAGGAAGTCGGCGACCTGCTGTTTGCCGTGGTCAACCTCGCACGTCATCTGAAGGTCGATCCCGAAGCGGCTCTGCGCAAAGCGAACGGGAAATTCGACCGCCGCTTTCGCTTCATGGAGGCGTCGGCCGATGAACGCTTCGCTGCGTTGGCGCTGGATGAAAAGGAAGTATTGTGGTTGCAGGCGAAGGCGCAGGAAAGGCGCCAATAAGCTAATCGATGGTGCCCCTTATAAAGCGGCGGCTCTGGGCTCTTCCACCGGATGAAGCGGTTTACCCGTAGATTCGAACGCCGAAATATTGGCGATAGTCGTGTCGGCGATCGCGCTCAGCGCCTCTTTCGTGAAAAAGGCCTGATGCCCAGTCACAAGCACATTGGGGAAAGTCAGCAGCCGGGCGAACAGGTCGTCCTGGATCGGCTGATCGGACCGGTCGTTGAAGAACAGCCCCTCTTCCTCTTCATAAACGTCGAGGCCCAGATAGCCGATCCGCCCATTCTTAAGACCCGCCACGAGTGCGCGGGTGTCGACCACGGCGCCGCGGCTGGTATTGATCAGCATGACGTCTTTTTTCATGGCGGCAATGGCAGCGGCGTCGATTATGTGCCGGGTTTGCCGCGTCAGCGGGCAATGGAGCGAAATGATATCCGATCGCGCCAACAGCGTGTCCCAACCGACATAGGCTCCGCCGACCGCGGCCAGCGCCGCCCCGTCCGGGTTGGGATCAGATGCGATCACCTCACAATCAAAGCCGCGCATGATGCGCGCGACATTAAGGCCGATCTTGCCGGTGCCGACGATCCCCACCGTCCGCCCGCGCAGGTCGAACCCCAGCAGCCCGTCGAGTGCGAAATTCCCCTCTCGCACGCGGGCATAGGCTTTGTGGGTCTTGCGGTTGAGCGTCAGCATCATCGCGACTGTATGTTCGGCGATGGCGTCGGGCGAATATGCGGGCACGCGGGCGACTGCCAAACCCAGTTCCTGCGTCGCTTTGAGGTCCACATGATTGAACCCCGCGCTCCGCAGCGCCAGCAGGCGCACGCCTTGTTGCGATAGCGCTTCCAGCACAGGGCGATCGAGCCGATCGTTGACGAAGGCGCAAATCGCCCGATAGCCGGCCGCCAGTGCGGCCGATTGCATGTCGAGCCGGGCGTCGAAAAAGGTCAGGTCGTGTGGGTGCCCTGCGGCCTGGTTGGCGATGTCGAAAAAATGGCGGTCGAACGGATGCGTACTAAAAACAGCAACTTTCATCGCGATTCTCCTACGGTAGGGCGAAAGTCCAATCCCTATCGATCGGCAAGAAACGTTTCTGCGGCGGACGCGAACAAGGCGATACGCCCTACCCTTCGGCCCGCTTCGCATAGCGGGCGAAGGCGGCATCCGACAGGCGAACATCGACGCGGCTTTCCTCATCCTCGACGATGGTCGACAGGACTTCGCCATGTTCGTGGAGCCAGGCGACGGTGGCGCCGTCCGATACCGGCACGCGCAGGCCATAGACTTTCGCGCCGCGGGTCATGCGGTCGCTGATGGTCCGCTGGAGTATGTCCACCCCCTCCCCGGTCAAGGCCGAGAGGATCACGACATCATCCCGCCGCGATGCTGTTTCGCGGGCGAGCGCAGCGTCTTCTTCGCTCAGCAGGTCGAGCTTGTTCCAAGCCTCCAGAATCGGCGGCGCGTCCGGCTCCCCTTCCCTGCGGTCGAGCGCCGCTTCGCCGGCTACGCCCAGTTCGCCAAGTACGTCCAGCACATCGTCGCGCTGCGCGTCGCTGTCGGGATGGGCGATGTCGCGGACATGGACGATGAGGTCGGCCGACAGCACCTCCTCCAGCGTCGCGCGGAAGGCGGCGATCAATTGCGTGGGCAGGTCGGACACGAAGCCGACGGTGTCGGACAGGATCGCCTTGTCCAGCCCCGGCAACGCGATCTGGCGCATGGTGGGGTCGAGCGTGGCGAAAAGTAGGTCTTCCGCCATGACGTCAGCCCCGGTCATCCGGTTGAAAAGCGTGGATTTTCCGGCATTGGTATAGCCTACCAACGCAATCACCGGCCAGGGTGCGCGCTGACGCCGGGCGCGGTGCAGGCCACGGGTGCGGGTGACCTGGTCCAGTTCCTTGCGGATCTTGGCCATGCGGTCGCGGATCATGCGCCGATCCGCCTCGATCTGCGTTTCGCCCGGACCACCGAGGAAGCCGAAGCCGCCGCGCTGCCGCTCAAGATGGGTCCAGCTACGCACGAGCCGGCCCGCCTGATAATCGAGATGGGCGAGTTCGACTTGGAGACGGCCTTCGTTGGTGGCGGCGCGCTCGCCGAAGATTTCGAGGATCAACCCGGTCCGGTCGATGACCTTGGCCTCGCAGGCCTTTTCCAGATTGCTTTGTTGCACTGGCGACAGGCTGTTGTCGACGATGATGAGGTCGGCCTCTTCCTGCCGCGCCAGGGTCGCGATCTGGTCCACTTGCCCGCTGCCGAACAGGGTGGCGGGCTTGCGGTCGCGCACGCGGAACGCCTGGGACGCGCGCACATCGATGCCGATCGCCAGCGCCAAGCCGCGCGCTTCCTCCAGCCGGGCGTCGCTGTCTCGGCGGTCGCCATTGTGGGTTTCGGCATGAACGACGACAGCGCGCGCGCCGCGCGCCACTTCGTCATCGGAATCGCGGTTGAATATGGCCATGGCAGTATAACGCCTCAAAATGCAGCATGCTCCCGCGGCGGTGGGAGTCCAGTGCCGAAAAGAGGACTGGACCCCCACCGGCGCGGGAGCATGGCGATATTATGCGATCAGACAGGAAAAGCGATCAATCGTCCTGTTCATTCTCGCCGCTCAGGTCGAGCGCATGGAGTGGCTGGACCGTCGAGATGGCGTGCTTGTAGACGAGCTGCACCATGCCGTCGCGTTCGAGTAGCATGCAGAACAGGTCAAAGGCGGCGATCTCACCCTGGAGCATGACGCCGTTCACCAGGAACATCGTCACCGGGCTGCCGGATTTGCGAACGGCGGACAGGAAGATTTCCTGGAGCAGTTTGCCCTTGCCATTGCCGTCGCTGGCCTTGCGCAGATCGGTCAGATCCATCGATTGGGCCGGCATGACGGTGGAGATCGCATGCTTATAGACCAGCTGCGACTGGCCATCGCGGCGCAGCAGCACGGAAAAATTGTCGAACCAGGTGATGATGCCCTGCAACTTGACGCCCTTGACCAGGAACATGGTCACCGGGGTCTTGGTCTTGCGCAGGCCGTTGAGGAAAATATCCTGAAGATTGTTCACTTTGTCGGCCATGGTCGTCGCCAGTCCTTTATTCTTGGCGGGACGTTACCCGCTCTCGCACCCTAAGCAGGGTGTCTTGCCCGCCCCCGCGTGTCGGGGACGGCGACAATGTTATCGCAATTGCGAAGGAGCGTCCATGGCGCAGATGCGCTTTGGCCAAAGTGGGGCAATCGATTGGCCAGACGCCGCTAATCCTTGCCTTCGGTGATGCCCAGCAGCTTGAGTTTGCGGTGCAGCGCGGATCGTTCCATGCCGATGAAGGTCGCGGTGCGGGAGATGTTGCCGGAAAAACGGCGAATCTGGATGCGCAGATATTCCCGCTCGAAACTCTCGCGCGCTTCGCGCAGCGGCGCGCCCATGATGGAGGATTGGCCCATCCCCTCCCCGCCGCCGCCGCTGGTGAGTTCAGGCGGCAGCATGTCGAGTTCGATCCGCCCGATCCGGTCGCCCGGCGCCAGGATCATCGTGCGTTCGATGACGTTGCGCAGTTGGCGGACATTGCCCGGCCATTCATTGGCCTGGAGCGCGGCCATGGCGTCGCTGGCGATTTCCGGCGGCGGTACGCGTCGTTCGGCAGCGAAGCGGGCGAGATAATGTTCGACCAGCGGCGGTATATCGTCGCGCCGTTCGGACAGTGGCGGGATCCCCAGCGGCACGACGTTGAGGCGGTAGAATAGATCCTCACGGAAACGCCGCTCCTCAATCTCGCCTGCCAGGTCCAGCGCGGTCGAGGAGATGACGCGGACGTCCACCTTCACCACGCGCTGGCCGCCGACGCGGGTAAAGCTCTGATCGGTCAGGACGCGCAGGATTTTGCCCTGCGTGGTGATCGGCATGTCGGCGATTTCGTCGATATAAAGCGTGCCGCCATGGGCCTGTTCCAGAAAACCGGGGCGAACGAGGCCGCTGGGGTCTTCCACGCCGAACAGTTCCTCTTCGACACGATCCGGGTCCATCCGCGCGGCTGCGACGATGATGAAAGGCGAATCGGCGCGGCCGCTCCAGCTGTGGAGCATGCGTGCGGCGACTTCCTTGCCGACGCCCGCCGGGCCGGAGATGAGGACGCGGCTGCCGGTGCCGGCGACCTTCTTGATCGTGGCGCGCACGCCGTTGATCGACGCCGACGACCCAGTCAGTTCGTCATCCTGGCCGAAGCGGGCGCGCAGCACCTGATTTTCGCGACGCAGCCGCTCCGTTTCGGTCGCGCGTGAGACGAGGTGGAGCAGACGGTCGGCCTCGAACGGCTTTTCGATGAAGTCGGCGGCGCCCTTGCGGATGGCGGCGACGGCGGTGTCGATATTGCCATGGCCGGAAATCATCAGGACCGGCACGGTGGGATCGCGACGCTTGATTTCCTCCAGCAGTTCCAGCCCGTCCATCCGCGACCCCTGCAACCAGACGTCGAGCAGCACGAGCGAGGGGCGACGGGCATCGAGCGCATCGATCGCGCTGTCGCTGTTGGCGGCGGTACGGGTCGTGAAACCTTCATCTTCGAGCACACCCGCGACCAGATCGCGAATATCCTCTTCATCGTCGACTATCAGAATATCAAGCGCCATTGGCCGTCACTTTTCCTTTTGGCAGGGCGATTACCTGCCCGTCTTCCAGTTTTTCCAGCGCCCCCGCGGCGAAGCGCAGGGTTACGCACGCCCCGCCCCCCGGTGCATCGTCGAAGCGGATTTCCCCCACATGCTCCTCGACAATCTTCTTGACGATGGCCAGCCCAAGACCCGTCCCCTTGGACCGCGTCGTCATATAGGGTTCCAATATACGGTCCCGTTCGGGCGGCAGTCCAATGCCGTCGTCGATCACGGTAATGACAATGTCCCCGTCCGGCCCCTGCGCCAGTTGCATGCGGACATGGCCCTGCCGTCCCCCATCCTCCAGAACGGGTTTCTGTTCAATCGCTTCCACGGCATTTTTCACGATATTCGTCAATGCCTGGCCCAATTGGCGCCGGTCGCACACCAATTCCATGTCGGCGTCGTCCGTCTCATATTCGAACCGGATTTCGGGATGCGCGACCTCATGCAGGAACAGGGCGTGGCGCGCTATGTCGCCGACCGCCTCACGCCGGAAAACCGGCTTGGGCATACGGGCGAAGGACGAAAATTCATCGACGATGCGGCGTAGATCACCGACCTGGCGGACGATCGTGCCGGTCAGGCGGGTGAAGGTCGGCCGGTCGCTGGTGATTTCCTGGGCATAACGGCGTTGCAGGCGCTCTGCGGCGAGTTGGATCGGGGTCAGGGGATTCTTGATCTCATGCGCGATGCGCCGCGCGACGTCGGACCAGGCGGCGCGCCGCTGATCGGACAATTGCTGGGTAATGTCGTCAAAGGTGAGGATGTGGCGTGAGGCGTCCTGAGACAGCTTCACCGCCAGCGTGCGCGAATCGCCATGGGCGCGCACCTGGACGATGCCGGCGCCTTCGTCAGACGCGACGAATTCGGCCAGTTCGGGCGACAGGTCGACCAAGGAACGGCCGACCGGATCGTCGCCGCCTTCATCGACCAGAATTGCAGCAGCCGAGCTGTTGAGCAGTTGCACCACCCCCTTGAAATCGACCGACAGCACGCCGGCGCTGACGCCCGACAGGATCGCCTCGATAAAGGCGCGCCGTTCATCGAGCTGGCTGTTGGCGGCGACCAGCGCCCCGGTCTGCGCCTCCAGCCGCTGGGTCATGCGGTTGAAGGCGGCGGCCAGCGTGCCGATCTCGTCGCGCGCCTGCGGGCTGGTGACACGCGCCGACAGGTCGCCCGCGGTGATGCGCCGGGCGGCCGTCACCAGTTCGTTTACCGGCCGCACCATCCAGTCGGCGACGGCCAGCGCGATATAGACGGCGATGCCCACCAGCAGCAGGGACCCCACAAACAGCGCGATATTGAAGCGGAGCTGGAGCGCGCGCGATTGCGCGGCGAACAGATCATAATCCGACAGGACTTTCTGCGCGCGCGCCACGTTGGAGAAGGACGAACTGTCCGCGTTACGCGCCGCGTAGAGATAGATTTTGGACTTGGGATAGAGAAGCGTCACCGCCTCGATCTGGTTATTGCGGGTCTGGACGACGATCGTTTCCCCCCGGCTCAGCCGCCCGATAACCTCGGGGGTGAGCTTGTCCGCCGCGGGCCGGTTTTCCGGGTCGACGGTAGCGGCGGTGCGCACGATGCCATCCGCGCCCTGCTCGATGATCGCGGCCCGGCTCAGCTTGCGGCCGACGACCTGATAGAGAAGATATTCGGCAAATCGCGGACTGCTGACCTGCGAATCCATCAATTCCTTGCGCAGATCGCTGGACATGGTGACGGTTTCGTCGCCCACTTCGCGCAAATTCTGTTCATAATAGCCGCGTGCCAAGTCGCTGGCGTTTTGCAACATGCCGCGCGCGCTGTCCGAAAACCAGAATTGCACGCCATATTGGAACAGCAGGGAGGCGAAGATCACTACCAGAAGCATCGGCACGCTGGCGACGATCGAGAAGATAGCGACCAGCCGGACATGCAATTGCCCTTCGCTGCCGATGGCCGATTGCGACGCGCGACGTTTGGCAACGCGCCGCCCCAGAAACACCAAAAGGGCGATCGCCGGGACCAGATTGGCTACCAACAGCAGCGCGACGATCGGCGGCGTCAGCAGCGTGTAGGATTGGCCGCTGCCCGACAGGATATGATAGGTCAGCCCCGCCATGCCCAGGAAGAGCACCAGCGTTACCCCTTCCACCAGCGCGGCCAGCCGTCCATTGCGCAGGGCCAGCGAAAGAGTCCTCCGCCATGCCGATGCCCGCCTGGGGAGTGTGGTCGCGCCTTTCATAGTGGCATTGTTACAACAACCCCCGTGCCCGTTCAAACACAGTATTTGGGCAAAGGGCTGTCGCTGGTCGATGCAGACCGTCGGTTCGTCCTGATTTGCGACTGATGCGGATCAATCGTTCAGGCGCAACTGCATGGGATCAAGGCTGTAATCGGTCAGTTTCTTGCGCAACGTGTTCCGATTGATGCCCAGGAGGCCCGCCGCGCGAATCTGGTTACCGTCAACGCTGGCCAGCACTTCCTGCAACAGGATCGGCTCCACCACTGCCAGCAGATCATCGTGCAGCGCGCGATTGGGCTGGGCCAGCCCCACGCCCAACTGACGCTTGGCCCAGTCGCGAACGGCATGCGCCAGATGATCGGTCGGCGCGGCATAGTCGGCCGGGATCGCATCCATCGGCAGCATATGGCGCAAAATCTCGGCGGTGATAACATTTTCGCGGCTGAGGACGGACAGGCGCTGCATCATATTTTGCAGTTCGCGCACATTGCCCGGCCAATGATAGGTCATCAGCAATTGCGCCGCATCGTCTGCCAGGGACTTACGCGGCAGCCCCTCCTGCGCCGCGCGCTCCAGAAAATGCCGCGCAAGCAGGATGACGTCCTCGCGCCGCTCGCGCAGGGCGGGCAGCGCGATCGGCACGACGTTAAGACGGTAGTAGAGATCCTGGCGGAAGCGGCCATCCTCGATCAATAGCGACAGATCCTTGTTGGTCGCGGCGATGATGCGGACATTGACCCGCACCGGCTTCGACCCGCCGACCGTCGTGACTTCGCCCGACTGGAGCACACGCAGCAACCGGGTCTGCGCCTCCATCGGCATGTCGCCGATTTCGTCGAGGAAGAGCGTGCCGCCCTGCGCCTGCTCGAACTTGCCGGCGGTGCGGGCATGGGCGCCGGTGAAGGCGCCCTTTTCATAGCCGAACAGTTCCGCCTCGATCAGTTCGCGCGGGATCGCCGCCATGTTGATTGCTATGAACGGCTTGGTGCGGCGCTGGCCCAGGCTGTGGATCGCTTCGGCCACCAGTTCCTTGCCCGTCCCTGATTCGCCCAGCACCAGGATAGACAGGTCGTTGGACAGGACGCGCGCGATGGTGCGATAGACCTCCTGCATCGCCGGAGAGCGCCCGACCAGCGGCAGGCCGTCATGGGGCAGGCCGACGTCGCCCTCCGGCTCCTCCGCGCTTTGCCGGGTGCCGAGCGCGTCGGCGACGGCGCGGGTCAGTTCGTTGAGGTCGAAGGGCTTGGGCAGATATTCGAACGCCCCCTTTTCGGTCGCGCGGATCGCGGTGTTGAGCGTGTTCTGCGCCGACAGGATGATGACGTTCAGGTCGGGCTTGGTCGCCAATATCTCCGCCACGCCGTCCAGCCCGTCACCGTCCGGCAGCATGACGTCGGTGATCAGCACATCGGGCGCGAAGCTTTCCATCAGCGCGCTGCGTTCACGGATCGAGGCGGCGGTCTTGACCCGGTGCCCCTGCCGCCGCAGCGCTTCGCCCACCACCACGCAGATGGCGGGATCGTCATCGACCACCAATATGGCGCCAGTCGCGGGCATCAGCCCATCCCCATCGGCAGCAGGATGCGGAAGGTGGATTCGCCCACCTCCACGTCGCGGCTATATTGGACGAAGCCGCTCATATCGCGGACCAGCTTGTCCACCAGCGCGAGGCCCAGCCCCTGCCCGTCCCGCTTGCCGGTGATGAAGGGGTTGAAGAGATGGTCGAGAATATGTTCGGGTACGCCGGGACCATTGTCGATGACGAGGATTTCGATCGGCAGCACCGCGCTGCCCTTGCCGTCGCCGACCACCACGGAGACGCCATGGCGGAAGGCGGTTTCCACCCGGATGCGCGGGTTGGCGACATGCTCCAGTGCCTCGGCGGCGTTCTTCAGCAGGTTGATCATCACTTGCACCAAGGCATCTTCATTGATGTTGGCGAATGGCAAGGACGGATCATAATGTTTTATGATCTTTATATGTTTTGCAAACCCGGCGGCAGCTATGCCGGCCGCCCGGTCGATCAAAAGATAGATGTTGCCGGGGCGACATTCCAGCGTGCGGTCGGTGGTGAAATCCTGCATCCGGTCGATCAGCGCGGCGATCCGGTCGACTTCGTTGCAGATCAACTGGGTCAGCGCCGCATCGCGCCCGCCCTGACCGCCTTCCAGCAATTGCGCGGCGCCACGGATACCCGATAGCGGGTTCTTGATCTCATGCGCCAGGATCGCCGCCGCGCCCATGGCGGAACGGGCGCCGCCGGACGATCCGCGATGGCCGATCTTGCGCGCCTGGCTCTGGGCATGGAGCGACACCACGCGCCAGCCGTCATGATCGACGATCGGCGCGATCATCAGGTCGACCTCCATTTCGGCGGTGCGGCCGGCATGAACCTTGATGTCATAGGCAGCGATCGGCTTGTTGCTGTGCCAGATATCGAAGCGCGCGCCCGCCTCCGCGATGCGGATGGTGCGCGCGACGTCGCTGCCGACGATCGCCGACCGAGCCATGTTGAGCAGGGTTTCGGCGCGCACATTGGCTTCGGCGATGCTGTTGTCGGGCTTCACCACCAGCGTCGCCACCGGCAGCGCCGTCATCTGTTCGCCCAGCGAAGGTCCGTCCTGCAACATCCGAAGCGGCGGGACGGACGTTAATGTCACCGTCATGCGGCCTTGCGCAGGTCCGCAGCGTCCAGTCCGCTGGCGATGAGCGGTTCGTAGAAACGCGCCAGCATGTCGAGCACGACCGCAGCGTCCGGCTGCTGGTTCACGGCATTGCGGAACTCGGCCGATCCGGTCAGCCCCTTGGTGTACCAGCCGATATGCTTGCGCGCCATATTGACGCCCGTATAGGCGTCATAATGTTCGAGCATGGCGTGATAATGGCCTATGATCGCTTGATATTGTTCGGCCAGCGATGGGTCGGGGACGCGCGTGCCATCGTTCAGCCAGGCCATGACCTGACTGATGAGCCAAGGCCGGCCATAGGCACCCCGCCCGATCATCACGCCATCCGCGCCGCTCTGCTCCAGCGCCGTGTCGGCATCCTCCACTGAACAAATGTCGCCATTGACGATCACCGGCAGCTTCACCGCGTCCTTGACGGAGCGGACAAAGGCCCAATCGGCGCTGCCCTTGTACATCTGGCAACGGGTGCGGCCATGGACGGTGATGAGCTGCGCTCCCAGATCCTCGGCGATATGCGCCAATTCCGGCGCGTTGAGGCTGCTATGATCCCAGCCCATCCGCATCTTGACGGTCACGGGCACATCGACCGCTTCGACCGTCGCCTTGATGAGCGAGGCGGCGAGTGGCAGGTCGCGCATCAGTGCGCTGCCCGCGTCGCCATTGACCACCTTCTTCACCGGGCACCCCATATTGATGTCGATGATTGCCGCGCCGCGATCGGCATTCAGTTTGGCGGCGTCGGCCATTTCGGTCGGCGAGCAGCCGGCAAGCTGCATCGACACCGGTTCTTCCAGCGGATGCCAGGCGGCCTTTTGCAGCGACTGGCGCGTTTCGCGGATCATCGCCGCCGACGCGATCATTTCCGTCACGTTGAGGCCACAGCCATAGCGGCGGACCAGCGTGCGGAACGGCATGTCGGTCACGCCCGTCATGGGGGCAAGAACGACCGGCATGTCGATGGTGATCGGGCCGATGGAGATAGGGGAAAGCCTGCGCATGGTCTTACTTTTGATACTGCCTAAAAAACAGGCAGCCCTTAGCGGAAATTGGAGCGCGCGGCAAGGCGCTGGCCCTTTCGGCCCACCGCCTCTTCCGGTCAGTCCCGCGACCCGCTATGCGGCGCTCTATGATATCCAAAAGCAAGATCGTCGCGCTGATCGTCGCCGCGGGCCAAGGCAATCGGGCGGGCGGCGACACGCCCAAACAATTCCGCATGATCGCGGGCAAGGCCGTGCTGGCCCATGCCTATGATGCGCTGGCCGCCCATGGCGGGATCGACGCGATCCATATCGTGCTGGGCGACGGACAGGCAGGCACGGCGCGCGCCTTGCTGGGCGAACGGGCCGCATCCTTCGTGACCGGCGCGGACAGCCGGCGCGGATCGGTGCGCGCGGGGCTGGAGGCGATCGCGGCGCAGGGCGGCGCGGGTATCGTTCTGATCCATGACGCCGCCCGCCCCTTCCTGCCCGGCGCGGTGATCGATCGCCTGCTGGCGGCGCTGGAGAGCGGGACCGGGGCCATCCCGACGCTGCCGGTCGCCGATACGCTGGTACGCGACGCGAGCGGCACCATGGGCGATGGCGTGGAGCGGGACGGACTGCATCGGGTGCAAACGCCGCAGGCCTTCCGTTTCGACGCCATCATGGCGGCGCACCGCGCGTGGGATGCCGCGCGGGAGGCGACCGACGATGCGCAGATTTTGAAAGGCTGGGGCCATGACGTCATATTGGTGCAAGGTGATGAAAGGCTTGAGAAATTGACCTATCCGCAGGATTTCGCCCGCGCCGAAGCGCAACTGGCGACGCCGCGCACCACGCGCGTCGGCATGGGCTATGACGTGCACCGCCTTGCGCCCGACGAAGAGCTTTGGCTGGGGGGCATATTGGTGCCGCACGATCGCGGATTGGCCGGGCATAGCGATGCCGATGTGGCGCTCCACGCGATCGTCGATGCGATGCTGGGGGCGCTGGCGGAGGGGGATATCGGCAGCCACTTCCCGCCGTCAGACCCGCAATGGCGCGGCGCATCGTCCGACCGCTTCCTGGCCTACGCGCGCGATCGGGTGACGGCGCGAGACGGCCGGATCGAGCATATCGACCTGACCATCATCTGCGAAGCGCCCAAGATCGGCCCGCATCGCGACGCCATGCGCGCGCGGATAGCAGACATATTGGTGGTGCCGGTCGACCGGGTCAGCGTGAAGGCGACGACGACCGAGCGGCTGGGCTTTGCCGGTCGGCGCGAAGGCATTGCCGCACAAGCGGTTGCCACCCTGACCCTCCCCGCGCTATCCTGATCCCATGCCAGATACGATCCTGCCGGCCCAGTTGGTCGAACTCGCCGAAAAGGTCATCATCGCCAACCGCCGGGCCGGGCGCACCATCGCCGTGGCGGAAAGCTGCACCGGCGGGCTGGTGTCGGCCGCGCTGACGGAGATCGTCGGCTCCTCCGAAGTGTTCGAAGCCGGGTTTATTACTTATTCCAATGACATGAAGGCGGAACTTCTGAAAGTTTCGCATGATGTGCTGGATACGTTTGGCGCGGTATCGATCGCGACCGCCTGGGCGATGGCGCAGGGCGCGCTGAAGAAAAGCCACGCCCATGTCGCGGTCGCCATCACCGGCATCGCAGGACCAGGCGGCGGCAGCGAGCAGAAGCCGGTCGGCACCGTCGTCTTCGCCCGCGCGGAACGCGGCGCCGCGGCTGACAAAGTCGTCGCCGACATGCGCCACTTCGAAGATAATGGCCGCGGCGGCGTGCGGCTTCAGGCTGCGCTATGTGCGCTGGAACTGCTGCTGCCCGATTCGCCCACATAAAGCTGTGCGGCGCGGGTTTCGAACGCGCCGATCATCTTGCGCAGCGCCTTGTCGAAAAACTGGCCAGCCAGCATTTCGAACAATCGGTTCTTAAATTCGAACTCGACCTCGAAATCCACCAGCACCCCGCCCTGCCCGTCATCCCGGAAGCGCCATTCATTGTGGAGATGCTTCAATGGCCCGTCGAGATAATCCACCCGGACATGGTCGGGCCGATGCTTGATGACGCGGGAGGTGAAGCTTTCCTTCACCCCTTTGAAACCGACGATCATGTCGGCGACCATCTCGCTCTCGCTGTCGGATCGCACGCGGATGGCGCTGATCCAGGGCAGGAATTGCGGATAGGCGGCGACGTCCGACACCAGGTCGAACATCTGCGTCGGCGTATAGGGAAGGTGACGCGTTTCTTCATGCTTGGGCATCTGGACGTCAGACCTTCGCCGCCGTCTTGGCGAGTTTCGCTTCGCGCGCGGCGCGCATTTCCGCGAAATCCTTGCCGGCATGATAGCTGGACCGGGTCAGCGGCGACGATGCGACCTGGAGGAAGCCCTTGGCCCGCGCAATCCCCGCATAGGCGGTAAACGCCGCCGGGGTGACGAAATCGATCACCTTGGCGTGCTTGGGCGTGGGTTGCAGATATTGGCCCATGGTCAGGAAATCAATGTCGGCAGAGCGCATGTCGTCCATCACCTGATGGACCTCCAGCCGCTCTTCGCCCAGGCCCAGCATGATGCCCGACTTGGTGAAGATCGACGGATCGAGCCTCTTCACCGACTCCAGCAGGCGCAGCGACGCATAATAGCGCGCGCCGGGACGGATGGTCGGGTAGAGGCGCGGGACCGTCTCCAGATTATGATTATAGACGTCCGGCCGGGCGGCGACGATCATTTCGACGGCGCGTTCATGCTTATTGCGGAAGTCCGGCGTCAGGATTTCGATCGTCGTGTTGGGCGTCGTTCGGCGCAGCGCCTCGATCACCTTGACGAATTGCGATGCGCCGCCGTCAGGCAGGTCGTCGCGATCAACCGAAGTGATGACGATATGTTCCAGCCCCATTTCGGCGCAGGCATCGGCCAGATTCTGCGGTTCGTTGACGTCGACCTTGCGCGGCATCCCGGTCTTGACGTTGCAGAAGGCGCAGGCGCGGGTGCAGACATCACCCAGGATCATCACCGTGGCGTGCTTCTTGGTCCAGCATTCCCCGATATTGGGGCAGGCCGCTTCTTCGCAGACGGTCGTCAGCCCCTTGTCGCGCATCAGCTTGCGCGTTTCATGATAGGCCGGACTGGTCGGCGCCTTGACGCGAATCCAGTCGGGCTTGCGGGCGCGTTCCGGGCTGGCGGGCTGACCGGGTACGGGGATCGGGCTGATGTCGTTCATGCGCCCCAGATAGCGATGCAGGGCCGCTCTTGCCAGCCCCCTATTTGTGCGGCACATCGCTGGGCATGACCGATTTTACCGACATGCTCGATGGCTATCGCCGTTTCCGCGACACCGGCTGGAACCAGCAGCGCGCGCGATGGGATGAACTGAACGAGGGGCAGAGCCCCAGGGTGATGGTGATCGCCTGTTCCGACAGCCGGGTCGACCCGGCGCAGATTTTCGACACCAGCCCCGGCGAGATTTTCGTGGTGCGCAACGTCGCCGCGCTGGTCCCCCCGTTCGAAACCGCGCCGGGCCATCATGGCGTGTCGGCAGCGCTGGAATTTGCCGTGCAGGTGCTGAAAGTCGGCGAGATCGTCGTCATGGGCCATGGCAAATGCGGGGGGTGCAAGGCGGCGCTCAGCCAGGATTTGAAGGACGCGCCGCCGGGCGAAGGCGGTTTCATCCACAACTGGATCGAATTGCTGGACGATGCCCGCGACATCGTGATCGGCCAATATGGCGAGCAGCGCGACCGGGACGTCGAACGGGCAATGGAGCAGGAAGCGGTGAAGGTAAGCCTGGCCAATCTGCGTACCTTCCCCTGCGTCCGGTCTAAGGAACGCAAGGGCGAATTGAAGCTGGTCGGCAGCTTCTTTGCGATTACCGACGGCGTGTTGAATATTTTGGACGAGGATAGCGGCGCCTTCTCGCCCGCATAAAGGAACCAGGCGCGATGGCGTTGTTACAGGAAGGGCGCGTTTTGGAAGGCCGGGGTAATATAGCCCTGCTGATCGATGCGGATAATGCGTCGGCGGCGCATTTCGATTCGGTGATGAATGTCCTGGCGGAGCTTGGCACGGTCAATATCCGCCGCGCCTATGGCAATTGGAGCAAGGCGACGCTCAAGACCTGGGCCGCGCTCTCCATCGCGCAGGCAATCGAGCCGCAGCAGCAGTTCGACCTGACCAAGGGCAAGAACGCCACCGACATGAAGATGACGATCGACGCCATGGACCTGATGGCGTCGGGCCGGGTCGATGG
>JAVBXL010000107.1 GCA_030824575.1 bacterium | reverse complement strand
CCAGCCATGTTGGTGGCGATCGTCACCGCGCCCTTGCGGCCCGCCTGCGCAACGATATGCGCTTCGCTGTCATGGAAACGGGCGTTCAGCACCGCGTGCGGCACGCCTTCCTGCGTAAGGAATTCCGACAGCATTTCCGACTTTTCGATCGACACGGTGCCGACCAGAACCGGCTGGCCCTGCTCCGCATGGACCTTGATGGTCTTGGCGATGCCACGGAACTTGTCATCCAGGTTTTTGTAGAAGCTGTCTTCTTCGTCGATGCGCTGCACTGCCCGGTTGGTCGGGATGGTGACGACGTTCATCTTGTAGATTTCGAAGAATTCCGCCGCTTCGGTCGCGGCCGTACCGGTCATGCCGCCCAGCTTGGGATACATGCGGAAATAATTCTGGAAAGTGATCGACGCGAGCGTCTGGTTTTCCGGCTCGATCTGGACGCCTTCCTTGGCTTCCACCGCCTGATGCAGGCCATCGGACCAGCGGCGGCCATCCATCATGCGGCCTGTGAACTCGTCGATGATGACGACCTTGCCGTCCTTGACGATATAGTCGATGTCGCGGCGGAACATCACGACCGCGCGCAACGCCTGGTTCACATGATGGACGACGGCGGTATTTTCGAAATCATAGAGGTTCGCGCCCTGCAACAGGCCGGCATCCTCCAGCAGCCGCTCGATCTTCTCGGTGCCGTCTTCGGTCAGCGTGACGGTGCGCTGCTTTTCGTCCTTCTCATAGTCGGCCTCGACGATCTGCTTCACGATCGCGTCCACGGCGACGTAAAGTTCCGACTTGTCGTCGGTCGGGCCGGAGATGATGAGCGGCGTGCGCGCTTCGTCGATCAGGATCGAGTCGACTTCGTCGACGATCGCATAGTTGAACGGGCGCTGGACCATCGACGCGCGGTCATATTTCATATTGTCGCGCAGATAGTCGAAGCCGAGTTCGTTGTTCGTCGCATAGGTGATGTCGGCGGCATAGGCGTCGCGCCGCTGATCTTCGCTGATGTTGGGCACGATGACGCCGGTGGTCAGTCCCAGGAAGCGATAGACCTGGCCCATCCATTCGCAGTCGCGGCTGGCGAGGTAATCGTTCACGGTGACGACGTGAACGCCCTTCCCCTCCAGCGCGTTGAGATAGGTGGCGAGTGTCGCGACCAGCGTCTTGCCTTCACCCGTGCGCATTTCGGCGATTTCGCCGCGATGCAGAACGATACCGCCGACCATCTGCACATCGAAATGGCGCATGCCCAGAACGCGGACGGCCGCTTCACGGACCGTGGCGAAGGCTTCGGGCAGCAGCGCGTCCAGCGTCTCGCCATTGGCCAGCCGTTCGCGGAACCGGCTGGTCTGGGCGACCAGTTCCTCATCATTCATCGCCTGCACCGCGCCTTCGAAAGAGGCGATCTGGTCGACGATCTTGCCCAGCGACTTCACATAACGTTCGTTGGACGATCCGAAGATGGACTTGGCGAGTGCGCCGAACATGCAAATTCCTGACAATAGGGGGACGTTCCGCCTCCTTGCGAGAGACGCACGCAGATATGCGCCGCGATTTAGGCACGGCACATCCTTTAGTCAATCAGAGTGCGGCTGAACCCGACCTGTCGTATCGATGTCATGATCGTGCGGCAGGCGGTTTTCGTCGGGCGGTGGCGTCATCAGGGCGCGGGGGGCTTTGCACGTCGCGCACGCTGCGCCACAACGGCAGGGCAAGAGCAAGGGTCGCAAAATTGTATCGTTCGTTCGTCCTGGTCCCGGCGCGCAGTCGTGCCCTGCCGGTCGCTATCCTGGTGGCGATGGCCCTGATTCTATGGTTCGGTCTCACGGCGATCGCGACTCCATTCGACCATGACGAAAGCCAATATGTCGCCGGCGCCTATTTCAGCAGTCGGCTGCTGATCTTCCGCGACTTTCTCTATCTTCAGCCGCCTTTGCACAGTTGGGCCTTCGCGCCGCTGGCCTGGCTGTTCCCCGATCATATGGTGCTGGCGATGCGGCTGGCGACAGCGGTGACGGCAATTTCTACGCTGGCTGCTCTCTGGACGGCGCAGCGTATCGCGGGCGTATCACGCGACGGTGCGGCCATCGCAACGTTGCTGGTGGCGACCACCGCCGCCTTTCAGTTCACCGGCGCTGTGGTGCGCAATGATATGCTGCCGACCTTGCTGTCCGCAATGGGGCTGCTGGTCAGCTTGCTCGCGCTGCGCCATTGCACGCGCCGATATTGGTTTGCGGCGGGTGCGCTGTTCGGCCTTGCCATCGCCACCAAGCTGAATTTCGCGCCGCTGGGCCTGATGACCGGACTATTCGTGCTGCTGACGGGGGGGCGCTGCGGCTTCAAGGCGGCCTGTTTTCTGGCATTGGGGGCTTGCGCGGGCATGGCGCCGATGCTGGTCGCCTGGGCGGCGGCACCGGATGCCTTCTTCTATGGCGTGCTGACCTATGGGGCGACTGCGCCCCATGCCTGGTACGCCGCCAACGGGGCGTTCGACGAACTCGGCACGCTGGAAAAGCTGACCGACCTGCTCAAATATCTGTGGAAAGGGCCGGCGCTCGTTGCGCTCCTTCTGCTCTGTGCCAACTGGATCGCGACGCGGGGCCGCATCCGATCGCCCGGCCGGCGACTGGCGATCTGGATGACGGGCGGCGCGTTGATCGGCGCGGCGCTGCCGACTCCGTCGCAGGTCCAATATGTGATGCCGCTGCTGCCACCGTTGGCGCTGGCGCTGGGCTATCTGCTCGACGATGCGCGGCGCTGGACCTTCACCCGGCGACAGGCGTTGCTGGGGCTGCTTTGCCTGGCCGCCATCCCCGGCATGCTGGCGGCAACCCGCCATGTCGTGGCGATGCTGCGCGCAGGCTCGCCCGTCTTGCAGGCCGATGCCGGTGCGCGCTGGGCCGGTGCGAGCGTGCGCGCCATGGGCGGTGGTGATATTGCCACCCTCTCTCCGCACATGATCCTTGGTAGCGGCCTTGACCTGGACCCGCGCTTTGCCGCCGGTCCCTTCGCCTACCGCACCGGCTGGACGATGGGACCGGTGCTGGCGCGGCAGGTGCATGCGATGATCCCGGCGACGCTGGGCGACATGGACCGCGATCCACCCGCCGCCATCCTGACCGGCTACGAACACGGCACCCGCAAATTGCCGATGCGCCCCGATGACGGCCTGATCGCCTATGCCCGTCGCCATGGCTATCGCATGCTTTCGATGCCCGATGGTGTGGGGCGGCTCTATCTTCGGACCGGCCGCTTTTC
>JAVBXL010000052.1 GCA_030824575.1 bacterium | reverse complement strand
TCCGACGGCTATCAGATGTCCGCCGACTATGCCGGCGCCGACGTCGTGCTGGTCAACACCTGCGGCTTCCTGGATTCCGCCAAGGAGGAATCGCTGGAGGCGATCGGCGAGGCGATGGCGGAGAATGGCCGCGTCATCGTCACCGGCTGCATGGGCGATGAGGCGGATTTGATCCGCGCGAAATTCCCGCAAGTGCTGGCCGTCACCGGCGCGCATCAATATGAGCAGGTCGTCAATGCTGTACATGACGCCTCGCCGCCGGTGCCCAACGCCTTTGTCGACCTGGTGCCCGAAGGCGGGCTGAAACTGACGCCGCGCCATTACAGCTATCTGAAGATTTCGGAAGGCTGCAACCACCGCTGCTCCTTCTGCATCATCCCGTCCATCCGCGGCGACCTGGTGTCGCGGCGGATCGACGCGGTGCTGCGCGAGGCGGAGAAGCTGGTTCAGGCGGGCACGAAGGAATTGCTGGTCATCAGCCAGGATACATCGGCCTATGGCGTCGATACCCGCCACGATCCGCGCATGTGGAAGGGCCGCGAGGTGCGTGCGCACATGACCGACCTGGCGCGCGAACTGGGCCAGTTGCGGACGGCCGAAGGCGTCGCTCCCTGGGTGCGGCTCCACTATGTCTATCCCTACCCCCATGTCGATCAGATCATTCCGCTGATGGCGGACGGGCTGCTGACGCCCTATCTCGACATCCCCTTCCAGCACGCCGCACCGTCCGTGCTGAAGGCGATGAAACGCCCGGCCAACGAAGCCAAGGTGCTGGACCGCATACATAAATGGCGCGCGATCTGCCCCGATATCACGATCCGGTCGACCTTTGTCGTCGGCTTCCCCGGCGAGACGGAGGCGGATTTCCAATATCTGCTCGACTGGCTAGACGAAGCGCAACTCGACCGCGTCGGCGCCTTCCGCTTCGAGCCGGTCGAGGGCGCGCCGGCCAATGCCTTGCCGAACCCGGTGCCCGAAGCGGTCAAGGAAGAGCGTTACCAGCGCATCATGGAAAAGACCGCCGCGATCAGCGCCGCCAAGTTGCAGGCGAAGATCGGCCGGGTGTTGCCCGTGATCATCGATGAGGTGGGCGAACCGGACGAGGAAGATGGCAGCATCGGCGCGACCGCACGCAGCCAGGCGGATGCCCCGGAAATCGACGGCAACGTCTTCCTGCGCGATGTCGGCGAAGGGCGAAAGGCGGGCGATATGTTCGACGTCGTGATCGAGGATGCCGACGAGCATGATCTTTACGGGGTGCCTGTTCAGGACTGAAACGCGATAAGCCCGGTTCGTAAATTACGACATGTGTTCCCGCGAAGGCGGGAACCCAGTTCAGACGACGGGACTGGGTTCCCGCCTTAGCGGGAACACATTCAGTTTGAGCTACAGATTACTCCGCCACAAACCCGTCCTGATACTCCGTCTTGATCGCCTTGCGCATCGCCGCGTCGACCGGCAGCGGCACGTCATAGCTGCCTTCCGCATAGGGTCCGGCGCTGTAAGGCCCCACGATCACGGTGATGCTGTCGATCAGCTTGCCGTCCTTCGACGTCGGCACCAGCACCTGTTCCATCGGGTCGATGCATTTGGTAAATTCATCGTCACCGCGCACCACCGGCTCGCCCCGTTTTTCCGCGCGCTGCTTGTCGAGCGCCGCGCAGAACGGTTCGCGGATCGCTGCGGCGAAGGCGGCAGGCGACGTCATCACCGCCTTGACGCTCGTCTCGCGCTTGCGCGCCTTGTCCCATAGCAGCGCCTCAAAGCCGGTCATGCCGTGCGCGCCGCCGGTATAGACATAGGTTTCCGATTGGAGCGCCAGAAAGCGGGGCGTGTCGGCGGCGACGCGCCATTGGGTTTCCAGGCTATGCGGCCGGAACGGAAAGCCGGAGTCCTTGGCTGCGGCGCTGTCTTCCTTCGCCATGGCGAGCGCATCCGCCTTGGACGAGGCCCGATCCTTCGCGAATTTTTCGACCAGGACGGGCAGCGCCGCGGCCTGCGCCGGATAGGCATAGGAAAATTCGAGGAAAGGACTTTTGTCCTTTTCGGCAAAGGGTTTGGCCGCAGGCGCAGGCGCTTCCGCACCGACCATATTCCCGACATAGCGAGACGCCGCCGCATTCGCCGTCGCGTTGCCGCTGCCATTGTCCTGCGATGGTGTGCAGGCGGCGGCCAACAGGGCCACCGCCGGAACCAGTCCCTTCCCCCGCATCAATGCGCCTTCGCTGCGCGGCAGCGTTCGCCGACCGCCTTGCGTGCATAGTCGCTGTCGAGCGCCTGCCCGGCATTGGGCCAGCCTTCCGCGATCAATGCCTGCTGCACGGCATGGCTATTGTCGAATTTGCCGGTTTCGGCCAGTATGTAGGCGCGCGCCCTGGCAGCCTGAAGGCCGCGATCATCACCGTGAATCATCGTCCATCTCCTTTTATCTATGCCGGCGAATCTAGGCCCGCCCGGTGCGCAGCGCAAATGAAGAAAGGGCCGACCGTGCCGGGTGCGCGATGAAAAAATTGCGCTTTCCTTGACCGATCCCTTTCCCTTACACCCGCGCAATGACCGATTTTTCCGACCTGCTAAAAGCCGACAACCAGCAATCCGCCCGATCGATCCAGCTTGTCGACGCCAAGGGCCATGACGCCTGGCTGGCGGCCCAGCCGGCGCCGGTGCGCGCCATGGTCGCGGCGCAGAAATTCAGGGGCCAGCCCCATGACGTCGCGATCTTGCCGGGCGAGAGGGACGATGACTGGTCGGTGGTCGCAGGGGTCGCCCATGGCGAGATGCTAGGATCATGGTGCCTGGCGCGGGCGGCCGAAACCCTGCCCGAAGGCGTCTATCGGCTGGCGCAGGGATCGGCCGGGGCCGCGGCGCTGGGGTGGGTGACGGCGCAGTATCGCTTCGACCGCTATCGCCGGGATGATGCCCCCGCTGGTGCCCGCGTCCTGCTGACCACGGATGTCGCGCGGATCGCGCCGACGGTGCAACTGGGCCAAGCCGTCGCGCTGGTGCGCGACCTGGTCAACACGCCCGCCGCCGACATGGGGCCGCCCGACCTGGAAGCCGCAGTGGAGAAGGTCGCCGCCGCTTTCGGTGCGCGCGTGACGACCATCCGCGGCGATGCGCTGGAACAAGGCTATCCGATGATCCACGCGGTCGGCAAGGCGGCGGACAAGGGCTTCGCCCCGCGCCTGATCGAACTGCATTGGGGCGATCCCGCCGCGCCGCGCATCGCGATCGTGGGCAAGGGCATCTGCTTCGACAGCGGCGGGCTGGACATAAAGCCCTCGTCGGGGATGCGCCTGATGAAGAAGGATATGGGCGGCGCGGCCCATGCGCTGGCGCTGGCGCAGCTCATTATGGCGGCGCGCTTGCCGGTGCGGCTGCACCTGCTGATCCCGGCGGCGGAAAATGCGATCGCGGGCAATGCGTTTCGCCCCGGAGACATATTGCGCAGCCGCAAGGGGCTGAGCGTCGAAATCGGAAATACCGATGCGGAAGGACGGCTGGTGCTGGGCGATGCGCTGACCCGCGCGGGCGAGGACAAGCCGGAACTCATCGTCGATTTCGCGACGCTGACCGGCGCGGCGCGGGTGGCGGTCGGCCCCGACCTGCCCGCTTTGTTCGCCAATAACGATGCGCTGGCGGCCGACATGGCGGTCGCGGGCGGCGAGGTGGACGACCCGACCTGGCGACTGCCGCTATGGGATGGCTATGCCGATATGCTCAAGTCCGACATCGCGGACCTCAACAATGCGGGCGAAGGCGGCTTTGCCGGGGCGATCACCGCGGCACTGTTTCTGAAGCGCTTCGTGCCCGACGACACGCCCTGGCTGCATCTCGACACCTTCGCCTGGCGCCCGGCCGCCAAGCCCGGCCGCCCCAAGGGCGGCGAGGCGCTGGGACTGCGCGCGGTCTTCCGCTTGCTGCAACGCCGCTATGGGTGGGCCGGATAGGAGCTGCAATTGCGTCGCATCCGTTACGCAACCGGATTGGGGATGGTGCGTTAAGCTGACATGAACGCGCTATCGGCAACCGAAATCGACCGCCCCGGCCTCCAGCAACTTGGACAATGGATGCGCACGCTTGTTGACTATGTCCGATCGGGGAAACCCGATCTGACCAATCGGCAGATGGCGCTGATGATGACCGTCTATATAGGCTCCGGCCCCCATACGGTACGCGGCTTGGCCGAAGCACTGCATGTTTCAAAGCCGGTCATTACCCGAGCGCTGAACAAGCTTTCGGCGCTCGGCTATCTTCGTCGGGAACGCGATGTGGCGGACCGTCGTAATATTTTCATCACCCGGACGCCAAAAGGCGCGGAATTTCTTGACGCCTTTCATCATTTCATCGCAGGAACCGCGCGCGATGAACGGCATAAATACCCCCAAGCGGAACGGACCGCCTGAACGAACCCGCTTCGAGCTTGACGGCCGTTCGGTAGCGCTGGACCGGCGCATCCATGCGGCGCGCGGCGACCTGGCCGACCTGTCGCTCGCGGGCGTACTTTTTTCCGCCCATTATGCCCGCGCGGTGCCCCTTACCTGCGTAGCGCCCGGCACGGCGATAACGTCGGCCCCGACGCCGACGGCCGATGCGGTCAGCGAATTGCTGCGCGGCGAAACCTTCCATGCGCTCGATGTGATGACCGACTGGGCCTGGGGCTTTTGCGGCCATGACGGCTATGTCGGCTATATCCGCCGCGATGCGCTCGACGTGCTGGAAACGCCCAGCCACCGCATCAGGGTGGAAAGCGCGCCACTGTTCAGCGCGCCAGACATCAAGGCGCCGATCGCCGACCATTGGCCGGACGGCGCGCTGTTTTCCGGCGTTGCGCAGGGCGACTTCGTCGCCTGCGCCGAAGGGTTCGTCCATAGCCGCCATGCCGAGCCGATCGAAACCATGCCGGCCGATTGGGTGCGCGTTGCGGAACGCCATCTGGGCCAGCCCTATGTGTGGGGCGGACGCGGCCATCGCGGGATCGACTGTTCGGGCCTGGTGCAGGCTGCGCTGGGTCAGGCGGGCATCAGCGTCCCGCGCGACACCGACTTGCAATGCGAAGGCATCGGCATGCCGATCGACGGCGACGCGGCGTTGCAACGCGGCGACCTGGTCTTCTTCCCCGGCCATGTCGGTATCATGAGCGACGCCAAGACGCTGCTGCACGCCAACGCGCATTGGATGGCGGTAGTGAAGGAACCGCTGGCGGACGTCGTAGCCCGGCTGGCGGACGCGCACCCCCAACCCATCATTGCCCGGCGGAGGATCAGCGCATGAGCATCAACGTCTTCATCGACGGCGGTCATGGCACCACCGGCATCGAAATCGCCGATCGGCTGGCCGGGCGTCCCGAATTGTCGCTGATTACCGTGCCCGAAGAAAAGCGCCGCGATGCCGGCGCGCGCCGCGATGCGCTGAACGCCGCCGACATCGTCATTCTCTGCCTGCCCGACGATGCCGCGCGCGAAGCCGTGGCGCTGATCGACAATGACCGCACCCGCGTCATCGACGCATCGACCGCGCATCGCGTGGCCGATGGCTGGACCTATGGCTTTCCCGAACTGGAACCGGGCCATCGCGAGCGGCTGGCCGACAGCCGCTTCGTCGCCAATCCCGGATGCTGGCCGACCGGCTTCCTGGCGCTCGTCCGGCCGTTGGTGCTGGCGGGGCTGATCCCTGCCGACTGGCCAGTGACGGTGTCGGGCGCTTCGGGCTATTCGGGCGGCGGCAAGGCGATGATCGCGGACTATGAGGGCGACGCCGGCGCACCTAGCGCCTTTCGCCCTTATGGCCTGGCTCTGGGCCACAAGCATGTGCCGGAAATGAGTCGCTATTCGGGCCTGATCCACCCGCCGCTGTTCGCGCCCGCGGTCGCCAATGCCTATCGCGGCATGATCGTGGAAGTGCCGTTGCAATTGCGGGCGATGCCGGGCGCGCCGACGCTCACCGACGTCCATGCCACCCTAGCCGCCGCCTATGCGGGGTCGCAGATCGTCAGCGTCGCATCGCTTAAGGATAGCCTGAGCATCGGCCAAGTGGCGCTGGAGCATATCGGCGCGACCGACCGGCTGGCGCTCTTCGTGTGCGGCAATGCCGACAGCGGTCAGGCGCGGCTGGTGGCGGCGCTCGACAATCTGGGCAAGGGCGCGGCCGGCGCGGCGGTCCAGAATCTCAACATCCTGGCGGGCCTGCCGGAAACCGCGGGTTTGCGGCTCTAAGCCGAGTTAGTGGATGGTGCCGAGCGGCTGATCATAGGTCAGCAGCACGATCAGCCGCTCGATCTGACGCCAATGGCAAAAATGGATATGGTTGCCCTGGTCCAGGCTGCGGTCGGCGCGCGCGGCGGCTTCATAGCCGGCATTGTCGCCGAAAGCCGCCATCAACTCGGTCGCGTCTTCATAGCTCTTTCGGTTCGAAAGATATGGCACCTGCATTGCGACCCCCGACTTGTTCTTGGCGACCTTATTATGAGGTGCACCGTTCAATCACCGTGCCATTTCAACGCTTTGGCGTGAACGGCCGGTTTGAAGGGTGAATCGTCCATTAGCGAAGTCCCGATATGGACCATCCATCCCACGATGGGACGATGTTTCCCGAAACGGGGCGGTCCAGGCGGATCTGCAAAGCCGCTAGCCTTGGCGCGCGGTCCATGGCAAGGGGCAGCCATGACCAAGGAGACGAAAAACCCGACCGGCGCTGGCGCGATCATCGCCTTCCTGATCCTGGCCTGCACGATCGGCGGCGGCCTGCTAGGCCAGCCCAGCATCGGCTTGCTGACGGGCGCGGGCGCGGGCGTGCTGATCGCCATCCTGCTATGGCTGCGCGAACGCGGCAAATAAGCCGCACACGCCGCCTTGCCCGCCGCGGTGGCTGCGCATAGATGTGGGGCATGAAGAAGCATATCATCGCCCTTATCGTCATCGCGATCCTGATCGCGGGCGGCATTTTCCTCTATCTGGCCCAGGGCAATACCGCGCAGCTCCCGCCGGGCGCAGATACCGGGCGCGAGCCGGTGTTCACCACCCCGCGCAACGAGATGCTGCCGACGGTCAATATCGCCGAGGTAAAGCCCTGGACCGGCGATGAAAAGCCCGTCGCGGCCGAGGGGCTGACCGTCGCCCGCTATGCCGATGGGCTGGCCCATCCGCGATCGCTGCTGCACCTGCCCAATGGCGACATATTGGTGGCCGAAACCAACAGCCCGCCACGGCCCAAGAGCGGGATCGTCAGCCGGGTGATGAGCTTTCTGATGGACAAGGCGGGGGCCGGCGTGCCGTCGGCCAATCGCATCACGCTGCTGCGCGACGTCGATGGCGACGGGCGCGCGGAAACCAAGACGGCGTTCCTGACCGGCCTCAACTCGCCCTATGGCATGGCGCTGATCGGCGACGCGCTCTATGTCGCGAACACCGACGCGCTGATGGCCTTCCCCTATAAGGAAGGGGAAATCAAAATCACCGCCAAGGGGCGCAAGATCATCGACCTGCCCGCGCAGGCGCCCAATAATCATTGGACCAAGAGCCTGACTGCCAGCCCCGAAGGGCTGCTCTATGTCGGCGTCGGTTCCAATAGCAATATCGGCGACAACGGCCTGGAGGTAGAGAAGAACCGCGCCCTCATCCTCGAAGTCAATCCCAAGACCGGCTATAAGCGCGTCTTCGCATCGGGCTTGCGCAACCCTGTGGGCCTCGCCTTTGAACCCAAGAGCGGTGCGCTTTGGGGTGTGGTCAACGAACGCGACATGCTGGGCGGCGATCTCGTCCCCGATTATCTGACGCGGGTTGAGTTTGGCGCCTTCTACGGCTGGCCGTGGAATTACTGGGGCGGTTATGAGGATCGCCGGGTCCAGCCGCAGCGCCCGGAAATGCGCGAATATACCCGCCGGCCCGACTATGCGCTGGGCAACCATGTCGCGCCGCTGGGCCTGACCTTTGTCGACAAGCTGCAACTGGGCGCGCCCTATACGGACGGCGCGATCGTGGGCCTGCATGGCAGCTGGAACCGCAAGCCAGCCGCTGGATACAAGGTCGTCTATGTCGGATTTGCCGATGGCGAAGCGGGCAAGGCCAAGCCGGTGGACCTCCTGACCGGCTTCTTGGACAAGGATGGCGCGGCGCGCGGTCGCCCGGTCGACGTCACCGCCGATGCCAAGGGCGCGCTGCTAGTCAGCGACGATGTGGGCGGCGTGATATGGCGGGTGACGAAGGCGAAATAGCCACAAGCAGCCTCCGTTCGTTTCGAGCGTGTCGAGAAACGGAAACGCAGCGTTCAGCGTTTCTCGACCCTTCGACAGGCTCAGGACAGGCTTCGCTCGAAACGAACGGATATGGGTTCTAAATGCTCAGCCCGTTGCGCCCCGCCAGTTCGACCACATATTGCCAGGCGACCCGGCCAGACCGGCTACCGCGCTGGGTCGCCCACTGGATCGCTTCCAATGGATCGAAGGCCAGGCCCAGCTTGGCCGCATAGCCACCCACGATCGCGACATAGGCGTCCTGGTCGAGCGCGTGGAAGCCCAGGCTGAGGCCGAAGCGGTCCGACAGCGCCATCTTGTCGTCCACGACATCGCGCGGATTGATGGGATCATCCTGTTCGGACAGGTGGCGCGGCACGATATGACGGCGGTTGGACGTGACATAAAGGCGCACATTGGCGGGCCGCGCCGCCGTGCCCCCCTGCAACAGCGACCGCAGCGCCCGCGCATCCCCCACGCCCTGCTCCTCGAACCCCAGATCGTCGAGGAACAGGATGAAAGGCCGCGTCGTGCCGCGCAGCAGGGCAAAGAGCGCGGGCAGGCTCGCCAGTTCATCGATCGCGCATTGCATTAGGGCGATGTCCTGCCCTTGCCCCTGCAACAGGCCGACGACGGACGCGACGGCGGCCGATTTGCCGGTCCCGCGCGCCCCCCACAGCAGCACGTCATGCGCGGCATGGCCAGCGGCATGGCGGCGGCTATTGTCCAGCAGAGCGCCCTTCTGCGCATCGATCCCGGTCAGCAGCGCATAGTCCACCGGCGCGAACGCCTCCACCGCATGGATCGTCCGCCCGTCCCAGACATAGGCGGGGAAAGCGGCGAGATCGGCAGACAATTCAGGCGGCGGCGCAAGCCGTTCCAGCGCCTCGGCGATGCGGGTAAGAAGGGCGTCGGTCATGGTCGCGGCTTAACCGCCGATCCGCGCGGCTGCAAGCGCCCACCTCTCACCATGCGTCGATGTCATTTCCCTGACGCAATGGCCTTTTACTTGCCCAAGCCGGGGTCTATATCGCAGGGGTCGTGACTATCGCTCATCCATCATTTTCGACCAAATCCTGCCGCTATGGCACCGAAGCCCTGCGCGAGGCGGCCTTGCTGATCCGTGCGGGCGAGCCGGTAGCGGTCCCAACCGAGACGGTCTATGGCCTGGCCGCCGACGCCACCGACAGCAATGCCGTCGCCGCGATCTACAGCGCCAAGGGGCGGCCCAGCTTCAATCCGTTGATCGTCCATGTCGCCGACCGCGCCATGGCGGAGCGGCTGGCGGAATTCTCAACCGTCGCAGATGTATTGGCCGACCGTTTCTGGCCCGGCCCGCTGACATTGGTGCTGCCGGTGCGCAGCGACAGCGGCCTGTCGCCGCTGGTGACGGCGGGCCTGCCGACCGTCGCGCTGCGCCTGCCTGCCCATCCGGCGATGCGCGCGCTGATCCGCGAAAGCGGCTGTCCGCTGGCCGCGCCGTCCGCCAATCGCAGCGGATCGATCAGCCCGACCTGCGCGGAACATGTGCTGGCGAGCCTCGGCGGCAAAATCCGCATGATATTGGACGAAGGGCCGACCAGCGAGGGACTGGAATCAACCATCGCCGCGCCGGAGACGTATCGCGTCCGCCTGCTGCGCCCCGGCCCCGTCACCACCGCCATGCTGGAGGACGCCACCGGACTGCCGGTGATGATGACCAATGATGGAAAGATCGAGGCGCCTGGTCAGCTTGAAAGCCATTATGCGCCGTCAAAGCCAGTGCGATTAAATGCGCTGCGGGCGGATAAGGATGAATATCTGATCGGCTTCGGGCTGATGCCCTGCCACATCAACCTCAGTCAGGAGGCGGACATGCGCGAGGCCGCGGCCCATCTGTTCGCCGCCCTGCACGTCGCCGACGCCAGCGCCGCAGCCCGCATCGCCGTGGCCCCGATCCCGACCGAGGGCATCGGCGCTGCGATCAACGACCGGCTGCGGCGGGCTGCAGCTTGAGGGGGGGCGACTCTAAAAGCGGACGGCCTATATGACCGGTACGCGGCTGCTCCACTACCGGCACCCCAGCGAAGGCTGGGATCTCGTGCGGAGGTAAGCAGCGGTTGGGCGTAGCACTTACGCAAGCGGATCGCGTCGTCTCCTGAGACCCCAGCCTTCGCTGGGGTGACGGGATTTTTCCGTTGCTCCTCAAGTGACGTTTCGCGCGAAGCGGAACAGCATAAAGCCGTCCAAAACAAACATCCGCCCACGCCCAGTCAAACGACGCCGACCCGCCTCACCCGCAATTATCGTAACCCGCGTCGCGGCATTGCTCGCGCCGCTCCTTGTCCGCCTTCTTGCGCTCCTTGCCCTCGCGCGCTTCCTGCTTGCGCATCTTGCGGCCGTAATTGCGGTCGGACTCGCTCTGACTGGTCGTCGACCAGTCCACGATCTGCGATCCGGCGCGCACCGGCGCGGTCACGATGCTCGCCACCGTGCGCACGCAGCCCGGCAGCGCCAACAGCAGCAACGGCGTCGCCAGCAACATATATTTCTTCATCGTCCATCCCCGACTTTTGCGTTCGCGCCTCCCTACCATGAGCGACATGAACCGCCCACTAAGGACGGCGCGAAACGCGACAGGCCGTGGCTGAAGGCTCAGCCCGCAATCCGGGCGGCGAAGCCCTTGCGCAGTTTGGCGAGCTTGGGCGGGATCACCGCCATGCAATAAGGGTTGCGGTCGCCGACACGATCCCAATATTTCTGGTGATAATCCTCCGCCGGATACCAGGGCGCATCCGGCTCGATAGTGGTGACGATGGGATCGCTCTGATCCGCCTGCGCCCGTTCGATGCCGGCGCGCGCTTCGGCCTCCTGTTCCGCCGAATGGGGGAAGATGGCCGACCGATATTGGGTGCCGACATCATTGCCCTGCCGGTTCAGGGTCGTGGGATTATGCGTGGCGAAGAAAATATCCAGCAGATCGGCGTAGCTGATGACCGCCGGATCATAGGTGATGCGGATCGCTTCGGCATGGCCGGTCGTGCCCGAGCAGACCTGTTCATAGGTCGGATCGGGCCGCGCGCCGCCGATATAGCCGCTTTCCACGCCCTCGACGCCCTTGAGATTCTGATAGACCGCTTCGGTGCACCAGAAGCAGCCACCGGCCAGCGTCGCGATTTCCTGCGCCATGTTCGTTCCTTATTTTTGTTCGACTACGCAGATAGGAAGGATCAGGCCGCGGTTCCAGCCTCCGCGCGCGCCGCGTCCGCCTTGGCCCGCTCCTCGGCCACCAGTTCCTTGCGCGACAGCTTGCCAACCAGCGTCTTGGGCAGGTTCAGCCGGACCTCCACCTCGCACACCCGCTCATGCTTGCCCAATTGCGGATTGAGCCACTCCTTGAGCGCCGCCCCGTCAATCTCCGCGCCCTCGTTCAGGGTCACGAACGCCTTGGGCTGCTCGCCGCGATAATGGTCGGGGATGCCGATCACCAGCGCCTCCTTGACGGAGGGATGGTGGTAGAGAACAGATTCCACCTGGCTGGGGAAAACCTTGAAGCCGCCGACCGCGATCATGTCCTTCAGCCGATCGACGATCTTCACATAGCCGTCCTCGTCGATCAGGCCGACGTCGCCGGTGCGGACAAATTCACCGATGAACACTTCAGCATCGGCGTCCGGCCGGTTCCAATAGCCCTTCATGATCTGCGGTCCGGCAAAAAGCAGTTCGCCTGGTTCGCCTTCGGGCGGCGGGCGGGTCGGGTCTTCGCGATCGACCAGCTTCACCCGTGTCCCCGGCACCGGCTGTCCCACCGTCCCGCTCTTGTTCAAACCCTCATAGGGATTGGTGCAGACGATCGGGCTGGTTTCGGTCAGGCCATAGCCCTCGATCAGCTTCGCGCCGGTCGCCGCCTCGAACTTCTGCTTGAGTTCCAGCGCCAGCGGCGCGCCGCCCGATATGCAGGCGCGCAGGGACGAGAAATCGATATTGCGGATCGCGGGATGGTCCAGCAGCGCCTGGAACATGGTCGGCACGCCCGGCAGCGACGTCGCCTTCACCCGCTGCACCGCCGCCAGCACCTGCGCCGCGTCGAAACGCGGCAGCATCACCATTTCGCCACCGTTCATCACCGTGCGGTTGAGCGTGCAGGTATTGGCGAAGACGTGGAAGAAAGGCAGCACCGCGATGATCCGGTCCGCCTCGTTCGCGTGCGGATCGATCGCCTGCGCCTGCCGCGCATTGGCGGTCAGATTCTGGTGGGTCAGCATCGCCCCCTTGGGCGTGCCGGTGGTCCCGCCGGTATATTGCAGTAGCGCCACGTCATTGACCGGGTCGATATCCGGCACGGAACAGCCGCCCGCATTGGCGACCAGACGGTCGTAGCGGACGATCCGCGGATCGTCCGGCAAGGACGTGGACTCGCTGGCCTTGAACCAACGGAACAGCAGCGATTTGACCGGCGGCAGCATCTCCGCGACCGACCCGACGATCAGCGTTTCCAACGCGCTATGGTCCAGCACTTGCAGCGCGGTGGGCAGCAGCGCCTTGGCCGACAGAGTGAACAAAATCTTCGTGCCGCTATCGGCGACCTGATGTTCCAGTTCGGCTGCGGTGTAGAGGGGGGAGAAGTTGACGACGATCGCGCCGGCCATCAGCGCGCCATAATAGGCGGCGACATAATGGGGGGTGTTGGGCAGATAGAGGCCGACCCGGTCGCCTTTCCCCACACCCATGGCCTGCAAGCCGCAGGCGATCCGGCGGATCTGCTCCAGCATCGCGCCATAGCTGAAATGCCGCCCCATGAAATCGATCATCGGCGCGTCGGGATGCGCCGTGGCGCTGTTCGTGACCATGTCACCCATCGACAGCGGCGGGAATGTCTGGTCCCAGGCCGTGGGGTGCTGATAGCGTTCTCGCCAGATTTTTTCTATGCTCTCCATGCCCGAAGTGTATGGGCATGCCCCGCTTTACGCAAGCGTCAAGCACAGCAAAAAGGGCCGCGCGGCATCAGCCGCGCGGCCCTGAAAAATGCTGCGTCGCAGCGACTTAGTGCAAGCCGCCGATGACGCTACGGCATCACACCTCGCCCTTGTTGTTGCTGAACGGATCGAGGATCGTGGCGGTCGCCGCAATCAGGTCCGTCTCGGCCTTGAGCGCCTCTTCGGCGCGGCGCACCGTCTCCTGACGCTCGCGCCGCAGCTCCTCGATCAGCGCCTCGCGGTCGCCATCCAGGCGCGAATCGGTGGGCGCTTCGATGCCCAGCTTCTTGGCCGTCTTGGCGACCAGGGCGTCCAGTTCCCGCTGCGAACACAGGCCCAGCGTCACCGGGTCCTTGGGGGTGATGTTGGAGATGTTCCAGTGGGTGCGGTCGCGGATCGCGGCGATGGTGGTGCGCGTGGTGCCGATCAGCTTGCCGATCGCGCCATCGGACACTTCGGGATGGTTGCGCAGGATCCAGGCGATGCCGTCCGGCTTGTCCTGGCGCTTGCTGACCGGGGTGTAGCGCGGCCCCTTGGTGCGGCGGACAGGCTCCGGGCCTTTCAGCATCTTGAGCCGATAGTCGGGATTGCTCTCGCCCTTGTGGATTTCGTCCATGGTTATTTCATGGGCGCGCACCGGATCGCGGCCGGTATATTTGATGCTGGCAGTATCGTCGGCGATCGCCTGCACTTCCAAAATGTGGAGCCCGCAGAATTCCGCGATCTGGTCGAAGCTCAGAGCGCTATTGTCGACCAACCAGCTGGCGGTCGCGTGAGGCATGAGGGGCTGGGACACGGGGTCTTCTCCGGCGTAAAAACGATAAGGGCCGCCCAAGCAGGGCGGCCACCACGGATCAGAGATAGAACATCCCGCCGCGCGCGGCAATAGAATCCTTGGGAAAAGCGTCAGGCGGCGCTTTCGATCAGCGCCGCCGGGATGGCGTGCAGCCCCGCCAGGAACTCGCGCGCGCTGCGCTCCCAGCTAAAGCTGCGCCCATAGGCGGCGCAGGCGACGCGGTCGCACGGCAATGCGGCGGCGATCGCCTGCCCCAGATCGTCGGACAGCGCGCCGACTTCGGGCGTGATGATATCGACCGGCCCGGTGACCGGATAGGCCGCGACCGGCGTGCCGCAGGCCAGCGCCTCGATCATCACCAGCCCGAACGTATCGGTGCGGCTGGGAAAAACGAACACATCCGCCCCGGCATAGGCCCCCGCCAGCGCGGCACCGAACATCGGTCCCATGAAGCGCGCCTGCGGATAGGCCCGCGCCAGTGCAGCGCGCGCAGGACCGTCGCCCACCACCACCTTGGTCCCGCCATGATCGGTGGCCAGGAACGCCTCCAAATTCTTCTCCACCGCGACCCGCCCGACATAGAGCATGATCGGGCACGACAGGTCGGCGAACAGGGCCGGCGGCGGCGCATCGGGAGTGAAGGCGGCCAGATCGACCCCCCGCCCCCAGGGCCGGACATTGGGCACGCCATGGGCGCGCAGCTGCTCGCGCACCGATCGCGTCGATACCAGCACCGCCTGCGCCGGTCCATGGAACCAGCGGATATAGCGCCAGAACCAGGCCGCCGGCAGCCCTGTGCGCTGCGCGACATAATCGGGGAAATGGGTGTGATAGGCGGTGGTGAACGGCACCCCGCTGCGCAGGCACCAGCGCCGCGCGGCAAGGCACAATGGCCCTTCGGTCGCCAGATGTACCGCATCGGGCTGGAACGCGGCGATCGCCTGCCCCACGACCGTCGACCGCACCAGCGCCAACCGGATTTCGGGATAGGTCGGGCAGGGAATGGAGCCGTAGAGATCGGGCGAGATCACTTCGACCACATGCCCCATCTGCTCCAGTTCGGCGCGGATCGTTTGCAGCGTCCGCACCACGCCATTGACCTGCGGGCTCCAGGCATCGGTGACGATCGCTATGCGCATGGGGATCAACTCCATCATCCCGTCAAATTCAGCATGTTCCCGCGCAGGCGGGAATCCAGTTCAGACCGTGAGACTGGGCTCCCGCCTGCGCGGGAGCATGCAGCACCAATGCCTCAAGCCGCCATCCGCGCACGTACATCCTGCTCGCGCTCCTCCCGCTTGGCGATCTCGTCGGCCCAGTGCAGCACTTCCATCCGCCCGTCGTCATGCTCGACCAGCGCGGTGCACCCCTCGACCCAGTCGCCATCATTATAATAGTCGATGCCGTCAATCTCGCGCATTTCGGCATTGTGGATATGGCCGCACACCACCCCGTCGACGCCCCGCGTCCCGGCCTCATGCGCCACCACTTCCTCGAAGCGGGAGATGAAGGACACCGCGTTCTTGACCTTATGCTTGGCCATTTTGCTGAGCGACCAATAGGGCAGCCCCATCTTCTGCCGCACCGCATTGACCACGACATTGAGCCGCATCAGCGTTGTGTAGGCCGCGTCGCCGACGAAGGCGAGCCAGCGATGCGCCAGCATGATCGTGTCGAACTCGTCGCCATGCAGCACCAGCAGCTTGCGTCCGTCGGCGGTCGTATGGATCGCCTTGCGCCGGATTTCGACCCCGCCAAAGCTCATGCCGGTGAATTGCCGGAACATCTCGTCATGATTGCCGGGGATATAGACGACCCGCGTGCCGCGCTTGGCCCGCTTCATCAGCCGCCAGACAACGTCATTATGGCTGGCGGGCCAGTAAAAGCGACGCTTCAACCGCCATCCATCGATAATGTCGCCCACCAGATAAATGGTGTCGCTGTCCACATTGTCCAGAAAGTCGATCAGCATGGCGGCATTGCAGCCGCGCGTCCCTAAGTGGATGTCCGAAATCCAGATGGTGCGATAGCGGCGCCGCTGCCCTTCCCGCTCAGGAATATGGAAACGGTCGTCCGCGCCTTCTTCCAGCTCGGCCAGAAAGGGCAGGCGGGTAATGGCGTTCATGCTGCGATCCCCAAAGATCATTGTCCTTGGGAGCGAATCCTTAGCGCCGCAATGTTACAGTTCCGAAGAGAATATGACGGAAATGCTACGGTTTTCGGGGTTCCCGAAAGGCTGCACGTCTTAAGATAGTCCGCGCAGATTGACATTACTTCGTCATTCCCGCGAAAGCGGGAACCCATCTCCCACCCTAGCGACAAGGCCGAAGGTGGATCCCCGCTTTCGCGGGAATGACGGTGAGTACGAAAGCACGTCAAAGATTACTTTAGGCAAACATTTCACTCAAACCGAATAGAACGAGGAACGAATAAAGTGTCGCTACCACCCAAAAATAAACCGGATTTGATTGGCGGCTTGCGTTGGGAAGCGCCTTCACTAGCATTTCTCCAGATCGAAATCCAAAGAACAAGCAGAGCGCAAAAGCCAACGCAATAACTGCTCCAACGATCCTCAAGTGAAGTTACCTTGCCTCTCAAACGCCCTCAAACCACCAGCACGATCTTCCCGAAATGCTCGCCCGCATCCATGCGCGCATGCGCCTTGGCCGCGTCCGCCAGCGCGAACTTCTGATCCATCGCCGGGCGCAATTTCCCCTCGCCCACGAACGACCAGACCGTCCGCATCAGCTCGTCCGCGACCAGGCTCTTGAACCCCACCGACCGCGCCCGCAGCGTCGATCCAGTGATGGTCAGCCGCTTTTGCATGATCGCTGGAATGAAAATCTCCGCCTTCGCCCCGCCCAGCACCGCGATCGACACATGCCGCCCATCCTCGGCCAGGCATTGGAGGTTGCGCGGCACATAATCGCCGCCGACCATGTCGAGCACCGCCTGCACCCCCTGCCCGCCGGTGATCGCCTTCACGGCCTCGACATAATCCTGAGTCTTGTAATTGATCGCCTCATCCGCGCCCCACGCCTTGGCCTGTGCGCACTTCTCGTCAGACCCGCAGGTCACGATGATCTTGACATCGAACAAATTGCACAACCGGATCGCCATCGTCCCGATGCCGCTGGTCCCGCCATGGACCAGCACCGTGTCGCCCCCCACGGCATAGGCCCGCTCAAACAAATTCGTCCACACGGTAAACAAAGTCTCCGGCAGCGCCGCGGCCTCGGCCAAATCATAATCTTCCGGCAACGGCAGGCATTGCCCCGCCGGCGCCACCGCATATTCGGCGTAACCCCCGCCCGCCAACAGCGCACATACCTTCTGCCCGATCAGCTTATCGGCGCCGCTCCCGGCCGCCACGATGGTCCCGGCCACCTCCAGCCCCGGAATGTCCGAAGCCCCCGGCGGCGGCGGATATTTGCCCTGCCGTTGCAACACATCAGGCCGATTGACGCCCGCAGCGGCCACGCGGATCAGCACCTCGCCGTCGCCCGGCACCGGCACCGGCCGCCGTTCCGACACCAGCGCCTCCGGCCCGCCCGGCGTGGGAACCGCGATCACCGTCATTTCACGCGCCATTGCGTCCACATCCGCCATCTCACTGCCCCCGGTGATTAACCATGTTGCGCCGCACCAAAAATCGACGGACGGAACTTGCGTCCTTATTGACAGAGTGGCTCGCAGGGTCAACATTGGCGTCATGGACTTGGATGACGATCTGCCGAACAAGGGAGATGATCCGCTGGCCCGCCTGCTGAGGCAGGATCTGGGGCCTTTGTCCGTTGCCGAACTGGACGCCCGCATCCGCGCTCTGGAAACGGAAATCGCGCGCACCAGAACGATAAAAGACAACGCCGTTAACCATAAGGCAAGTGCCGAGGCGTTATTCAGGCGATGAACCCGCGCCTTGCCCCCTGCGCCGATAAGGGCGCCATCGGGCTTGGGCAGTCAGGCAATTCCGCTGGTCTTGGCCATGGCCTTGATCCCGCGTCGAGCAATGCCGACATATGGTTCGATACCGCCCCTCTTTGGGGCCAGGAGTAGAACAGACATGCCTTCTTTCGCACCCGCTCTGGAAACCACCCTGCACAACGCGCTGACCCATGCGTCGGAGCGCAAGCATGAATATGCCACGCTGGAGCATCTGCTTCTGGCACTGATTGATGACGAACATGCGTCAAAGGTGATGCAGGCGTGCGGCGTGGAAATCGGCGAGCTGGGCGACGCCGTCACCCAATATCTCGACACCGAACTCGACAGCCTGAAGGTTGAGGGGTCTAGCGATCCTTCCCCTACCAGCGGTTTCCAGCGCGTGGTCCAGCGCGCCATCCTCCATGTCCAGTCGTCCGGCAAGGATGAGGTGACGGGCGCCAACGTGCTCGTCGCGCTCTTCTCCGAACGCGAATCCTATGCCGTCTATTTCCTGCAACAGCAGGATATGAGCCGTCTCGATGCCGTGAGCTTCATCAGCCACGGCGTCGGCAAGGGCACGCCCACGCCCGAGCGTCAGGAGACCAAGGGCGCTTCCGAGGAGGAAAAGAAGGTGCAGGACGGCAAGGCCAAGAAGGACAGTGCCCTCGAACAGTTCACCGTCAACCTCAACGAGAAAGCGGGCCGGGGCAAGGTCGATCCGCTGATCGGCCGCACCGCGGAGGTGGATCGCACGATCCAGATCCTGTGCCGCCGCTCCAAGAACAACCCGCTCTATGTCGGCGATCCGGGCGTGGGCAAGACCGCGATCGCGGAAGGTCTGGCGCGCAAGATCGTGGAAGGCGAAGTGCCCGACGTGCTCAAGGAAGCGGTCATCTACTCGCTCGACATGGGCGCGTTGCTGGCCGGCACCCGCTATCGCGGCGATTTCGAAGAGCGGTTGAAGGCGGTCGTCACCGAACTGGAAAAGATGCCGCACGCGGTCCTCTTCATCGATGAAATTCACACCGTCATCGGTGCCGGCGCCACCAGCGGCGGCGCGATGGATGCGTCCAACCTGCTGAAGCCCGCTCTGTCGGGCGGCACCATCCGCTGCATCGGATCGACCACTTACAAGGAATTTCGCAATCACTTCGAAAAGGATCGCGCCCTGCTGCGGCGTTTCCAGAAGATCGACGTCAACGAACCCACGATCGAGGATACGATCAAGATCCTGACCGGTCTGCGCACCGCGTTCGAGGACCATCATCACGTCAAATATACCCCCGACGCGATCAAGGCCGCGGTGGAACTCTCCGCCCGCTACATCAACGACCGCAAGTTGCCGGACAAGGCGATCGACGTGATCGACGAAGTCGGCGCGATGCAGATGCTGGTGGTGCCCTCCAAGCGCAAGAAGACGATCACCCCCAAGGAGATCGAGCAGGTCATCGCGACCATGGCGCGCATCCCCCCCAAAACCGTGTCCTCCGACGACAAGACGGTGCTCAGTTCGCTGACCACCGACTTGAAGCGCGTCGTCTTTGGCCAGGACAAGGCGATCGAGGTGCTGTCGTCGGCCATCAAGCTGTCCCGCGCTGGCCTGCGTGATCCCGACAAGCCGATCGGCAACTATCTCTTCTCGGGCCCTACCGGCGTCGGCAAGACGGAGGTTGCGCGGCAATTGGCCTCGATCATGGGCATCCCGCTCCAGCGGTTCGACATGTCGGAATATATGGAACGCCATTCGGTCAGCCGCCTGATCGGCGCCCCTCCGGGCTATGTGGGCTATGACCAGGGCGGCCTGCTGACCGACGCCGTCGACCAGCAACCGCATAGCGTGCTGCTGCTGGACGAAATCGAAAAGGCGCATCCCGACCTGTTCAACATCCTGTTGCAGGTCATGGATAATGGCCGCCTGACCGATCATCACGGCAAGACCGTCGATTTCCGTAACACCATCCTGATCATGACCACCAATGCCGGTGCGTCGGACATGGCGAAGGAGAGCATCGGCTTTGGCGAATTCACCCGTGAGGATGTGCAGGAGGATGCGGTGAAGAAACTCTTCACCCCCGAATTCCGCAACCGCCTCGATGCGATCGTGCCGTTCGACTATCTGCCGACCGAAGTGGTAGCCCGCGTCATCGACAAGTTCGTGCTGCAACTCGAACTGCAACTGGCCGACCGCGACGTCCACATCACGCTGGATCAGGATGCCAAGGACTGGCTGACCAAGAAGGGCTATGACAAGTTGTACGGCGCGCGCCCGATGGGCCGCCTGATGCAGGAAAAGATCAAGCAGCCGCTGGCCGAGGAACTGCTCTTCGGCAAGCTGGTCCATGGCGGCGAGGTCCATGTCCATATGAAGGAAACCGACGGGGTTGCGGCTCTGGCCTTCGAAATCACCCCGGCGGCCCCCAAAAAGGGCAAGAAGGGCGGCAAGGCCAAGACCACAGAAGGCACGAAATAAGCGCCTTCCCGACACAAACAAAAAGGGCGGCCCCCAACGGCCGCCCTTTCCATTTGCCCTTCTCCCCACGGGGGAGAAGGATATGCAGCGTTACGCGCGCAGCGCTTTAGGCGAAGTTGGATGAAGGGGGAAACACCGCTCGCGGACTTGAACGCCTGGTTTCGCCCACACAGCACAAAATGAACCCAACCCCATGACCCAGCCGACCGAATCCATCCTCCTACTCCACGGCTTCGGCGGTCACCCGCTCCAGACCTTCTTGCTAGCCCGCCGCCTCCACGCTGCCGGCTACACCGTCGCGAACATAGGCTATCCCAGTTGGCGCTGGCCGATCGACCGCGTGCTAGACCATCTCCATCAGCGCATCACCGCCGCCCCCGCCTACACCGCCCAACGCTTCCATGGCGTCGGCCACTCGATGGGCGGCCTGCTGCTCCGCGCCTATCTCGCCCGCCATCGGCCCGCCCATCTCGGCCGCGTCGTCATGCTCGGCACGCCCAATGGCGGCAGCGAACTGGCCGATCTCCTCTACCGCTTACGCCTTGATCGCCTGATCCTCAACCATGCAGGCGCGCTCCTGCGCACCCGGCGCGACGCCGCAACACAGGCGCTATTCGGCTCGATCGATTATCCCCTGGGCATCATAGCCGGCGACCGCCCGATGATCGGCGCATTCCCCAACCGCGTCTTCCGCGCGCCCAACGACGGCAAGGTCAGCGTCGCCGCCACGCACCTGCCCGGCCAGAGCGATCATCTCGTCCTGCCCGTCGCGCACACCGCCATGATCTACAGCCGTCCGGTCGCCGATCAGGTCGCGCATTTCCTGCGCGATGGTCAGTTCAAACGCCCCTCCCCGACCGCCTGAATCTCTGCTACAAAGTCGCATCCCAGAAAAAAGGTCGCATCTTTTCCGTAACGATCAAGGAACAGATGTCGTGCAAACATTTCTGACTTCGCGCCCCGCTCGCGGCGCATTTCTGCTTGCATCTTTCACCCTGCTCGCCGCCCCCGGCTCCAGCCAGCAGGCCGCTGGCCCGATCGCACGGTACACGATCGACGCTGGCACCATGTCCGGCATGGCCGCGCTGAGCGGAATTGGGGCCGGCGGCGGCATGGGCGCGGCCATGGGCATGATGATGGGCGGCGGCCGCAACCAACCGCTCCACGAACTCGTCTTGCGCCTCGGCTCCACACGCGCGCCGACCAGCGGCGCACCTGCCGCCGATCATTTCCTGCCCGCGGGCGCAGGCCTCGGCGCTTCCGTCCCGCTCGTCACCCCGCGGGTGATCCCCAGCGACGATCAGCCCATCCCCGGCGAACGCCCCAAGGGCCGCCTGCTCATCTATTGGGGCTGCGGCGCAACGCCCGGCCCCGGTCAGCCGGTCGTCATCGACTTCGCCAAGGTGGCCAAGGGCCAGATCCCGCCCGGCCTCTACATGACCGGCGCATCGATCCCGCAGGAATGGCAAATCCGCGCGTCGAACAGCAAGACCTATGGCGACTGGCCCAACGGCCAGACCCGCAAGACCGTCCCCGCCAACAGCTCCCTGCTTGGCGATCACCGCATCGCCGGCAATTACAGCCCCGACATCGCCTTCACCCTGAAACAGGATTTCATGCCCGCCATCACCGGCCGCGCGCGTCCGATCGCCGGCGGTGCGACCGAAATCAGCTGGAACAGCCTGCCCCAGGCGACCGGCTATTATGCCTGGACCTTCGGCGCGCAGGAAAATGGCGACATGGTCTGGTGGGCGTCCTCCGCGACCCAGGCGTTCGGCGGTCCGGTATGGGACTGGATGTCGCCTGCCGCCGTGCAAAAGATGATCGCGCAGAAAATCGTCATGCCGCCCAGCCAGACCAGCTGCACCGTCCCCGCCCCCGTGACCCAGGCGGGTGGAGAGATGCTGATGGGCAGCCTCTACGCCTATGGCCCCGAAGCCAATTTCGCCTACCCGCCGCGCCCCGCCGACCCCAAGATCGCGTGGAAACCGGAATGGATCGCCCGCGTCCGCTATCGCGCCAATAGCATGTGGGTGCTCAACGGACCGGACATGGGCGACATGATGAGCCACGCGGGCGAGGCGGATGACGGTGACGAACCCGCGACCCAGCCGAAGAAAAAGAAGTGCCGTGGCGGCCTGGGCGGGATGCTCGGCGGTGCCATGGGGGTAGGCTGCTGATCGAAACGGGGTGGCGCTCGGCCCGTCCGTGCGCCACCCTCACCGTCCTGCGATTCAGGAGCGCGTCATGACCCAAGAGCTGATTTTTTACACCAACCCCATGTCGCGCGGGCAGATCGCCCGCTGGATGCTGGAGGAGGTCGGCGCAGCCTATGAAACGGTCGTCCTCGATTATGCCGCGTCGATGAAGGCGCCCGACTATCTGGCGATCAACCCGATGGGCAAGGTGCCCGCCATCGTCCATGGCGGCCGGACCGTCACCGAATGCGCCGCCATCTGCGCCTATCTGGCCGACGCCTTCCCGGCCGCCAACCTCGCCCCCGCGCTCGATCAGCGCCATGCCTATTATCGCTGGCTCTTTTTCGCCGCCGGCCCGGTCGAGGCCGCCGTCACCAACAAGGCGATGGGCTTTGCCCTGCCCGAAGGGCGCGAGCGCACGGCTGGCTATGGCACGTTCGAAGACACGATCGATGCGCTGGAAACCGCAATATCGGGAGACGCCTGGATCTGCGGCGACCAATTCGCCGCCGCCGACGTCTATGTCGGCTCGCAGATCGACTGGGGCCTCAGCTTCAACTCGATCCCCAGCCGCCCCAGCTTCGAAGCCTATGCCGCCCGCCTGCGCGATCGCCCCGCCTATAAGCGGCAGAAGGAAATAGACGGCGCCCTCATCGCGGCGATGCAGAAAGAAGGCTGAGCTACCCCTCCGTTCGCTGCCGGTGCAGTCGCGAAGCGCCAGGCGCTTTTCAAGCGCTCGAAGCGAACAGGCTTTGCTTCACGAACAAAAAGGCCCGGCGGATCGCTCCGCCGGGCCTTTTGTCTGGCTTCACACCCCAACGATCAGCGACGATCGCCGAACAGGCGCAGCAGGAACATGAACATGTTGATGAAGTCGAGATAGAGGTTCAGCGCCCCCATCACCACCGACTTGCCCATCATGTCCGTGCCCGCGACCTGCGCATAGATGCTCTTGATCTTCTGCGTGTCATAGGCGGTCAGGCCCGCGAACAGCAGCACGCCGACGCCGCTGATGACCAGGCTCATCGCGTTGGACTTCATAAAGATGTTGATCAGGCTCGCCACCAGCAGGCCGACTACGCCCATGATCAGGAAGGTGCCGAAACCCGACAGATCCTTCTTGGTGGTGTAGCCCCACAGGCTCAGGCCCGCAAAGGCCGCCGCGGTCGCGAAGAAGGTCTGCGCGATCGACGTCCCGGTATAGGCCAGGAAGATGTAGGACAGCGACACGCCCATCACCGCCGCATAGGCCCAGAACAGGCCCTGCGCCGCCACGGTGGACAGCCGGTTGATACCGAAACTCAGCACCATCACAAACAGCAGCGGCGCGAACATCACGATATATTTCAGGATGCCGGGGCCGGTGAACACGGCAGCCGCCATGCCGCTCGACGCGAACAGTAGCGCGACGACGCCTGTCAGCAGCACGCCACTCGCCATATAATTATAGACCGACAGCATATAGCTGCGCAGCCCGGCGTCGAACGCCGCACCGCGCGCAGCGGTGGCGCCGCCAAAGCCTGCAATGTCGGAACGGGGGTCGGACCAGTTGGCCATGAAAATCGTCTCCTTCACCGGCCTGTTTGACCGGTATCCCTATTATCGGCGCATCGGCCGCATGATTCAAGCCAAACCGGTAGAGATATGGCGGATCGCATCGATCACCCTATATCTGGTTCATGCACCGCCTGTTCGTCGCCATCCGCCCACCCGCTGATCAGCGCGGCAATCTGCTCTCGCTGATGGATGGCGTCGAAGGCGCGCGCTGGCAAAGCGACGATCAATTGCACCTGACGCTGCGCTTCATCGGCGAAGTCGATCGCCACCGCGCGAACGACATCGCCGACGCGCTGGGCGCAATCCGCTTCGCCCCGTGCGACGTCCACCTGTCCGGCGTCGGCGCATTCGATCGCAAGGGCGTGATCGACACGCTCTGGGCCGGGGTGAAGCCGCGCGATCCGTTGGCGGCGCTGCATCGGAAAATCGACCGAGCCTGCGTGGCCGTCGGCCTGCCGCCCGAAAGCCGCGCTTATCTGCCCCATGTCACCCTCGCCCGCTTCGGCCGGGCGGGCGGGCTGATCGATCCGTTCCTGGCCCGCCATGCCGCTTTGACCGGCGCGCCCTTCCGGGTCGATCGCTTCGCCCTGTTCGAAAGCCGGCTGGGTCAACAGGGCGCGACCTACCACGCCATCGCCGATTATGATGCCGATGGCACGGCGCGACCGCTGCTGGACTAAGCGTCCCCATCGCAAAGGCGCTCCGAACCCAAAGGGTCCAGAGCGCCTCTCAAAAAAGCGATGCTACAACAGCGCGCACGGTATGAAGGATTAAGAGCAGCCCGCCTTATCGTGGGCCACGGCTCGCCCCCGTCACCGCGAAAGGGTCAACCCGCCGCCAGCACCCCGCACGCCACGCGGCCACCGGCATTGCCGGCCGGATCGCTCATATTGTCGTCGGCCTGCGCATGGACGACCACCGCCGCGCCATCGGTATCGAGCAGCGGCGTCGCGCCCTCGCCGATCATCGCGTCGGCAATATGATATTCGATCGCGCCGGTGCCATCCGACCCGACCGTCATATTGGGCATGTCGCCCATATGCATGCCGGCGGGATTATCTTTGCCATGCTTGCGCGCGGTCGGGTTCCAGTGGCCGCCGGCGCTGGTGAAGTCAGGCCCGGCGCACTGGCCGGTGGTGTGGATATGCACGGCATGGATGCCGGGAGTCAGCCCCGTCGCCTTGACCACGACATGCAAACCGTCGCCGGCCTGCGTCACCATCGCGGTGCCGCGCGCCGATCCGTCGGCGGCGGCCAGCTTGGCCGACGCGGTCGGCGCGGCGCTGGGCGTCGCCGATGTGGTGGCGCAGGCGGATGCAGCCAGGACGATCGGCAAGGCGGTGAGAAACGGAAATATTTTCATGGATAGCTCCCAGGAAGGGCAAGATAAGGCGCTAACGCCGCTGGAGCCCTTTTGTTGCCCATCCGCACCGATTTGTCACCGCTCCTTTGATAAGCTTTCGCAACAAGCGTCGGCCGATCGACCCGCGGATCATCGCGATCACGAAATGCCTGTCGCCGTTCTTCAACAGCATATCGGGTGGATGGCGTTGGCGTCGCACCCGCCTTGGCTGACGATCACAGCGGCCGGTAACGCACTGTCGGGCTGACAGCCCGAAAGCGCTGACCTTACCCCTTCGCATGGCCTGCAAAACGGTAGGCGACATGGTGACACAGGCAAATTGTCGATCACGCCACCCCTTGACGAAGTCGTGCCCAGAACTCGCTTCTCAGTGGCATAGCCTCTCTTCGCCCCTGACAGATTGGACAAGGAGGAGCGACGATCTACGTCGACTATATCAATGTCGGTGGTCGCGACTTTGGACTGGAAAGCCTCCGTCGCTGGGCTATCGATCAGATCGGTGAGCAGGTGCGACGCATGGGGGATGATCGGGGATAACCACCATAGCGGCGTCAGCATGTCCGGTCCGGAGGCCGCGATCGATCGGCACGGCGGTATGAAGGCGCCCCGCCTTAGAAAAAATGCTTCCCCCATCCCCTCACATGACACGGCCACGGCCCCGAGCGCGGGACGCAAAGCCCGGCACAAGCGCAAGACAGCAATGCGCCTCCAGCCAAGGCTCGGTAATCCGACGCCCGGACGTGAAGCGCTATCAATGCCTGTTCTGCAAGCGCTTACCCGCGCCATCGATATCGGCCCGCCCGCGCATGGAACATGTGGGCAATCACCATACGTCCCCTTGCCCAATCCCATCTGCAAAGCACGATTCATATTGATCGAACAAAGAAAAAGGGGCCGGTCCTGCGACCAGCCCCCAATTCTGTTTCCATTCCGAGGAATGGAAATCGGCTTACATGCCCGAACCCGGACCGTAGCTGATTTCCACGCGACGGTTCTGGACTTCGCGAACGCCATCCGCGGTATCGACGCGCGGCTTCGATTCACCGAAGGCCTGGGTGGTGATGACACCATCAGGGATACCCTTCGAGGCCAGATAGGCCTTGGTCGAGTCAGCGCGGCGCTGCGAGAGGCCGACGTTGTA
>JAVBXL010000033.1 GCA_030824575.1 bacterium | reverse complement strand
GTCTCTGCGGACAGGACGAAATCGGCTTCGGTGAACGGGGCTAGACCCATTTATACTCTCCTAGATAAATGCTTGAGGCAAATTGGCCCGCTGACATGTGCCTGCGGTAACGCCTCATCCCCTGTCGCTATCCCCTCGACACCTACCCAACGAAAGGCGGCCGGCCAACCGGCCTGTGCGACCGATCATTCTATAGAATGAAGGAGAGTGGGTGATGCTGACCGTGCAGGAGATGTCGGACCGGTTCGAAATACAGGATTTGATCGTGGGCTATTGCTACGCGGTCGACAGCCGCGACTGGGATGCGCTGGACCAGTATTTCACCGCCGATGCGGTGATCGACTATTCCGAAATGGTCGGCGTTTCCGGCAGCCTGGGCGAGATTAAAGAGTTTCTGGCCAGCAGCCTGACGCCGATCCTGGCGTTCCAGCATAGCGTATCGACCACCCGCTACAGCATCGACGGCGACCGCGCGCAGACCAAGACCGTCTGCACCAATCCCATGACCGTGAGCGATGGCACGAGAGCCGAAACGCTGGTTTTCGGCCTGTGGTACATCCATGATTATGTCCGCACGCCTGCCGGATGGCGGATCAGCCGCCTCTACGAACAGAAATGCTATCGGATGAACGTGCCCGACTGGCTGGCCGCGCAACTGCCTGCCTGACCGCACCGGTTGCCTCCTCCTTCCTTCCCCCTGCGCGCCAAGGTGCCTTCATGCAACGCTTCCTCAATGCCGCCTTCCTGATCGTGCTTGTCGTGACGGGGCTTTCGCTTGCATGGCTTGGCGGGCGTTTGCTGATGCTCGGCGGATCGCCCTGGTATCTGCTGTCCGGGCTGGTCATGGTCGCTGTCGCGCTACTTGGCTGGCGCAGGGTGCCGCTGTCGATCGCTTTGTTCTGGGCTTTTCTGGCGGCGAACCTCGCCTGGGCCTTGTGGGAGGTAGGGCTGGACGGATGGGCGCTGGCCCCGCGCCTAGCCATGCCGCTGTGCCTTGGCCTCTATATGCTGACCCCCTATTATCGGCGCCATGTCGGGCGATCCGCCCCGTTGCCGGGCGGACGCGTGCTGTGGCCCGCGCTGGCGCTGATCGTCGGGGTAAGTATCGGCTTGGCGTTCTGGGCCGATCGCACGCCTGCCGCGGCGAGTCGGATATGGGGTCCGGCCCCCGCCAGCGCGGCCGATGGTGACTGGATCGCCTATGGCAATGATCGGGGCGGATCGCGCTATTCCACGCTGGAACAGATCAGCCCGTCCAATGTCGGCAATTTGGAACCGGCCTGGACCTATCACACCGGCAAGGTGGGCGACGGAAAGCAGGGTACCGCCTTTCAGGTTAACCCGATCAAGGTCGGTAACCGCCTGTTCCTGTGCGCGGGCAATAATGACGTGATCGCGCTAGACCCGGAAACCGGGCGGCAATTGTGGCGGCATAATCCCAAGACGGACCTCGCCGGGGTCTATGGCCTGGTGTGCCGGGGCGTGACCTATTATCGCGTGCCCGGCGCAACGGGGGCCTGCGCCGAGCGCATATTTACCGCCACGCTCGATGCGCGGCTGATCGCGCTGGACGCTGCGACCGGGCGGCCCTGCCCCGGTTTCGGGCGCGGTGGTCAGGTCGACCTGAAGACCGGGCTGGGCAAGGTGGACAAGGGCTATTATTTCGTCACGTCGCCCCCCGCCCTGGTGCGGGGGCGGCTGGTGCTGGGCGGCTGGGTGACGGACGGGCAGAAGATCAGGGAGCCATCGGGCGTCGTGCGCGCGTTCGACGCGGTGACCGGCGATTTCGCCTGGGCATTCGACATCGGCCGCCCCGACGACCATGGCCTGCCCGCGCCCGGCGCGACCTTCACGCCCGGCACGCCCAATAGCTGGGCACCGATGAGTTCGGACGAAACGCTGGGCCTGGTCTATGTACCGACCGGCAATGCCACGCCCGATTATTTCGGCGGGCATCGGACGGCCAATGACGATCGCTATGCCAGTTCGGTGATTGCCCTGGATGGCATGACCGGCGCGGTGCGATGGTCGTTCCAGACGACGCATCACGACCTGTGGGATTATGACGTGCCGGCGCAGCCCACGCTGGTCGACCTGCCCGGCGGCGTGCGCGGCCTGCTCCAGCCGACCAAGCGCGGCGAGATTTTCTTCCTCGATCGCGCGACCGGCAAGCCGATCCTGCCGGTCGAGGAACGCCCCGTGCCGCAGGGCGTGGTGCCGGGCGAACGCCTGTCGAAAACGCAGCCCTATTCGGTCGGCATCCCCAGCTTCACCGGGCCGCGCCCGACGGAAAGGGGCATGTGGGGGCTGACCCCGATCGACCAGGCGATCTGCCGCATCCGGTTCAGGGAGGCGCGGTTCGATGGCGACATGACGCCGCTGTCGACGGAGCATCCGACGATCACTTGGCCCGGCTATCTGGGCGGGATCGATTGGGGCGGGGTTTCGGTCGATCCCCGGCGCGGGCTGATGATCGTCAACAACAACAAGGTCGGCAATTATAACCGCCTGATCCCGCGCGCAGAGGCCGACCGGCGCGGTATCAAGCCGATGAACGCCGTCCATATGGGCGATGTCGGCGGCCCGGCGGCGCAACAGGGCGTGCCCTATGCCGCGCAGATCGCGCCGTTCCTGTCGCCGCTCGCCATTCCCTGCCAGCAGCCGCCCTATGGCCGGATCAACGCCGTTGACCTGAAAACCGGCAAGATGGTGTGGAGCCGCCTGTTCGGGACGTCGCGCGACAGCGGGCCGATTGCGCTGCCGACCTTCGTACCGATCCCGATGGGCGTGCCCAATATCGGCGGATCGGTGGCGACAGCCAGCGGGTTGACATTTATAGGCGCGACCCAGGAACATGCGTTTCGCGCCTATGACACGGCGACCGGGCGGCTGCTTTGGAAGGCGCGCCTGCCCGCCGGCGGCAATGCGTCGCCCAGCAGCTATTGGTCCAACGCCAGCGGTCGCCAGTTCGTGGTGATCGCGGCCGGTGGCCATGGCGCGATGCTGTCGGGGTCCAGCGACCAGTTGATCGCCTATGCCCTGCCAAAGAAATGATGGGCCAGCGGCTCGATCCTATCGTTTGGCGGGCAAGATCGGCCGGTCCTTCCCTATGCTGTCCAACGACATGAGGGAGGACGAGCATGGCGGCACATGGCAGCCTGACGCGCAGGGCGCTGCTGTCGGCGGATGACGAGCGGGCGATCCACCATTTGCTGCTGCGCTATGCGACCGGGATCGACACGCGCGACTGGCCGTTGTTCCGCACCTGCTTCGCGCGGGATTGCGAAGCCGATTATGGCAGCTTCGGCCGCTGGCGCGGGCCGCGCGAGATCACCGAATATATGGAGGGCGCGCACCGCCATATGGGCGCGACGCTGCACCGGATCAGCAATATCGTGGTGGAAAGCTGTAACGACGAAATCGTCGCGCGCAGCTATGTTGACGCGATTTTGATGGACCAGATTCAGGGCGTGACCCACCGGGCGACCGGCTATTATGACGATTGCCTGATCCGCACATCGGCCGGATGGCGCATATCCCGGCGGAAATTCACGATGGTCAGGGCCGGGCTGGATGGATGATGCCAATCGCCAGGTGATCCTGGTCGCGCGGCCGACCGGCATCGCGCAGGCCAGCGATTTCTCGATCCGGCCCGGTGCGATCGACGAGCCCGGCCCCGGCCAGATTCTGGTGCGCAATCATTATCTGTCGGTCGAACCGGCGATGCGCGGCTGGATCGCCGATAGCGGCAATTACGCCACGCCCGTCGCGATCGGATCAGTGATGCGCGCGCTGGCGGCCGGACAGGTGGTGGCGTCGGGCGACGCGGCCTACCGGGTCGGCGATCATGTCGCGGGCTGGTTTGGCTGGCAGGACTATGCCTGCGTTTCAGCCGACCAGGTGGTGCAACGCACCAGCGCGGCGGAGATGCGCGCGGCGCTGGGCATATTGGGTATCAACGGCGTGACTGCCTATCTGGCGCTGACGATGATCGGCCAGCCGCGCGCGGGTGAAACGGTGCTGGTGTCGACCGCTGCCGGGGCCGTCGGATCGGCGGTGGGGCAGATTGCGCGCCTATTGGGGTGCCGCACGATCGGCATCGCGGGTGGCCCCGACAAGGCGCGGCGATGCGTCGAGGATTTCGGCTATGACGGCGCGATCGATTATCGCGGGGAAGATGTCGGCGCGGCGGTGGCGCGGATCGCGCCGGAGGGGATCGACATTTATTTCGACAATGTGGCGGGGGCCATCAGCGACGCGGTGCTGCCGCATCTGGCCATGAAGGGCCGGGTCGTGGTGTGCGGCACGGCGTCCATCGATCGCTGGGAACCCTGGCCGCAAGGGCCGCGGGTCGAGCGCCATCTGCTGGTCAAGCGCGCGCGGATGGAGGGGTTCGTCATCTTCGACCATATGGACCGCTATGGCGATGCCGTGGCGCAGTTGCGCGCGTGGATCGGCGAAGGCCGCCTGACCTGGCGGGAAGAGATACTGGACGGGATCGAAGCCTGCCTGGATGCGCTGGCGGGGCTTTACCGTGGCGAAAATGACGGCAAGCGGCTGATCCGCCTCGTTTGACAATGGATGAAGGAGGGATGCGATGACCAGTCTGACGGGCAAGATCGCGATCGTCACAGGGGCGTCTTCGGGTATCGGCGCTGCGAGCGCCCATGCGTTGGCGGGGGCTGGCGCGACGCTGGTGCTGGTGGCGCGCCGGGCGGATAGGCTGGCCGCGCTGGCCGCTGACCTTGGCGCCGACTGCCTGCCCTTCGTTGCCGACATGGCCGAGGCGGACGCCCCGCAGCGGCTGCATGACAGGGTGATGGCGCAGTTCGGTCGTGCGGACATTCTGGTCAATAATGCGGGCATCCTTCATGCCGCGCCGATCGACCAGTTCGACCTGGACCAGTTACGGCCGATGATCGCGCTGAATTATGAAGCGGTGGTGCGGACCTGCACGTTGTTCGGGCGGTCGATGAAGGCGGCGGGGACCGGACAGATCATCAACATATCCAGCATCGGCGCGAACATCATCGCGCCGGGCGTAGGCGTCTATGGCGGGCTGAAACGGGCTTTGGAGGCATTCACCGATTGCCTGCGCGTCGAGCTGGCGGGCAGCGGGGTGAAGGTGGGCATCGTCGCGCCGGGGACCACCAGCACGGAAATTTTCGAGGATATGAAAGCGCGCGGCCAGCCCGCCTGGGACAGCTTCATCCCCGCTATGCAGCCGGGCGACGTGGCCGATGCCGTGCGGTACATGGCGGTGCAGTCGGACCGCACCAACTTGGCGCGCATCCAGGTCTATGCCGCCGCCGACACGCATTAATCCAGCGTGGCGTAGGCCTCCAGCCGAAACGGATCGACTGCGCCGCCGTCGCGCATCTTGCGGACCCAGTGTGGGTCCATCAGCAGCGCGCGGCCGACGGCGATCAGGTCAAATTCGCCCTGCGCCATGCGGTCCGCCACCAGTGCCAGATTGTCGGTCATGACCGTGGGCTGGGCGAAGGAGGATTGCAGATCCTTGCTGAGGCCGACGCCGCCGACCGCGATCACCGGCCTGCCGGTCAGCCGCTTGATCCATCCGGCAAGGCCCATGGCCGACCCTTCGAACGCGGGGGTCGAGAACAGGCGGGTGCTGGCGTCGAAGATGTCGACACCGGCGTCCGCGATCGGGGCCAGCATGGCGGCCAGTTCATCGGGCGTCTGCGCGCTACGGGCATCATAATCCTGCAATTTCCATTGCGAGAAGCGGAAGATGATCGGGAAGTCGGGGGCGGTCGCGGCGCGGACGGCGCGAACCACTTCCGCCGCAAAAAGCGCGCGGGCAGCGGCGTCACCGCCCCAACGATCGTCTCGCAGGTTGGTGTGGTGCCACAGGAAACTGTCGATCAGATAGCCATGGGCGCCATGGAGCGCGATGCCATCGAAGCCGACGGCGCGGGCGTTGGCGGCGCTGCGGGCGAAGGCGGCGATGATGTCGCCGATTTCACTGTCGGTCAGCGGCGTCGTGGGCGCGCGCACCGCGTCGAGATAATCGGGCGGCACCATCGCCCTGTCGGTCGGCCCCCAGATGCCCGATGGCCGGGCCGACGGCGCCTGCGGATCATAGCCGGTGCCCGGCACGCGAATGACGCCCTGATGCCAGAGTTGCGGGACGATCAGCCCGCCTGCGGCATGGACCCCGGCGACGATGGCGCGCCAGCGTGCCAGCGCTGTGTCGCCATGCAGTACCGGGGAGGCACCGCCGCCCATCGATTCCTGGCCCAATGCGGAAGGATGATCGACCCCGATGCCTTCGGTCACGATCAGGCCCACGTCCGCATCCGCGCGACGGCGATAATAGTCTACCACGCTATCGGACGGCACGCCGCCCGGTGAGAAGTTGCGCGTCATTGGCGCCATGACGAAGCGGTTGCGCAGCCGCAGCCCCGCCACATCGACGGGCCTGAACAGCATGTCCCTTGCGTCGGTCATCCTCTATCCTCCCTGCCGTCCCATGGCCGCGCTGGTGCCGCAGCGACCGGCGGCGAGGAACCTACCTATCGGCAGGTTCCTCATCGGCCCAACGGGCAGAGCCTTTCACCATGGAATGCACAGCAGCCAATCAGGCGTCGACGACGGCCAATGCAGCTTGGGGACAGGCCTCCGCCCCTTCGCGCGCCTGGTCTTCCAGACCCTCCGGCACGATCGGGTCATCGACATAGACGATGCCATTGGCATCCAGCTTGTACACTTCGGGGCAGATTTCGGCGCACACGCCATAGCCGCAGCAGGCCGCCTTATCGATCACCACCTTCAACGTCTGGCTCATCATCCTCTCCTTATGGGGCAACATTACAACTTGAACAGATTTAGTTCAATATGTATAACACGACTCACGATGGATTTTCCAAGGAGAGGAAGATGCTGCACAAGGCCGGGTTGACTCTGAGCGATGGGACCACGCTCGACGACCTCATCAACCGCGACATGAACGAAGTATCGTTGCGGGTGATGAACGACAAGGAACTGTACGAACTGGAAATGGAGCGCGTTTTCGCGCGTACCTGGCTGTTGCTGGGCCATGAATCGGAAATCCCCAAGCCGGGCGACTATGTCATGCGCGACATGGCCGAGGATAATGTGATCGTGTCGCGGGCACGCGACGGCGACGTACATGTCATGCTCAACGTCTGTCCGCATCGCGGGATGAAGGTGTGCACCGCAGAAGCTGGCAATGCCGCCGCGCATCGCTGCATCTATCATGGCTGGGCCTTCCGGTCCGACGGCAGCTTCATCGGCGCCCCGATCGAAAAGGAGCAGATGCACGGCAACAAGCACAGCAAGGACGAGCTGGGCCTGAAAAAAGCGCGGGTGCACCTTTATGGCGGGCTGATCTTTGCGACATGGAGCAAGGATCTGTCGTTCGAGGATTATCTGGGCGACGCCAAATTCTATCTCGACCAGCTATTCTGCCGCACCGACAATGGCCTGGAAATGCTCGGCCCCCCGCAGCGTTTCGTGCTGCCGTGCAACTGGAAGATCCCCGGCGAACAGTCCGGTTCGGACGGTTTCCACACGCTGACGCTGCACCGGTCGCTGATGGAAGGCGGCATCATGGGCGGCACGGCCGAGTCGATCTACGACACCGCGCCGGGCATGTATGGCGTCGATATCTCGGTGCCGCAGGGACATACGCTGCGCTGCCTGGAAGCGGCGCAGACGTTCAAGATGTTTGCCGACATAAGCTTCGAAGGCAAGACGACCGAGGAACGGCTGAACCTGCTGACCCCGCCGGGCGTGACCAAGGACATGATCCCGCAGCTGTTCAAGAATCTGTCGGAGGCGCAGGTCAATCAGTTGGCAACCATCCCGCCGCAGGTCGGCGGCATGTTCCCCAATATCCTGATTGCCTTCATCTTTGCCCCGCGCATGGATGGCGGCGCGTCAGGCGCACTGTCGCTGCATACTTATGTGCCGCGTGGGCCGGACAAGGTGGAGTTCATCAACTTCATCTTTGCAGAAAAGGACGCGCCGGAGGACGTAAAGCGCGACATGCTCCAGAACGCGATCTGGTCCACCGGCACGTCGGGCACGATCGAGCAGGACGACGCCGACACCTGGCCGCAGATCATGCGCAATTCGCGCGGCCATATGAGCAAGACCATGACGCTGAAATATCAGGCACTTCATGGTCATGAACGGCCCGAAGGCTGGGTCGGCGGGGGTGATCTCTATCCCGGCTTTACCAAGGACGACACGCAATGGGCGTGGTGGTCGGCCTATTATGACCTGATGGCCGAAGCCTGAGCGACGCGAGAGAAGAGGATCACACCATGACCGTGAACTACGCGACCGCCGCGATCGACAAGACCAGCGTCATGCGCGGGCTGGTATCCACCCAGCGCGTGCCGTTGGGGTCGGAGGTCTATAACCGCCTGCTCGAAACCCTGTATGACGAAGCCGCGGCACTGGACGAGCGCCGGTTCGACGACTGGGTCGCCTATCTGGAGCAGGATCTGGTCTATACCGCGCCGCTGCGCCTGACCCGCAACGGTCCCAACAAGGACCGCGACGTCGTGCGCACGATGAAGCATTTCGACGAGAATTATGCGTCGATCCTGATGCGGACCGGCCGCCTGTCGAAAAGCGCCTGGGCGGAAGACCCGCCGTCGCGCACGCGCCGCTTCGTCACCAATGTTCGTATTGCACAGTGCGACACGGCGGGCGAATATGAAGTCGTGAGCTATTTGTACGTCGAGCGCAGCCGGTTCGATAACCCGGAAAACGAGTCGATCACGGCCGAACGGCGTGATGTTTGGCGGCTGGTCGACGGTGCCTACAAGCTGGCGGTGCGCGAAATCATCGTCGACCAGTCGACGCTGGGCATGTCCAACTTCGCGATCTTCCTCTGACGGGGTGATGGCAATGACAGGCTCCCCGCATATCGTAGTGATCGGCAGCGGTCTGGCTGGCTATGGCGTCCTGCGTGAGTTGCGCAAACTCGCGCCGGACGCCCGGCTGACCTTGGTGACGCAGGATGACGGGCATTTCTATTCCAAGCCCGCTTTGTCCACCGCGCTGGCCAAGGGCAAGGTCGCCGATACGCTGGTCACGACGGCGGCGGAGAAAATGGCGACGCAGTTGAAGCTGGACCTGCGCGCCGGGCGGGTTGTCGAGGCGATCGACCGGCAGGACAAGGCGGTGCTGACCACCGGCGGGCCTATCTTCTACGACCGGCTGGTGCTGGCGCTGGGGGCGGACCCGATACGGCCGCCGATCGATGGCGATGCGGCGCACCGGGCGATGGCCGTCAATACGATCGACCATTATCGGGAATTTCGTGAAAAACTGCCCGACGGCGCGCGCGTGCTCATCATGGGCAGTGGGCTTGTGGGCACGGAATTTGCCAATGACCTGGCGGCGAGCGGTTATCGGCCGGTCGTGGTCGACATGCTCGGTCATCCACTGGCGCAACTGGTGCCGCCCGCCGTGGGCGCGCGCATCCGCGATGCGCTGAGCGCCAAGGGCGTGGAATGGCATCTGGGCCGCAAAGTGATGGCGATCCACAAAGCTGACGGGGGCATCCGCGCGGAACTGGACGATGGGCTGGTGGTGGAGGCCGCCGTAGTGTTGTCCGCCGTTGGCCTGCGCCCGAATGTGCAACTGGCGCAGGACGCCGGACTAGACGTGGAGCGCGGCATCCTGGTCGACCAGACCGGCCGCACCAGCGACCCGGATATCTACGCGATCGGCGATTGCGCCCAATATCCCGGCGGCCTGGCCGCCTACGTCACGCCGATCATGGCTGCCGCGCGCGCGATCGCGCCCAGTGCGCTGGGTACGCCGACCGACATCCGCTTTCCGCCGCTGTCGGTGCAGGTCAAGACGACCGCCTGCCCGGTCGTGCTGCTGCCTGCGCCGCTGGGCGTGGCGGGTGCCTGGGAAGAAGCGGCGAACGACGCGATGGGCCTGAAATATCTGTTCCGCGACGGCGACGGCGCTGTCCGCGGCTATGTCTTCACACAGGATTATTGCCAGGAACGCATGGACATGGACCGTGCCCTGAGCGAGCCACTAACAGGAGTTGCGGCGTGACGGCTTTGGTACAGGACAAGGTTGCGATCGTCACCGGCGGGGCCAAGGGGTTGGGCCATGGCATATCGCGCTGTTTGGCGCGGGAGGGCGCGCATCTGCTGATCACGGGGCGCGATGGCGCAGCGGCGGAGAAGGTGGCGGCAGAGATTTCGGCGGAGTTTGGCGTGCGCGCCACCGGCATGTCCGCCGATGTCGGCGTCAAGGCGGACGTGGAAGCGATGATCGACCGCGCGGTCGCCGAATTTGGCGGCATCGACATTCTCGTCAACAATGCATCGCTGCTGTCGGACAACGTCCTGCTGGAACAGAAGACTGACGAGATGCTCAAGCGCACGCTGGAAATCGGCACCTGGGGCAGTTGGTGGGCGATGCGCGCGGCCTTCCCGCACATGAAGGCGCGGGGCGGCGGGTCGATCGTCAACTTCTATTCGATCGACGCGCAGACCGGCGCCTGGCTGCATGCCGACTATAATATGAACAAGGGCGCGATCATGGGCCTGACGCGCAGCGCGGCGGTGGAATGGGGGCGGTTCAACATTCGCACCAATGCGATCGCGCCGACCGGCATGGGTCAGGTGTTCGCACAGCTGGTACAGGACGTGCCGGGCTTTCTGGACATGGCGACCGCCAGCAACCCGTTGAAGCGCGCAGGCGACCCGGAACTGGACATCGGGCCGGTGGTGCTGTTCCTGGCGTCGGACATGTCGCGCTTCGTCAATGGCGAGCTGATCAACGTGGATGGCGGGCAGCATCTGCCCGGCTATGTGAGCGTTCCGCACAATCTTGCCGAGATGGAAGCCCAGACATGAAATTGATGCCGCACACCGACTGGAGCGACATCGTCGCCACCGATCAATCCGGCAGCGTCCAGAAAATCCTGGATGGCACGCTGCGCGCGATCGGCAGCATCGGTGCGCGGCGCCTGTCGATGAGCGACATCAGCGAGGCGAGCGGCGTGTCGCGCGGCACGCTCTACCGCTATTTCACGTCCAAGGAGGACGTTCTGGCGGCGGTCAGCGAATATATATGCAGCAGTTTCGAAAAAGGGATTATCGAAGCGGGTCAAGGCATAGCCGATCCGATCGAGCGATTCCGCGCGGTGATGCGCTTTTACGGCCGCTTCACCATCGAACGGTCGCCCGACGGCATATTCGAGGTCGAGCCGGCCTTTCACCTCAATTTCCTGCGCAGCCATTTCAGCCGCCACAAGGCCGCCGTGCAGCAGGCGCTGGACCCGGTACTTGACCATTTCGAGATGCTGACGGGCAGCCGCCTGGACCGCGACATTTTCTGCGACACGATGGTGCGGTTGCAACTGAGCACCCTCATCATTCCGGCCACGCCGCAATGGCTGGCCATCTGGAACGGGGCGCCCGACCGGTTGTGCGAATGGGCGCTGCAAATCGCCGGCCACCATGCCGAACATAAGAGAGGATGAACTGATGGCTACCCTGGCAAAGTTAGAATCCACCACCAAGGTCGGCTTCGCCGACAAGAGCGTGGCTGACGCGCTGGTCGAAAAGGCGCGCAGCCTGCGCGATTTCCTCCAGAGCGAGGCGCCTGCCGGCGAAAAACGGCGCTGCCCGACCCCGGCGGTCGACAAGATGCTGAAGGACGAAGGCTTCCTGCGCCTTCTGGTGCCGCAGCGTCTGGGCGGTTTTGGCCTGTCGCCGACCGATTTCTGCCGCGTGCAGATCGAAATTGCCAAGGGCGATCCGGCGATCAGCTGGGTCATGCAGATCATCAACGGCACCAGCTGGATCACCAGCCTGGCCCCCGATGGCGTGCAGGACGCGGTGTTCGCCGACGGTCCGCAGACGGTGTGCGGCGCGTACAACCCGCCCGGCAAGGCGCGTAAGGTCGATGGCGGATGGATCATCAACGGCAAATGGCCCTATATGTCCGGGTCGCGCCAGTCGAACTGGGCGCAGCAGGGCGTGGTGCTAGAGGATTATGACGGTCCCGTCGTTCCGGGCATCAACATGTGCTACCTGCCGATGGACGCCATGACGATCGAGGACAGCTGGTTCGTGTCGGGGATGCAGGGTACCGGGTCCGACACCGCCATCGCCAAGGACGTGTTCATTCCCGATGCGCAGATGGCGCTGATGACCGAGAGAACCGGCCAGATCGACCCGACCAAGCGCCATTTCGGTGCGCCGTCCGACCTGTTGCCCGCCGTTCCGGTGGTGCGCACGACGGGCATTGCGCAGTTGATCGGCGCGGTCGAGGCGATGCTGGAAATCGTGCGGGCCGAAGCGCCCAAGAAGCCGGTGCTGACCACCATCATCGGGCCGCGCACGAGTTCCGGCGCCTATATGCGCGACCTGGGCGAAGCGGCCGCGATGATCGACACGGCCAAGCTGATCCTGTTCGACCTGACCGCCAAGCTGGACCGGGTCGGCCTGGGCGAGGAATTCACTATGGCGGAGAAGGCCAAGCACCGGGCCGCGGGCGCGCAGATGATCGAGCTTGTCCATGGGGCAAGCGAATCGCTGATGTTCCAGGTGGGATCTTCGGCCTTTGCGCTCGACAAGCCGATCAATCGCTATTGGCGCGACGTGTCGATGGCGACGCGGCATATCCAGAATATCCCGACCATCGGCTACGAAATCTTCGGCCGCGCCATGACCGGCGCCGACCCGATTTCGCCGCCCGGCGCCTATTGATCGGCAGGGCCGCCTGCCCGGATGGGTGGGCGGCCTTGTTCGAACGACGCGATGATCGCGACGTCCCCGGCCTATGTCGACCCGACCGCCCGGATGTTCGGCGACGTGCGGCTGGGCGCGGATTGCAGCCTGTGGCCCTATGCCGTCATCCGGTGCGAGCGGGCGTTCGTTTCGGTGGGCCGGTGCACCAGCGTGCAGGATCACGCGATGGTCCATATCGGCTGGGACGATCCGACCGTCATCGGCGATTATTGCACGATCGGCCATCGCGCGGTGGTGCATGGCTGCATCATCGAACCGGCCTGCCTGATCGGCGTGGGCGCGACGATCATGGAACGGTGCGTCATCGGCCATGGGTCGATCATTGCCGGGCATAGTTTCCTGCCGCCCGACAGCATCATACCGCCTCATTCGCTGGTGATGGGAACGCCCGGCAGGGTCGTGCGCCAAATCGACAAGTTGCGCGACCATGTGATCGACGCGCTGCTCTATCGCGACAATGGGCGCGGCTATGCGCGGGGCGATCATCGGGTGTGGGAGCGAGCGGATCGGGCGGCGCTTGGCAGGGAGGCGGACGATATACTTGCCCGCCAGGCACCGAACTGGGGAAAGCCATGACCGACATATTGGACCGGCTGTTCCGGCAGGCCCGGACCCATAATGGCTGGACCGGCCAGCCGGTTACCGGCGATATGGTCCGCGCCCTCTATGATCTGGCCAAATGGGGGCCGACGACCGCCAACAGCAATCCCGCCCGTTTCGTCTTCATCCGTTCGGCGCAGGCGAAGGCGCGGCTGATGCCGCACATCAATGCGGGCAATGTCGATAAGGTCGCGCAAGCCCCCTGCACCGTCATCATCGCGGGCGACACGCGATTTTACGAGGCATATGATACCCTGTTCCCGTCCCGTGACATGCGGAGCGTATTCGAAGGGAAAGAGGCGCTGATCGCCGAGACGGTGGCGCGCTCATCGACCTTGCAAGGCGCATACCTCATCATGGCGGCGCGGGCGCTGGAGCTGGATTGCGGGCCGATGTCGGGCTTCGACGCGGCGGGGGTGGATGGCGAATTTTTCCCCGATGGCCGGTGGAAGGTCAATTTCCTGTGCAATATCGGCCATGGCCGACCCGAAGCGCTGCATCCGCGCAACCCCCGCCTGGATTTCGACAAGGCGTGCCTGGACCTGTAGGGCGTCCGTCGCGAGACGAACGCCCCCCATCGATCAGGCGGCCGGCGTCCAGACCAGCGGCAGCGCGACCGGCTGGATCATGCCCAGATGGCATTCGACCGTATGACCCGGCGCAATGCGGAATTGCGGGATACGGGCGAGAAATTCCTCCATCGCGATCCGCAATTCCCGCCGCGCCAGATGCATGCCCACGCAGGTATGAATGCCAAAGCCGAAGCCGACATGGCGCGGCTTGCGGTCCAGCCGCACCTGTGTCGGCGCGTCGAACTCGGCCGGATCGCGGCCCGCGAGCGTAGTCGACATCGCGACCTTTTCGCCCGGCATGAAGCGCACGCCGCCGACTTCGGTTGCCTTGATGCAAGTGCGGAAGGTCGTGACCGCACCATAGGCGCGCATCAGTTCATCGATCGCGTGCGGGATGTCGGACGGATTGGCGCGCAGATGCGCCTGATCCTCCATCGCGCTTCCCAGATGGCGGAAATGCAGCCCCATATTGGTCGAGACGGTATCAAGCCCGCCGATGAAAAGGTTGAACATGAAGCCCAGCAGTTCATCCTGCGTCAGTGGCCGACCGCCGATCTTGCCATGAACGCCAAAGCTGATGAGGTCGTCGCGCGGATTGGCGCGGCGATCGTCAATTTCGCCGCCCAGATAGTCGAGCACGCTGCGGGTCGCCTCCGCGATCTTGGCCAGGTCGTGATTGTGGAGCAGGTTCATTTCCCATTCCATGAACTCCGCCACCCGGTCGTGCGGCAGGCCCATCAGGTCCATGAACACCTTGATCGGAAATTCGAACGCGAACTCGCTCATGAAATCGCAGGAACCGCGCGCGGCGAAGGCGTCGATATATTCGACCGCATATTGGCGGATCTTTCCCTCCAGCGCGGCCATAGCCTTGGGCGTGAAGGCGGGGTTGACCATCTGGCGGAAAGGGCCGTGGGCGGGCGGGTCCAGTTCTGCGGGCGAATTGATCCAGGTGCCGCCGACCAGTTTGGAAAAGGGCGAAAAGTCGGTCGAGGAAAAATGCTCCGTATCCAGATAGATGGCGCGCATATGCGCCATGCGCCGTGGCACCCAGGCAGCGGTGCCGCCCGGATAGGCGTGCGGCGCGTAGATAATGTCCGGGCCTTCATGCACTTCCATCGCCATGTCGTCGAAAGGATCGCGATCCGTCGTCATGCCGAAGATGAAGGGAAAATCGGGCTTGACCAGATCGGCCGGCACATGGTCGGGAATGGGTTGCGGGGGGAACATCATGATCGTCTGTCTCCTTGATCGGCGGGGAGGCTGCGCGCCCGCCCCCGCCATTTCACCTGTCTTTCAGAAGGGCCGGTTTTCAGAATGAGCGCGGCAGCCCCAGACTCTCGGCGATGCCGTTACGCACCATTTCATTGGTGATCGGGCCGATCCGCCACAGCCGGCTGTCGCGCCAGTAACGCTGCATGTCGGTTTCGGCCGAATAGCCCATGCCGCCCAAGATCTGGATGCCCATGTCGGCGGCCGCATTGGCATTTTCCGACGCCATAAGTTTGAGCATATTGGCCTCCACCCCGACATTTTCGCCCCGCGCCTGCTTGTCGGCGCAGAAATGCAGCATCAATTCGGTGGTCTTCTGCATGGTCGCGATGTCGGCGACATAATGTTGCAAGCTCTGGAAACGGCCAATGACGCCGCCGAATGCTTTGCGCTGCTTCATATAATCGAGCGCGTCCTCCAGCACGCCGTCGATCACGCCCAGGCAGAAGGCACCGACCATGATCCGTTCGTTGTTGAGCGTGGGCAGCAGCATGTACCAGGCCTTGTGCGGCTCCCCCAGCACCTGTTCGTCGGCGACGAAGGCGTCCTCGAAATGCACCGAGCAGCTGCCCATCGAGCGCATACCGAGTTTGGCGAGCGGGGTGATCTTGACACCCGCTGTGTTGGTCGGCACCCAGAACAGGGTCAGCCCCTGATGCTTTTTTTCAGCGTCCTTGTCGCTGCGCGCGATCACCAGCAGATAGTCGGCGACATGGGCGGAGGAAGACCAGATCTTCTCGCCATTCAGTTTCCAGCCGCCTTCGACCCGTTCCGCCGTCGTCGTCATCGCGCCGAGCAAATCGGTGCCGCCGCCCGGCTCGGTAAAGGCGATTGCCGCCTTCAACTGGCCGGTGGCGATCAGCGGCAGATATTTCGCCTTTTGTTCGGGCGAACCATAAAGGCCAATCGATTTCGACCCGGCAAAACTGGTGATGCCCCATATCCAGGCGAGGCCGCCCAGCGAGCGGGCGAGTTCGCGCGCCAGCAGCATTTGCATGACGACATCGCCGCCCTGCCCGTCATATTCTTCCGAAATGCCGATGCCGTGGAAACCCGCTTCGGTGAACTTGTCCCACAGGGCGAAGGGGTAATTATGTTCGTCCTTCTCCAGCGCGCGCGCCCATTCCTTGGGCACTTCCTTGTCGACCCAGCGCCGCGCCATGTCCTGAAAGGAACGATATTCCTCTGGCAATTCGAAATCCATGTCCTGTGTCTCTCTTGCTTATCGGGAAGGGCGATCGGATGCGGCCGGGCAGCCTGCGTCCGCAATGGCGATCAGGCGCGTGGCCATGCGATCAAGGCAGGCCAGCACGCCGGGATGGTCGCCAGCCTTGAATGCCATCAGAATCGCCTGATGCTGTTCCAGGCCAATCGTCGTCAGCGTCTGGAGGCCATGCAGCAGGATGAAGCGCGCGATCAGCCCGCGCCGGTCGAGCGTCGAGCGCAGTAGTTCGCGGTTCGCCGACGCGGTGATGAAGATGGTGTGGAAATCCAGCCCCGCGGCAATCGCTCCTGCATGGTCGTCCCCGTCCAGCGCCGTGCGATAGTCGGCGATCGCCTGATCGAGCAGCGCGGTTTCCCCTGCGCCAATATGCTCCATCCCCCAGGCATAGCCCAGCCGCCACAATTCCCATTGCACGCGCAACAGGTCGCGGGTCGCCGCAAAATCGATTGGCGTCACGCGCTTCAGCCGATGCGCCTCTATCTCCACCAGTCCTTCCGAGGCCAGCGTACCCAGCGCCTCGCGGATCGGGGTGGCGCTGATGTTGAGGCTGGCGGCGAGCGCGGTTTCGCGCAGCAACGTGCCCGGCGCGATGATGCCGGAGACGATCGCATGACGCAGACGATCGACCACGGCCTGCCGCAAGGTCGAGGGCGAACGCAACGGCTCGTCCATCAACGCGGCGGGCGGTGCGAGGGTTGTGGCGGCGGTCGATCCCAGGTGGTGCAATTCCATAGTCTATAGAATGGCCTGGCCCGGTGCCCTTCCGCGCCTCTCCGGCGATAGGGTCGGCGCGCTTCCAGAGCCGTTAGGGCGGCATCATGACTTGCCCCACATGCCGCGCGCCGCTCAACGGTTATGGAAATGGTTGCGCCGCCTGCGGCCATATCGGCGGCAACCTGCGCCGGGCCTTGCTGTGGACGTTGATCCCGACGGGGATAATCGCCGTCGCCCTGGGCGCATCGATCGCCATCGCCGAAGCGTATCGGACCGGCAGCAGCCGTAATCCCTACAGCAACGCCATTGAGGTGCGCGATGCAACCGGACGCAGCCAATCCTTCGCCACGCTGATGCATGATGCGGGGCAGGTTTGCGCCCGGACCACACGGTCGCTGTTTCGCGGCGACATCGGCACCAATGCGGCCTGGTCCATCCGCTGCGGCGACACTGGCGACTGGATGATCCTGATCGCGGGCACGGGCGCGACCCGCGTGGCCCAATGCGGCCCGCTCGAAAAAGCCGGCACGCCCTGCTGGACGCCATTGTGATCGCCCAGCGCCGCGGACAGGCGCCCAACTGGAATATCGCCCGCCCTGCCTCCCGATAGGTAGGGTGAAGGCATTTGTCTTATACGCCTTAACAGCTATCACAGAGCCCGCAAAAAGCAGGCGCAGAGAGAGGATTTTCATCCGATGCGTAAGATCGACCTGCCTGCCTTCGATGCCGCCGCCTTCGCTGCGGCCTATGGTCCCTGGGCCGTCATCGCGGGCGCTTCGGAAGGGACTGGCGCCTGCTATGCGCGACAACTGGCCGCCATGGGCATCAACCTGGTGCTGGTATCGCGCCGCCTGCCTGCGCTGGAAGCGCTGGGACAGGAACTGGCCGCCGAACATGGCATCGCCTTTCGCGCGCTGAGCGCCGACCTGACGGAAACCGGCGCGGGATCGCGCCTGGTGGAGGCGACGGCCGATCTGGACATCGGCCTTTATATCTCCAACGCGGGAGCGGACGGCGCGGGCAACAGCTTCTTTGGCGTGCCGGTCGAACGGTCGCTGCGCCTGCTGACCATGAACGCGGCCAATGTGCTGGAGGCCGTCCATGGCTTTGGCAACCGGTTCCAGGCGCGCGGCAAGGGCGGTTTCGTCATCATGTCGTCGGGCGCGGGCCTGGGTGGGCAGCCATGGCTGGCGATGTATTCTGCGACCAAGGCTTTCGAATTGAACTTCGTGGAATCGCTGTGGGCCGAGCTGGACGGCCAGAATATCGACATTGTCGGCGTCGCCGCGCCGATCATGGACACGCCCACCCTGCGCCGCGCGACCGAGGGGCTGGGGATGGATTATAGCATCGCTTATGATCCGGCCGAAGTGTGCGCGCTGGCGCTGGCCATGCTGGGCAAGGAGCCGCTGGTGATCGTGCCCGATGGTCCCGACGAAGACAAAATCCCGCAGATCCAGGCCGACCGCAAAACCCGCCTGGTCGCGCTGGCCGAATGGGGCAAAGCCTATACCGCCGCCGCCACCGCCTGACACAACAGAGGACATAGAGCATGACCGATCAGGTGGACGTCGTCGTCATTGGAGCCGGGCATAATGGCATGGCCGCGGCCGGCTATCTGGCGCGCGAGGGCAAAAAGGTGCTGGTTGTCGAGCGGATGGCCAAGGTCGGGGGGATGACCAGTTCGGGCTATATGATCCCCGAAGCGCCCAATCATCTGGTGACGCCCTGCGCCGTCGAGCTTCTGTTCGCGCGCAAATCCGGCATCATCGAGGATTTCGAGCTGGCCAAATATGGGCTGAAGACGGTCGATCCCGACCCGACCTATGCCTATCTGCATCCCGACGGCAGCTCGATCGCTTTATTCTACGACTATCATCGCACGGCCGAGGATATCTCGCGGATCAACCGCAATGACGGCAAAGCCTATCTGGAATTCATGAAGACGCTGAACGTCATGATGGACATCGGCTTTCCCATGATGATGGCGGAGCCGGGCCGCCCGGACATGAAGAACCTGTCCAAGATCATCGGCAGCGCGGTGCGCAACGTGCGGCTGAAGGACGAACTGGTCGCCCTGTCAAAGGCGACGGCGGATCAGGTCGCGTGCGAACGGTTCGAACATCCCGCGACCATCGCGTTGCTGCTGGGCATCGCGGCGGGTGCGGGGCCGGTGGACGATGACGGCAATGCGGCGGCCTATATGATCTTCGCCGTCACCCACAAATATGGCACCGGCAAGCCGATCGGATCGCTCCAGTCTTTTTCCGACGCGCTGGCGCGCAGCATCGAAGCGTCCGGCGCGACGATCCAGCTCAATGCCCCGGTCTCAGAAATCATCGTCGACGATGGCGCGGCAAAGGGCGTGCGCCTGGAGGATGGCCGGGTGATCCGGGCCAAGATGGTCATCGCCACCTGCGACCCGCGCACCGCCATGCGCCTGACCACGCCGGGCGGGGTCGATCGTGCGCTGATGCAGCGGATCGAACATGCGCCGTCCAACCGATCCAACGCGGCGCCGTTCCTGGCCAATATCGCCATGTCGGGGCCATTGAGCCTGAAGAAGCATCAGGATTTGCGCCATGACGACGCGGACCTGAACAAGGCGGTCGGCCTGATCGGTACACCCGAAGAAGTGCGCGAATCCTTCGCCACCGCGCGGCGCGGCGACATTCCCGATCGCCATGCCATGTCGCTCAGCCCGCTGTCGAACAGCGACCCGACGCAGGCGCCGCCGGGCGGATCGCTGGCCTATGTCTATCTGCCTGCCATGGCGGTGGATGCGCGCGAGGGCTGGTCGCCCGCGCTCAAGGACAGGACCATGTCTTCGGTCATCAGCCATCTGGGCGAATATTATGACGGGCTGGACACCGAAGTCGGGCGTTTTGTCGAAACCGCGCGGGAACGGGAAAAGCGGCTGAACGTCACCAATGGCTGCGTCACCCATATCGATTTCGGCGCGCTGCGTTCGGGCGTGCATCGCCCCGCCACCGGCTTTGGCGGTCCCAAGCCGCCCTTCCCCGGCTTCCTGATCGGCGGCGCGGGCGCTCATCCGGGTGGCGGCGTGTCGGGTATTGCCGGGCGCATTGCGGCCAACCGCGCGCTGCGCGAACTCAAGAAAATGAAATAAGGGATGGACGCCATGACAAGTCTTGCAAATCCGGTCGGCATCCCCGCCCGGCTGGAGGATGTGACCGCAGACTGGCTGACGCAGATCATGCAGTCGCGCTATCCCGGCATCGTGGTGGAGGGGATGGAGAAGGTCTTCCTGCGCAACAGCCACACCACCAAATATCAGGTCAAGCTGACGCTCAACGATGTCGGCAAGGCGGCTGGCATTCCCGACAATGTCTGCCTGAAGGCCAATTGGGCGCAGTTCGAAAGCCAGGGCATCTGCCGCCTGGAGGCCCGCTTTTACGAGGATTTCCGTCGCCTCGTCGCCTTCCCCGCGCCCCGCTCCTTCTTCGAGGCATGGGACCCGCGCGAGGATAGCGGCCAGGGACTGGTCGTGATGGAGGATCTGTCGATCGAGGGCGGCCATTTCGGCGTCAGCACCGATCATATGGGCTTGGAGGAAGCCACACGCGCCGTCGCCAGTTTGGCTAAAATCCATGGTGCCTTCTGGGACAGCCCGGCGCTGCACGCGGCCGACTGGCTGCCGGTGTCGATGGTGACTCCGGTGGACGCGCACCAACTCCATATGATGTACAGTTTTGCCGAGAAAAACCATGCCAAGCCGGAATATCAGGCGTTCCTGCCCGGCTGGATCAAGGGCGACCTGTCGCGCCTCCATACCGTATTCGACGCGCTCGTCGATTTCGCGCAGCATAAGGAACAGGGACCATGGTGTCTGGTCCATGGCGACAGCCATCAGGGCAACAGCTATCTGCGCCCCGATGGCGAGCGCGTGTGGCTCGACTGGCAACTGGTGCGCAAGGGGCGGCCGATCCGCGACTTCACCTATTTCATCCTGGGCGCGCTGACGATCGAGGAGCGGCGCGCCAACGACCGCGACCTGTTGCGCCATTATCGTCGCTGCCTGATCGAAACCGGGGCGCTGAATGTGCCGGACGACGAGACGCTATGGGAATATTATCGGCGCTGGCCGCCCTATGCGATGCAGGCGTGGATCGCGAATATGGACGAATGGGGCCAGAAGGGGATGCACATCGTCGAGCGTATCTTCGTCGCTGGCGAAGATTTGGGCACGGTCGAAGCGCTGGGCGTCACCTTTTAACGATCAGGGGAAAGCGCCATGCCCGATTCCATTACGCCCTTCACCGTAGCCGTGCCGCAAGCCGCTCTGGACGATCTGCGCCGGCGGATCAGCCACACGCGCTGGCCAGCAGCGGAGACGGTTGCGGACTGGAGCCAAGGGGTGCCGATCGCCGCGATGCGCGACCTGTGCGCCTATTGGGCCGATGGCTATGACTGGCGGCGATGCGAGGCGGCGCTCAACGCCCTGCCTCAGTGCACCACGCAAATCGAGGGCCTGTCGATCCATTTCCTGCATGTGCGCAGCCCCCGGCCCGATGCCGTGCCACTGATCCTGACCCATGGCTGGCCCGGATCGGTGCTGGAATTCATGAAGGTCATAGGCCCGCTCAGCGATCCTGCCCCGGACGCGCCTGCCTTCCACCTCGTCATCCCGTCCCTGCCCGGCTATGGTTTTTCCGACAAGCCCATCGCGACAGGATGGGGCGTCGAGAAGATCGCTGATGCGTGGATCACGCTCATGCGGCGGCTGGGCTATGATCGCTTCTTCGCGCAGGGTGGCGATTGGGGCGCGGCGGTCACGACAGCCATGGCCATTGCCGCGCCGTCGGAACTGGCGGGCATCCACCTCAACATGCCGCTGGTCTTTCCCGAGGCCGGCGACTTTGCCGACCTGACCCCCGCCGAGGCCAAGACGGTCGAGCGGATGCAATATTATCAGGATCATGATGCGGGCTATGCCAAGTTGCAAGGCACGCGGCCGCAGACGGTCGGCTATGCGCTGGCCGATTCGCCGGTTGGGCAAGCGGCCTGGATTTACGAGAAATTCCAGGCATGGACCGACAATGGCGGCATGGCCGAGGATGCGCTGAGCCGCGACGAAATGCTGGACATGATCAGCCTCTACTGGCTGACCAACAGCGCAGCGTCATCCGGACGGCTCTATTGGGAAAGCGCGGGCGCGTTCAAGGCCCAGCGGCTCGACCTGCCGGTGGGTGTCAGCATCTTCGCGCAGGAAATCTTCCGCCCCTCGCGCCGCTGGGCCGAACGCAGCTATCCCGACCTGGTCCATTGGAACGAACTGCCGGTCGGCGGCCATTTCGCAGCGTTCGAACAGCCTGCGCTGTTTGCGCAGGAATTGCAGGCCTGCTTCGGCGCGATGCAGGCCCGCGGCTGATTTCAGCCCGGCAGAAAGGCCAGCGGCGCGCCCATATTGGCGCGGTAGGATAGCGGTTGCTTGCCGTCCGTGTCGCGCAGGCCATAGCCTTCGCCCAACTCGGCGCCGATCAGCGCCTTACCCGACAGGGCGGCAAGATCGGGATCGTCCATCAAACGGTCCAGGATAAGCCCGGAAAATTCCGGGGTTTCCCAGGACGGAAGCATCGCGCGCAACTCTTCGGGCAGCAGTTCGGGCGGCATGGCGCGCACCGCATCGGTCAGGATGAAGCCGGGCCATAGGGACACCGCCGATACGCCATGGGGCGCCAGGTCGATCGCCATGTCGGCGGTCATCTTGTCCGTGCCCGCCTTTGCCGCGCCATAGGCTGGACCGTGAAAATAGGACACGGCGCCGTAGAAGGATATGCTGGCGATCAGCCCCCTGCCCGCCGCGACCATCATCGGCGCGGCATGGTAGGCGGCGACATAGGCCGACCGCAGGCCGATAGTGATCATATCTGCCAGATGGAGTGGCTTCTCCCAGAAACCGCCGGGCGCGATCAGGTCCATCGCATGGACGGCCGCGACATTGTTGACCAGCAAGTCCAGCTTGCTGCCAGTCCACTCCGCCAGCGTGGCGAAGGCTGCGGCCACCGCATCATCGTCGCGATGGTCGCACAGTAGCGCGAGGCCTTTGCCCCCGGCCCGGTCGATCTCCGCCACCACTGCGTCCAGTTCTGCCCTGTCCCGCCCGGTGACGGCGACCCTATGGCCGCGCGACGCCAGGCCGCGCGCGATGCCGCGCCCCAATCCACGCGTCGCGCCGGTTACCAGCACTATCTTGTCGCTCATGTACCTGTCCCTGTCTGTTCATGCCCTGCGCGTGACCGGCAACACCACATTGCTGGCCGCCACGCCCAGCGCGGTCGGGCCGAAAAGCTGGAGTCGCCGCCCCTCTATCGTGCCAAGCAGGGTGATGAGCGCCGCGTCCTGATCCGGCCCGGCAGCGCTCACATGCGCCTCCAGCGCCGTGGCCGCCGCGTTCCAGTCCTGAAACGGCCGATCCAGCAGCGCCGTCACATCGGCGATGTTGCGTGCGACCATGTCCGCGCCATGGGCATCGGCGCGCTCCGCCCATTCGACCAGTTCGGCCACCTGCGTTTTCTGCATCTGCGCCCCTTCGTCAGCCACGGGCAGTCCGGCCAGCGTATCGGCGATCTTGGCCATCAACGGCGCATTGTCACCCTGTCGTTCGACCAGTGGCGGCAAATCGGGCAGCGCCACCCCCGACAGGGCGGACAGCGCCAGCAGGATGGACCGGCGCAGCGCCAGGTCGAACATCAGATAGACCGAATGGGGATCGCCCGCTTTGGGCGCACCCACGGTCCCGGTGAACTGCATCGTGCCCAGCAGGGAAAATTGCAGGACGTGGAACAGTATGGCGTCATGATCGACCGGCTCGCCCGTCGCCTCCTCATAATAGCCGACCAGTTCCGCCAGCGGGGCACCCAGCGGTTCGAAACTGTCGCGCATCCCCATCGTCGCGATATCGACCAGCGGATCGCCGATCATCGAAAATTCGAAATCATACAGCTTCGTCATCGCGCCCTGATCGACCAGATATTGGCCCGAATCGAACTGGATGAAGCTGGCCTGGGTGCGGTGATCCGGCACGTTGCGACGCAGCCAGCCGATCACGAACGCCAGCAAAGGTTCGGGGCGGCTCTTGGTGCGCCGATAATGCGGCATATAGGCGTCCAGTCCGGCCAGCGCGATCGCCTCGGCCCCTTCGGGCTGGTGTAGCCCAGCCGCGACGAAGGGTTCGATGGGCAGCCGGTGCATCGCCGCGACGGCGTGCATATAATCGCGCCCGATCGCGCTCCTGGTCGCTTCGTCGAGCGCGGAGAAATCGCGCGTGCCCTCTATCGCTTCCATGACGATGCAGGGCGGATCCGCCAGATAGCCATGGATTTCCGGCACCGGCAGGCCCTGCCTGTGAAGCAGGTCGATCACGTCCGCCTCCCGCTTGAGGTCAGGGAAGATCGACACGTCGCCGCCCCGGTCGCCGCGCAGGTGTAGGCGGCGCACCACCCCGTCCACCTCCACATCGGCGAACCAGGAAGGGCGCCAACGGATCAGCCGTTCCAGGCCGACGACCCTGCCCCCGGTCAGTTGTTCGACATAGCCGGCGATGCGCCCAACCGCCGCATCGTCATAGGCGTTGAGGGGGACGGGGCCGCTCACGGCGCAAAGGCCTCCGCCGCCGCGCGCGTGTCCATATATTCCCGCCCCGACAGGATCTGGCCGTCGCGGATCACCAGCAGGTTATGATAGTCGTTGCGATAGACCCGGTCGGGGAAAACCATTTCGCCGCGCACTTCCACCGCCACCCTGTTTCCTTCGGCCGTGATGCCGACCACCTGCGCGCTGCGCCGCTGCGCCGACAACAGGCCGCCTGTCACGCTCGCGATGAAATCGGCGCGGCTCATGTCGCCAAAGCCCGATATCCACCATGTGCAGTCGGGATGCTGCAACGCTTCGATCGTTGCGGCGTCCCCTTCCTCCACCGCCTGCATGTAGCGGCGGGCAACCGCCTTGTTCGCTTCGAGGTCGGCCATGCTCATTCTCCCAGACGATAGCGCAGGGTCAGGCCATATTGGCGGGGCGGGCCGAAGATGGCGGTGTTGAAGCCCAGCCCCGCCCCCGACACGGCGCCGATCGCCTGATAGGTCTTGTTGAAGACGTTACTCATATAGACGCCGACTTCGACCGGGCGGCCACCGACATTGCGCCAGTCCAGCCGTATATTGGCTAGGCCATAGGCCGGCAGCGCGGTGTCGACGAAGGACAATTTGCTGGAATGATAATAGTCCGCCGACGCGTTGAGATCGCCCATCGCGCCCAGCGGGATGCGGTATTGCGCGCCCAGCGTGAAGGTCGCCTTCGCCACCAGGTCGAACGGGATTTCCTGGGTCGTAAGATAGGCGGCGATCGGCGCGGGCGCGGTCAGTTCGCGCGTCTTGGTGTCGAGCAGGTTGCCGCCGAAGGTGAAAGTCAGCCGATCGGAAAACGCGATGCGTCCGTCAAAATCCAGCCCCGCGACCCGCGACTTGCCGGCATTGGCCAGCATCGTGCCCGACTGCGGATCATTGTCCGCGCTGCAATCGCCATCGGGCGAGTAGGGCGCTTCGCCAAACACCGGATCGCCCGCAACGCAGCCGGGCTGGGTCAGCAGGCCGCTCAGCGCGATCTGCACCCCGTCATAATAGCCCACAAAGCCCGACAGGTTCAGCCGAACGCGGACGTCGCCCAGCGTCCAGTCGGACCGCACCCCCAGTTCCAGGTCGGTGACGCGCTCAGGCCCGAAGGACTGGTAGGGTGCCAACCGTCCGCCGAAGGTCGGCGTATTGATGCCGCCGGTGCGATAGCCGCGCCGGGTGGAAATATAGGTGAAGAGGTCGGACGTCACCTGCCAGTCGAAACCCACAGTCCAGGTGGGCGCATCGGATTTGGCAGTGTTGGTGGTCGCGCCGATCAGGATCGGGTTGGTCGATACGCATTCATTGGGGCGGACGGTCCCCTGGGTGGTGTTGTCGGTCGCCGTACAGGCGATTTCCTTGTCCCAAGTGTAGCGCAGTCCGGCGTTGAAGCGCAGACCCTGAGCGATTTCGTCCAGCTTTATGTTGACGTTACCGAACAGCGCTTTGCTCTTTTCGGTGTAGAAATTATATTGGAAGGTGCCGTAATTTTCGGGCGGCAGGAAGGGCGGCAGCACGACCTGCGCGATCGAATTGCCGCTGCCGGTCGGGCCATAGGGCTGGCTTTTCAGATAGAAGCCGCCCACCAGCCAGTCGACCCGGTCGTCAAGCGCGCTGCCCTTGACCTGCACTTCGTTGGTATATTGTTCGACGTTGTTGACCGCGCCTGCGTTCAGCAGGGTCAGCGGCAAGCCGGCGGGCAGTCCGGCGGCGGGATTGCCGGTCGTGATCAGCAACGGCACGCCGTCGGTGTTGATATTATAGTTCACATAGGTTTTGCGATAGCCGAAGATGTTGGTGAAGCTGACCCCGCTGTCGCCCAGGTCGATATCGGTGCGGTT
>JAVBXL010000164.1 GCA_030824575.1 bacterium | reverse complement strand
CTCAGGTTTGTCACCCCCTGACCGGACCGCCCCCATGACTGCCCCCAACACTGCGCTGCTCATCACCGTCGATACCGAACTCTCCTCTTCGCTGCACCAGCGAGGGGTCGGTCTGGCGGACAATGTGGATCGCTCGATCTGGGGCCAAGCGCAGGGCAGGCCCTATGGCATTGGCTGGCAGATGGACCTGCTCGAACGTCATGGCCTCAAGGGCGTCTTCTTTCTCGATCCGATGCCTGCTCTGGTCCATGGCACCGATTTCCTGGCGCCGATCGTGGGCGCGATCGTCGGGCGCGGGCATGAAGTGCAGATGCACATCCACAGCGAATGGCTCGCCTGGGCGAAGGATTCGCCCGTCGGCGGTCGGCAGGGTCGCAATATCGGCGACTTCTCCCTGGCCGACCAGATCGTCCTGCTCGGCCTCGCCAAACAATGGCTGGAACAGGCGGGTGCCCCCGCCATCACCGCTTTTCGCGCTGGCAATTTCGGTGCCAATGACGACACGCTGCGCGCGCTCGCGACCTTGGGCGTCGCCTGGGACAGCAGCGTGAACCCCGCCTATCTCGGCCGCGAATGCACCATAACCGCCGACCCGGCGCAGATTGCCGCGACGCGATCCTTGGGCGTTGCCGAACTGCCCGTCTCGGGCATCGCCGACCGCCCCGGCGGTTTCCGCCCGGCCCAGATCTGCGCCATGTCGGCCGCCGAAATGCGCGCCGGGATGCGCCATGCCATGCGCGAAGGGCATGACGCCTTCGTCGTCGTCACCCATAGTTTCGAAATGCTCTCACGCGACCGCCGGCGCCCTAACCGCGCCGTGATAGCCCGGTTCGAGGCGCTGTGCCGGCAAGCCGCCCGCCTGCCCGATATGCACGGCGCGGGGTTCAACGATCTGCCCGCCGACCTCGCCGACCGCCCTGTGCGCAGCCTCAGCCGCGCCGCTCCCAGCCAGTGGCGCACCGGCCTGCGCATGGCGGAGCAGGCCTGGGCGACCTGGCGCTATGAACATCGGCTGGTCCCTGCGTGAAGACATTGCCAGGCGTACTGCTTCTGGGTCTGGAAAATGCGATCGCCCTGACGGTCGTGCGCGAGCTGGGCGGCCATGGCGTGCCGGTCCATGGCATCGCCCGCACCGCCGCATCGATCGGGACGGCATCGCGCCATTGCGCCGGCTGGACCCTGCGCCCGGCTGGCCCGATCGCCGAATGGCTGCCCGGCCTGATCGCCCGCACGGGCGCGCGGGCGGTGCTGGCCATCTCCGAATCCGACCTGATCGAACTGGCCGGCCTGCCGCCGATAATTGGCGACTGCCATCTCCTCGTCCCCCGGCCCGAACCGCTGGGCCGGGTGCTCGACAAACTGCAGACGCTCCACGCCGCCGCCGTCGCCGGGCTGCGCGTGCCGCAGACCTGGCAGCCGCGCGCGGGCGAGGATTTCGCCGCCCGCGCCGCCCAGATGCGCTACCCGCTGGTCGCCAAATGGGCCAATCCGCCGGAAATCATGGCGGTGCTGGAGCAGGCGGGTCTTGAATGGATCAAGACCGACTATGTCCGCACGCCCGACCAGCTAGTCGCGCTGCTGGACCGCTATGCTCCGGTCGGCCGCTGGCCGCTGATCCAGCAATATTGTCGCGGCGTGGGCCTTGGCCAGATGCTCTATATGCAGGATGGCCAGGCCACCTTGCGCTTCCAGCATCGCCGCCTGCACGAATGGCCGCCCGAAGGCGGCGTATCGACCCTGTGCCGCGCCGAACCGGCGGATGCGCACGGCGCGCAGATGGCGCTTTCCGAAAAGCTGCTGCGCGCGCTCGACTGGGAAGGGCAGGCGATGGTGGAATATCGCTACGAGCCTGACAATGATTGCTACTGGCTGATGGAGGTCAATGGCCGTTTCTGGGGCAGCCTGCCGCTGGCGCGCCATTGCGGTGCCGATTTCGCCTGGGAAGCCTATCGGCGCAAGGTGCTGGGCCAGACCGATGCCGCGCCACCGCCGCGCGACGATCTGCGCGCGCGCTACATGGTGCCGGAAACCAAGCGACTGGCGCGCATCCTGCTTGCACCCGGCCGTATCGACGATCCCTTTTTCCGCCGTCGCCCTTTGTTCGACCTTGCCAGCTACCTGCTCGCCTTTTTCGATCCACGCGCGCGCTATTATGTCTTCAGCGCGTCGGACATACGGCCCTGGCTGCGCGACATGGCGCATATGGTCAGGAAAGCCGTGCGCCGGGAAAGGCGCTGACCAGCCCGTCGATAGCCTTGTCGATCCGCGCCAGGCAGGTCGCCATATAGCGGTCGTCCAGCTGATAGGGATCGTGCAGATGCGGCAGCATCGGCCGCGTCCAGCGCCCCAGCAACACCCGCGGCAGGCCGGCCAGGCGCGAATCGGCGGCCAGCCGGTGCAATTGCCGCACCTCCATCGCCAGCAACAGATCGCCCGGCTGCGGGACATAATCTTTCAGGTCGATCGCCTTATGGTCCGACAGGTCATGGCCCAGCGCCCGCGCCGCCACGATCGCGGCGTCATGCGCAGCCCGCCCGGTGGTGGTCGACAGGCCGAAGGACGCCGTATTCAGCCCCGCTCGCCGGCCTGCGACATCGGCAAAGGCGCTACGGCAGATATTGCCCTGGCACACGAACACCAACCGCCGCACCTGCGCCGGGTCCGACGCACGGCTGGCCGACCGGCCGAACATCAGCTGCGGATAGGACAAAGCGAGGCGGACAAGCCCGCGAAAGGTGCCGAACCGGGATCGGATCAACGCGCGGACCCTGTAAAAATTGACGGAGACGGAGGGCTTATGAAGTCCCATCCTAAGATTTTGATAATGAAATCAATTCCCTAAGCCTATTGCCAGCTTCCCACACTCTTTACCACGCGCATCATTCGTCCATAGTTTTCCATCGACTTTTGCATACTTTGAAGCGGCAGATTCCGTTTGTCTAGAGCCGATTTTGAATGGCGTATTTGCCGTTTGCAACGTGTGATTGTTCGCCAGAAGGGACATCAAGATTGCCACGTGGCACGGTAGTGGATTTTATGCTGACCCTGACTTCAACGGCCTTTTTGATAAAATGCTATCTTCACGTTCGATAGCGTTGCCGCACTTGGCGGGACCATTGATCTGGGTTTACGGCCGCACGTACTATTTTGTGCTTATCCCGATCCAGCTTTTTAGGCTCAGGACTCATTGATTGAGCCAGAATATGACGGTTGCGGCGATGTAGATGGCGGACATGAAGGTGTGGGCGCATCGGTCGTAGCGGGTGTGTATGCGCCGCCAATCCTTGAGTC
>JAVBXL010000148.1 GCA_030824575.1 bacterium | reverse complement strand
TCGAGCTGTGGTCGTCCAGCGGCATCATCCTTTTCCGGCACGGCGCGTTGCTCGGCGCCGGCGGCACGCTGACGCTGGATCAGGCGCAATTGCTGGTCGAAACCGCGATCGACGAGTGCGAGCGCTTCTATCCGGTGTTCCAGTTCGTCCTGTGGGGCGGCAAGTCGCCATCCGAGGCGATCTCCGCCAGCCTGATCGAAACCCGCGGCGAGGCCTGACCTGCATGACTGCCATCTGGCCCGATCATTTGTTCCCCAATCACCTGTTCCTTGTCGGCTGCGGCAATATGGTGGGGCAGATGCTGTCCCGCTGGCTGAGCGAAGGTCTTGAGCCTGCCCGCGTCACCGTGCTGCGTCCTAGCGGCAAGCCGGTGGCCGATGGCGTCGCGGTGGTGACCGACTATCCGGCCGCGCTGCCCGCCGGCACGACCGTGCTGCTGGGCATGAAACCCTATCAGATTGCCGATGTCGCCGACGCGCTGGCGCCGCTTTGCGCAGCCGATACGCGGATCGTGTCGATCCTGGCCGGCACGATGCTGGCCGAACTGCGCAGCCGCTTTCCGGCCGTGCGCGATATCGTGCGGGCCATGCCCAACCTGCCGGTGGGGCTGGGCGAGGGCGTGACGGCGCTGTTCAGCGACGACGCCACCGATCCCGCCGCCCGCGATGCGATCGGCGCGCTGATCCAGCCTTTGGGGCTGGTCGAATGGATCGCCGATGAAGCTTTGTTCAATCAGGTGACGGCGCTGTCGGGTTGCGGCCCGGCCTTCCTGTTCCGCTTCGTCGATGCGCTGGCGCGCGCGGGCGAAGCGATCGGCATCCCTGCCGATCAGGCCGCGCGCATGGCGCTGGCGACGGTGCAGGGATCGGCGAACATGGCCGCGCGCGCCCCTGTCAGCCCCGCCACGCTCGCCGATCAGGTCGCCAGCCCCGGCGGCATGACGCGCCAGGGCCTCAATGTGCTGGACGCCGACGACCGGCTGCTGGCGCTGCTGACCGATACGCTGGCCGCCGCCCGCGATCGCGGCGAAGCGATGGCACGCGGCGAATAAGCACGGTTCCGGGCAAGCTGCTTTTACGGTAAGGCGCGCCCAAATTACCCTGGAGTCGCCCATGTTGTCGCCTGAAACCCCGATCCTGCTGCTCACCACCGGTGGGACCATAGACAAGGTCTATTTCGATGCCCTGTCGGACTATCAGGTCGGCGAAACGGTGATGGCCAAGCTGTTGGAGGTCGCGCGGGTCAAGCGCCCCTTCCGCATCGAGGAAGTGACGCGCAAGGACAGTCTGGAACTGGACGAGACGGACCGGGCGCTGATCGTCGCGCGCGTCGCTGCCGCCCGCGAAAAACATATCGTCATCACCCATGGCACCGACACGATGACCGAAACCGCCAAGGAACTGGCCGGCATCGAGGGCAAGACCATCGTGCTGGTCGGCGCGCTGGCCCCCGCGCGCTTCGGCGAGAGCGACGCCAGCTTCAACCTCGGCATGGCCTTCGCCACGGCGCAGGTGGCACAGCCGGGCGTCTACATCACCATGAGCGGATCCGTATTTCGCGCGGACAAGGTGGTGAAGGATCGCGCCAAGGGCGCCTTCGTCCCGACGCAGGACTGATCGCGACCGTCTCGTTCCCGGAACAACATCCCCCGCCCGGCATTGAAACGGGCGGGTGGCATGACGAGGAGGAGCAAGACATGACCGATAATCGGTCCGATTATCAGGAGCGTCCTGTGACGCACACGACCATCATCGAAAAGCGCAGTGGCGGCGGTGGCACGACCATCGCGATCCTGCTGCTGGTGGTCGTGGTGGCGGTGGCCGCCTTCTTCCTGATCAGCAGCCAGACGAGCAAGGATAATGCGGTGTCGACCGCAGCCCAGCAGGTGGGCGATGCCGCCAGCGATGTCGGTGACGCGGCCAAGGACGCAGCCGGCGCGGTTAAGAAGGACTAGTTTCCCAAGCTCTTCATAGCAGCCGTTCGCCCTGAGCTTGTCGAACGGCCATTCTGCTTGTCGACTGTCAGTAAAGAAGAGCAGGGCTTCGACAGGCTCGGCCCGAACGCAATAGGCGTTAATGCAGAAGGGGCTGGCGGCCTATGGTGCCAGCCCCTTCGCCGATATCAGACCATGATCTTGTCAAGCGCGGCGCAGAAGGCCTGCATGTCGGCCATGGAGCCGACGGTCACGCGCGACATGGTGGGCCAGGGTGCCCAGTTGCGGCCGATGCCGACGCCCGCCGCCAGGAACTGATCCTGCACGCCCTTGGCCGGCTTGCCCCAATCGACCATGAACATGTTGGCGTCCGACAGAATGAACTTGATCCCGCGCTTCTTGAGATGCGCGAACGTATAGTCGCGCGCGGCGATCATTTCGGCGCGACGCTGTTCGATCAGCGCCTTTTGCGTCAGGGCTACCGTGCCGCACACGACCGAGGGCAGCGGCAGGTTGGTCGACATGCGCTTGCCGTCATAACGCATCAGCTGCTCATGCAACGCCGGCGACGCGATGGTCGCGCCCAGCCGCATGCCCGCCATGCCGAACAGCTTGGAAAAGGTGCGCAGCACGACCACATCGTCGCGCTTGGCGGCCAGATAGGCGGCGGACTTGGCATGGGAGAAGTGGAGATAGGCTTCGTCCACCAGCACGACCGATCCGGCAGGCTTGTTGGCGACCAGCCATTCGATGTCCGCGATCGGCGTGATCGTGCCGGTCGGGTTGTTGGGCGAGCAGACATAATAGAGGCCTGCCTGCGGATCCGCGGCCAGCATCGCCTTCACGTCATGGCGATAGTCGCTGGTCAGCGGCACCTTGGTCACTTTCGCGCCGGCCCATTCCGCCGTGCCCCAGGGCTGTTCATAGCTGACGTCCGCCGTCACCAGCCCCTTCTTGGGCGAGCAGAAGGCCACGACGATGCGCGAGAGCGGATCGCTGGAGCCGGGCCAGGGCAGGATATGGTCGGCGGGCACGCCCTCTATCGTGGCGAGCGTCTTTTTGAAATCGGTGACTTCGGTGCCGGGATGGTAGAAATTGGCATGGCCGATGATCTTGGCTGCTTCCGCCTGTGCGACGGGGAAGGGGCCGGTCCAGCATTCGTTGGAGCCGATGCGGACCTTGGGGACATTGCCTTCGTCCGGGCCATCGTTGCGCTGCGCCCAGAGCGGCGTGCCTGCGCTGGCGGCTGCAACGCCCGCGCCCAGCACACCCATGATACGGGCGGCCTGTCGCCGGGAATAGCCACGTTCTAGAAGATCCTGCCGTGCGTTCGACTGGTCGTGCATCATATCATTCCCCTGTCATTA
>JAVBXL010000213.1 GCA_030824575.1 bacterium | reverse complement strand
TCGACACGATCGCGACGAAGGCGGACGCGTCGGGCGCCAGGCCGGAAAAGGTCATCTGCCCGTCGATATAGACGCCCACGCCATCGGCGGGGATCGTGTCGAAAATGATGTCGCCCAGCCAGCGGGCATTGGTCAGCAGGTCATGATCCTGCGCCACCGCCGACAGCAACCGGTCGGCCACCTGCCGCGCCTTGCCTTCATAGGTGGCCGTTTCCGCGCGCTCGCGGCTTTCCAGCATCATCGAGAAGATCTGGCCGAACAGTTCGGCCGCGCTGCGCTGCGCGAAAGTCGGCAGGCGCGGAGCATAATGGTGGCAGGCGAACAGGCCCCACAGCTTCCCCTCGACGATGATCGAGATGGAGAGGGAGGCGCCCACGCCCATATTGCCGAGATATTCGATATGGATCGGCGATACCGCGCGGGTGAGGCAGAGCGACATGTCGAGCGCCGCGCCGGTCGGATCCAGCGCCGGGACGACGGGCACCGGCGGCGCCTTCACATCGGCGATGATGCGGAAGATGTTGCGCAGATAGAGGGCGCGGGCCTGAGCCGGAATGTCAGAGGCGGGATAATGGAGGCCGAAGAAGCTGTCGATGCCGGGCTTCAAAGCTTCGGCGACGACTTCGCCATCGCCGCCATCGGCAAAGCGGTAGACCATGACACGGTCGAAGCCGGTCAGTGCCCGCACCTGCCGCGCGCCATCGCGCAGGAAGGCGGTCATGCCCTCTGCCTGGGCCAGACGGGCGACCATGGACCGGACGGTGCTGCTCGCCTCCATCTCGTCATGGCTGGCGGGTTCAGCCTCCACCACGACCAGCTGACCGGAGAAATGGACGGCCACGTCGAAGGGCGGGCCGCCGGCGATCAAGGGAATGGAAAAGAGCCGCTCGACCGAATCGGGGCCGCGCAGCAGGGTGATGCGGTTGCGCAGGGCATGGATGGCTTCGCCGTCCAGCAGGGCCGCGATCGGCTTGCCCAGCATATCGTCGGGGGTCAGGCCGATAAATTGCGCGCTGTTGGCCGACACGCGCGACACCAACCAGTCGGCGGTCAGCGAGATCAGGAAGCCGAAGGGCTGAACCGTGCCCAGCACATGAATGGGCTCACGATCGCAATTGCTGAGGTCGACGGAAAAATTGGGCTGGTCAGCGTCGCGATCAGCCATGGGCCGATGCCTGGCCCGCCTGCTGTCCTGCCTGCGCAAACAAGGCGAAGGCGGCCTGCGCGCCCTGCACGGCGTCGTCCAGCCAGCCTTCGCCGCCTTCCGCCGCAGCGCCGTCGAGCGCGCGTTGGAAGGCTATCCATTCGCCCTTGCCATGGGCGGCCGAGAGATAGGCCTTGGGCAGACCGGGGGCGACCTGTCGCGACAGCATGGCGCCGCCCAGTCGCGATCCTTCCAGCGTGTAACGCAGGCCCCAGTGGAAGCCGTCGGCCACATTATCGTCCAGCGGCAGAGGTTCAGGCAGGGGAAGGTCAAGGGCAGCGAGATCCTGCGCCAGCAGCGGCAAGCGCGGCGCCTGCGGTTGTGCGGCGGCCTCGATCCCGCCGAGCGCGCGGGCATGGGCGGTCAGGAAGGCGCGATAGTCGCTGGGCGAATCGAGCGCGAAATCAGCATAGATGGCGTCTACCGGCGATGGCTGTCCATCGTCGCTTCGCGCAGAACCTGGCGGACGGAGGGCGTGTCAAAGCCAGCATCGGAAGATTTCGTCACTCGTCAGTCCTATAGTCAGTTTCACGGTGACGCACTGATCTGGATCAGCTTTTCGACCGATTCCGGGTGTTTATCCCGCGTGCAACACGCACCAACGGACAGTGGCTGTTCGCATGGCTCCTGTCTATCGTCCCGCGCCGATTCTTTCAAATCGCTGCATGACAAGTTCAGCATCACGACATCGGACCTGCCCTAGAAGCCAGATCATGAGGGGGCGTAGTGCCCCCGATCCAGGAAAGTCACGACGATGTTGAGGAAGATGATGCTGGCGGGGCTGATGGGTGCGACGCTGCTGAGCGGTATCGCCCCGGCCCATGCGCAGAGCAACCAGGAGCAGCGCGGCGATCGCGGTGGCGAGCGGGAAGGACGCGGCGATCGCGGCAACCAGCCGCGCGGCAATGACGCGGCACAGCGCTGGCAGCAGCGTATGGGCGAGCGCGCCGCCGCACCGACGGCAGCGCCGCGCCCGGACGTCCGCCCGGACGATCGGCCGCAGCAGCGCCCCGACCAATGGCGCGGCGACCGCAATCAGCCCGATCGCGGGCTGGAGAATGTCGCACGCGACCGGCAGCAGCAGACGCAGAACTGGCGCGACCAGCAGCAGCGTCAGGACAATCGGCAGGATTGGCGCAATAACCGTCCCGATGAGCGGCGCGACGGCCGCGACGACCGACGTAATGACCGGCAGGATTGGCGCAACGACCGGCGCGACGATCGCCAGGACTGGCGGAACGATCGGCGGGATGATCGCCAGAATGATCGACTGAATCAGCGGTGGAACGACAATCGCGGCTGGACCGGGAATGATCGAAACAATGGCGCCTGGAACAACGGCCGCCGGTTCGACGATCGGAGCCGCTGGGCGAACCAGCGTCGCTGGGACAATGGCTGGCGCCAGGACCGTCGCTATGACTGGAACAGTTATCGCAACCGCTATGGCGACCGCTATCGCATGGGTCGTTATGATGCGCCGCGCGGCTGTGACTATGGCTATCGCCGCTTTTCGGTCGGGATCTTCCTGAACAGCCTGCTCTATTCGAACAGCTACTGGTTGAACGATCCCTATAGCTACCGCCTGCCGCCGGCCTACGGCTCGCTGCGATGGGTCCGCTATTATGACGACGCGCTGCTGGTCGATGTGCGCGACGGCTATGTGGTCGACGTGATCAATAATTTCTTCTGGTAATCTTCTTCCTGGACTGGCCTTCAGGAAATACTGGCCCCGGCATGGAAACATGCCGGGGTCTTTTCATGCCGGGCGTCCCTGTGGCAGGAGGCGGGCATGAGCGAAGGACAAGATGATGGCGGCACGGCGTCGCCGCTGCGCGCCGGGATCGGCGAAGATGTGCGCAAGCGGCTGGACCGCAATCCGATGGTGCATCGGATCGACGCGCCCGATCTGGAGATATATGGCCGCCAGCATTTCCTGAGCGCGGAGGAATGTGCCGGGCTGCGCGCGCTGATCGACGCCGATGCCAAGCCGTCGACGCTGTTTTCCGGCAGCGCCAATGCCGATTATCGCACCAGCCACAGTTGCAACCTCAATCCCTGGGAAGAGCTGGTCATGGGGATCAGCGACCGGATCTGCGCGATGACCGG
>JAVBXL010000078.1 GCA_030824575.1 bacterium | reverse complement strand
CGCCTATGGGCTGGCGCTCGGACTACGCGCCGATCCCGGCGATAGCGCGCTGGAGCAGGCCTATGCCCGTCTGCTGCGGACACGGCCCACCGCCGTCAACCTGCGCTGGGCGCTGGATCGGATGCGCCGGCGGGTCGCACCCGTCGCCCCAGATAAGCGGGCTGCGGCAGCCTATGCCCAAGCCGCAATCATCTGCGACGAGGATGTGGCGATGAACCACGCCATCGGTCAGGCCGGCCTGCCACTCATAGAAGCGATCGCCGCGCGAAAGGGCGGCGCGCCGGTCAACATCCTGACCCACTGCAACGCGGGCTGGCTGGCGACGGTCGCCTGGGGCACGGCAACAGCGCCGCTCTATCTGGCCCAGCAGGCCGGCATCGCCATCCATGTGTGGGTGGACGAGACGCGCCCGCGCAATCAGGGGGCGCTCACCGCGCTGGAACTGACGCAGCATGGGGTGCCGCATAGCTATATCGTCGACAATGCAGGCGGCCTGCTGATGCAGCGGGGCGAAGTGGACATGGTTATCGTGGGCACAGACCGGGTGACCGCCAATGGCGACGTCTGCAACAAGATCGGCACCTATCTGAAGGCGTTGGCCGCCCGCGCCCACGATGTCCCGTTTTTCATCGCCTTGCCGGACGGCACCTATGACCCGGCAACAGCCACCGGCGCCGACGTCGAGATCGAGGACCGCGCCGGCGACGAGGTTGCGTTCATGACCGGCGCAGATGCTGAAGGCGGTCCAGTCACCGTGGCCCTGACACGATCGGCCACCATCAATCCAGCCTTCGACATCACGCCGGCGTCGCTCGTCACCGCCTATATTACGGCAAAAGGCGTAGTGAGCGATGCCGGAGAATTGGCTGACCTGTCCGGTTGAACGAAGCAGGTCTTTCAAGGCAAAGTCTTGCGCAGCACGACCTCGTCCAGCGGCTTGCCCGTCGCAGTGAGGGCGCGATAGATCAGGCTGTCATGGCTGAGGTCGATCAGCTGATAGGCCTGCGTCCGCGCAGCCGATCTCGCCCCGCTGCTGCAAGGCGATGAGGCCGGTCGGTGTTTCCTGCGCAACCTCCTCGGCCAGGCCACTCTGTCCGGTATGCCCACATATATAGCGGACCAACGTCGTCCGAACGGCCGTCCAGTCCCGATCATCGTCGGATGGCGATATGCGACGGATCGGAAACAAGAATGGACAATCCTGAAAGAGAAAAGTCCGCGCGCCCAATGCGCGCAGGTTACGATACGAAAACGAAACGAACCGCACCTTCCTACGATTGCGCTCGTTGCAATCGCGATCGCCTGGTTCGCATTTGCGCCGAAGCGGTCCTGGTGCGAAACGGATCTCGCCTTTCAGGCATCCTCTCCTAAAAACTTTCAAGGCTGGTCGGTCCCGATCAGCCTTTCTTTTTGCTTGTGGCATATTGGCGAAGCGAACCTGACAAGCGCCCTCGCCGTCCCTATGTTCGGCGCATCACAGGCTGGACAGGCTCTCCATGGTTTTCACCGACATAGCGACGCGGACACATAATCATAATTGGCGGCTCGATCCGATCGTGCGCAGTTTGCTCGATACGGATTTCTACAAGCTGCTGATGCTCCAGATGATCCGGCATCTCTATCCGGACGTGGAAGCGACCTTTGCCCTGATCAACCGCACGACATCCGTACGGCTGGCCGATGTCATCGAAGAAAGCGAGTTGCGCGCTCAACTCGACCAGGCCCGGTCGTTACGCTTCGGGAAAAAGGAGCTGATCTGGCTGGCTGGCAACAGCTTCTACGGCAAGGCGCAGATGTTCAGCCCCGATTTCATCGACTGGCTGGCCGATTTCCGCCTGCCCGACTATGAATTGCACAAGAGCGACGGCCAATATGAGCTGCGCTTTCATGGCCCCTGGACGCACACGACGATGTGGGAAATTCCTGCTCTCACGATCGTCAACGAATTGCGCTCCCGCGCGGCGATGAAGGGCCGGGGCCGCTTCGAATTGGATGTCCTCTATGCCAGGGCCAAGGCGAAACTCTGGAGCAAGGTGGAGCGTCTGGCCCAGTTGCCCGACATCGTCATTTCGGACTTCGGCACCCGCCGTCGGCATGGGTTCCTCTGGCAGCGCTGGTGCGTAGAGGCGTTGAAGGAAGGGTTGGGCAGCCGCTTTATCGGTTCTTCCAACATCCTGCTGGCCATGGATGCGGACCTGGAAGCGATAGGTACCAATGCGCACGAATTGCCCATGGTGCTGGCAGCGCTGGCCGATGGAGACAAAGCGCTGGCCGCCGCGCCCTATCGCGTCCTGGCCGACTGGCAGGATCATTATGGCGGCAATCTGCGCATCGCCTTGCCAGACGCTTTTGGTACCGCGGCCTTTTTGAGGAACGCGCCCGATTGGCTGGCGGACTGGACCGGCTTTCGCCCGGATAGTGCGCCGCCGATCGAGGGCGGCGAACAGATCATCCGCTGGTGGCGGGAAAAGGGGCGTGATCCGCGCGATAAATTGCTGATCTTTTCCGATGGCATGGATGTGGACAGCATCGAGGCCACCTACCGCCATTTTCACGGCCGGGTGCGGATGAGTTTCGGTTGGGGCACCAACCTGACCAATGATTTTCGCAGCTGTGCACCTTTTGCGACCGACGGGCTGGATCCCATATCGCTGGTCTGCAAGGTGGTCGAGGCGAATGGGCGGCCAGCCGTCAAACTGTCCGACAATCCTGCCAAGGCCACAGGCGAGCCTGATGAGATCGCGCGATATCTGAGGGTTTTTGGCGATGCCGGGCGACGGGCGATGGATGTGCGGGTCTAGGGCGTCTTCTTCCTTCGTCCTTCCATCTTGGCTACGAGCACCGGCTCGACTAAGGGCCTGTCCTGCCTTCCCCCATGAATTGAGACTGATGATGCGCGCCTTATCCGACCTTGTCCAATTGGGCCGCCTTGTCGCTGCGACACATGGATGGCCGGCGGCCAGGACTTTCAAGGCCTATGACTGGAGCGAACAAGACCGTGCCGGGATCGCCAGTGGCGCCGCCGACATTCTCAAACTGTTCCCGGCGACGGCAGGGCAGGAACAGTCGCTCAGCGCGACCCTCGCCTTCCAGCTTCAGCGCCGCTTGGACGCGCCGGTGCATCTTGTGGCGGGCACGTTGCGCGTAGAGGGCATGGCGGTGCGGCAGGACCGATTGCCGTCCGATGGCACAAGCCCATTTGCCGCCGACGCGCCGGCATGGCGGGGCCATCTGTGGATCATGGTTGGGCCGCATGTCGTCGACGCCGCGATCTTCCGACTGGCGAATGCTGCCGACAGTAACCCCGTACTGGCGCGCCATGTCCA
>JAVBXL010000007.1 GCA_030824575.1 bacterium | reverse complement strand
ATATCATTGGCTAAACGTCTGCTCCCCGCCAGATATTGCCGTTCCGCTGGGTGTCATTCCGCGCTCGCCCGGAACCGCCCCCTTATGTAGGTTTTCTGTTCCGTTGCTACTCAACCCCCTGGTGGCGCTCGATCCGGCGCGCAACATCCGCCGGCGCTACAGCATCACCGCGAGCCTCGATCTTTTCGGCATGATCGTTGTGGAAACCCGCTGGGGCCGGATCGGCTCACACGGCCAGGCCCAGCGGCACGCCTTCATCGATCGCGCGGCGGCCGACCGCCACATTGCCGCGACCCTGCGGCGGCGCGGCACGGCCGAAACCCGGATCGGAGTGCCTTACAAGCCGGTGCCCACCGAGATTTGAGCCGCCACCGCCACATCGGCTGCTTGAAGAAACCGGCCGGTGCTACGGCCAGCATGTTGCCGGCTCAAGCGGCGCATCCTCTCCTGGACGACAGCCCTGGCGACCATCGGCCGACCGTAGCGCTCCGCATTCTAGCCGGAAATGGTTCAGCGGGACAGGATGCCGGCGGTCCCTTGCACGTCTGGCGTTCGCCTGTGAGCGCTACGGCGGCGATGGTCATGGCGCGCTCGCGTCGAAATGGACGCTCTGGAAAAGCCTCGTGCCAGATCTTCTCGGCCATCGATGCAAGCTCCTGCGGCGTCGGCGGCCGAGCCTCACGAATGCACGCTATCAAGGCGCGCGGGAACAGGCGCTCCATCGTCTCTCTCCGATCGCGATATGGGAGCCTTATAGCACGGGCGCAGCCCCGATCGACCGGGACGGGACGAAGCGGGCCTTGAAGCGGTCTGGCCGGAAACATCGGCGCCCGCACCCTATATCGCTTGAGGGGCAGGAGAGCCCTGCCCGGAGAATGAGATGCCGTCCGATATACCTGCCCGTGTTCCCTTGCCGATCGCCATGCCCGACAATGCGTTCGGAGCAGCGCTGATCGAGCAGGCGGCGTCGCTCAGCGCCTATGCGCGGCGACTGACTGGAGGGGGCGCCGATGCCGACGACCTTCTGCAGGACACCATGCTTCGGTGCTGGACCGCGCGCGCCAGCTTCGCGGCGGGAACAAGCCTCGCCGCCTGGACCCGGACCGTGATGAAGAACTGCTTTCTCACCGGTCGTCGCCGCGCCCGCTTTCACGCCGACCTGCCCGAGGATGCGCGCGACCGGAGGGCATCGCGTGGATGGTACGCCAGACAACGCTAAGCCCGAACAATACCAGAACGGCGATGTGAGGGCGGTCAACGGCGGAAGTCGATCAGCCCCAGCTCTTGCCACATCCACGTAAAATCATAGGTGGCCATTGGCTCGCCAGTCCCGGATTTTGCCGCACCATTCTCTATATATTTTAGCCAGTCGGCAACTTTCGCCCGGCCTGCCTTTGTACGGGCCAAAGCCCGCGGTGTCTTGTTGCCGAGGGCGGGCACCGCTTCATCAAGCGTTTTGGTATATTCGCGTGTCAGCATCTCATGAACGATGCGCTCCCTTTCGTCCGACGGGATATCGAGCGGCTCTTCCTGCGGAGCGCGGGCGGCGTCATCGGCCATGAACTGGGCCATAGTCCGAATTTCGGTCATAGGTGTGCTCACGCAATCACCGAGCCATTCGCGCATCTGCGTGATCGCTTGCTCCGCGCGGGCGGCGCTATTGACCTCAACGATCAGTTTGCGACCCACCAGTTCGACATTGGCAAAAACAGGTGTGCCGTCCTCCATGGTTGTCACAAAAGCCTGCCCGCCTTTGGTCGTTCGTGGTTTCCTGTTCTTCGTCACTGGCGCCAGCCAGTTCCAGAACGTATCGCTCGCAGGTTCCAGCCATTGCGCCGCGTTCAGCCTGCGAACCACGCTCTTGCCGATCACGCCCTTCGCCAGGGGGAACACGATACGGTGGAACACAAGATCATCGCCATCGGCATTGACCATTTCCGGCACGCTGCCGGACATGGCCTTGCCCAGACAATCAAGCAGCCAGATATTGGTGAAAATCGGACCTGACGCTTTTAGGAGGCCCTCCCTTTCGGGAGGGGACAGTCGGTCAGTACCTGGCCCATCGTCTTCAAGTTGGGAAAAGGCCTCGATCACTCGCCCGGCGCCGTCCGCGCTGAACGGTAATAAGGCGCCGGAAATCCCATGGCGGCCATTCACCTCGATGACCCGTGCGGCGATCTTGTCCCAGTTAACAAGGGTCTGCGTTGCGCTATGTTCGCGCACCGTGACCGGCGCAATATCGCGCAGAAGATCCCGCAAGGTCATCGACTGCCCGGGGACGACCTCGCTAACCTCATAGAGCGACATCACCGTATCGCGCAGTGCGCGCATGTAAGCCTTGTTCGGCGCTTTCTCGTTCCAGCCCCGGCGCTTGAGATACTCATCGACGAGATTGAGGCCTTCAGGCTCGAGTTCCTGTGTGAGCAAGTCTTCGAAAGCACAGCCCCACAGCTGCGCCTCCCAATGATCGCCGATGATGTCGAATATATCATCAGGCTCAAGATCCATCGCATCGCAGGCCGGGCCAAGATGCGCGACGAGCATCTCGTCCATCATCTCGTCCCAGGGCGCACGGCCCAAGTACTTCATCAATCCGGAAAGATCGTGAGCGGATTTCGGTCTGGACATTCAGGCAGGCCTTTCCACGCCAAGGCGGCGCATTTCGCGATAGATAGTCGATCGGCCGATGCCGAGTTGCCGCGCCGCTTCGGTCGGCGAGATACGGGCTTCAACCAGTTTGATCGCGGCATCCACCTTGGACATGTCGAGCGGCTGACGGCCAGGCTGCTTGCCCTTGGCGCGTGCGGCAGCGATGCCGTCCCTGGTCCGCTCGGAAATCAGCCGTCGCTCGAAATGGGCAATGGCCCCGAACACATGGAAGATGAGTTCGCCGGCGGCCGACGATGTGTCGATCTTTTCCTCAAGACTCAGAAGAGCGATGCCCTGGCCGCGTAGCGTCTCGACCGTGGCGAGCAATTCGGCCAACGAGCGCCCGAGCCGATCGAGGCGGACCACCGCTAGGGTATCACCCTTACGCGCATAGGCGATCAGTTCGGCCAGACCGGGCCGCTCCATGCTCTTGCCCGACATGACGTCGGTAAACACCTTGATGGCGCCCGCCTTCTCCAGTCGCATGGTTTGGCCCGAAACATCCTGATCGCCGGTGCTGACGCGGGCATAGCCCAGAATATCGCCCATGCCGTGCGTCTCCCCAACGGTCGTTCTGTGGACGCTATGGAGGGCAGCCGCTGCGCCCCACCCATATCCGTCCACATACTATGTCTCTTTACTCCTCGCTGTCCATAGGCCCAGATGACCTTTTGTGGACAGGA
>JAVBXL010000060.1 GCA_030824575.1 bacterium | reverse complement strand
CACCCATCATCCTCTGGGGGCCGGGCGCGGGCAGTTCGGGCTGGGGATCGGGCGGCGGCTCCGGTTGGGGCGGCGGCGACAGCGGTGGCGGCTTTTCGGGCGGCGGCAGCTTCGGCGGCGGCGGCGCGTCGGGGGATTGGTGATGCAGCTTCATCTCACTCAATCGGACCATGACCTTGTTTCAGCCGCCGTGGCGAGCGCAGAAGCACATACGTCGGGCGAAATCGTCACCATCGTCGCCCGCCGGTCCGATAGCTATCATGACGTCGGCTTGAGTTGGGCAGCGGCAGCTATCTTCATCGCGCTGGCGGTAATGGCCGCCTTCCCTGCGCATCTCCGCGCCTTCCTGTCCGCGCTGCTGCTCGACTGGGAACATGAACTGGCCGATTGGAAGCTGCTAACGGGCCTGCTTGGCCTGCTCATCCTCAAATTTCTGGTCGTGCGCTATCTGCTGGCGATCATGCCGCTGCGCATGATCATGACCCCTCGCGCGACCAAGGCGCGGCGGGTGCGACGGCGCGCCATCCTGCTATTCCGCACCGCCGCCGAAGCCCGCACGCATGGACGCACCGGCGTCCTCATCTATCTCTCGCTGGATGAGCATCGCGCCGAAATCGTCGCCGATCGCGCGATCAACGAAAAGGTCGCGGCCGAAGCCTGGGGCGATGCGATGGCCGCGCTCATAGAGGCGATCCGCGCCGGTCATGCGGGCGAGGGTCTGGCCGAGGCCGTGCGGCAGGTAGGCGTCGTGCTGGCCGCTCACTTCCCGCGCGCCGATGACGACATCAACGAATTGCCCGACAGGCTGATCGAATTATGACAGACCCCGACCGCGGCGCACCCGAAGAAGTGATGTGGTCGGGCCGTTTCATTACTGCCAAGAGGCGCGGCAAATGGGAATATGTCGGGCGGGCGCGCGGGATTCACGCCGCCGTCATTCTGGCTATCGACGAGGCGGACGACGGTCCGCATGTCCTTCTGGTCGACCAATATCGCGTGCCTCTGGGTCGCCGTTGCATCGAATTGCCCGCCGGTCTGGTCGGCGATCAGGAAGCAGGCGAAGAGACCAGCATCGCGGCGGCGCGCGAATTGGAGGAGGAGACCGGCTTCCGCCCAGACCGTCTCGAATCGCTTGGCCAATATTACAGCTCCCCTGGGATGGTGTCGGAGAGCTTCACCCTGTTCCGCGCGCATGGCCTGACGAAGACCGGCCAAGGCGGCGGGGTGGACGGTGAAGACATCCACGTCCATCGCGTGCCCATCGCCGCCCTGCCGGACCAGATCACACTTTGGCGAGAACAGGGCTATGCGATGGATGTGAAACTGCTTTTACTATTGGGCGCGGACATGATCGTCTGAAAGAGACGCATGGGGCTGGGATCGGCGCCTTCGGCGCATCACGACACCCGATACCACCCGGCCACCCTGTCGAGCGCCAGCGTCAGAACCAGTTTGCCTGCCCGACTGGGCCAGCCGAGCGCTTTTTCGGCAGCAACCAGTCCCTCGCCCGCACATGCGACACGCCACAATATATCAGCCAAGCCCGGCCCCGCCGCCCTGATTGCCCCGTCGAAACGATTGCGCGCCGATAATTGTGCCAGGGTGGGATCACCCGTACTTCCCCCGCTACTGGCGCTGCGTGGCGCGGCATCCCAGCGCATCGTGACCCGCGCACCCAACCCAGCCCTTTCCCAATCACGGCGCAACATGTCACCGGCCAGATAATGACGTTCGCTCAAATGCCCCCGCGCATGCAGCCAAGCGAGCGGCGATTCGCCCATATGCACCAGCACGGCTTGGGTGCGGCCGTCCGGGTCTTGGATCATCTGTTCGATATGGGTCGCGGCCATTTACATCTCCTGCCTGGCGAGAATCGATGCGGAAAGCCTTGCCATGTGGGATAGTTTGTAGGAAAGAGAAAACCAAATAGGTTCTATTTTGAGGTGTAGATGATTACGCGCATCCGCGAGGTTCGCAAAGCGAGGGGATTTACGCTCGAACAGGTCGGCGCGCTGTGCGATCCACCCACTACAGCCCAGACGATCGGGCGGCTGGAAACCGGTACGCGTACCGTATCGGTCAAATGGCTCAACCGGATCGCGCTCGCATTGGGCGTCACCACCGCCGAACTGGTGGCCCTGCCGGGGCAAGCCGACATACCGGTCGCCGCCTTGCTCGGTCCCGATGGTGCGCGTGCGCCGACCCGGCCGCTGGCCTTCCCGTCCTCAATCGCCTCCGACGGGATGGTCGGCGTGCATGTCAACGCCAGCATCGGCGATTATCGCAGCGGGGACGCGATCTGGTGCCGCCGCATCGCCCCCGACGAATTTTCCAGCGCGCTCAATCGCGACATATTATGTCCCCGCCCCGCTGGCCGCTTCCTGTTCGGGCGACTGATCGGTCGCGAAGGCGACCGCCTGCAACTGCTCCCCTTGGGCTCTGGCGCGCGCCAGTTGGTGCTGACCGACCCGCCATGGGCCGCGGTGGCGGTGCAACTCGTCCGACGCCTCTAGCCAAGCCGGCACGGGACTGCTTAACCGTCCGCTAAACATTATACTGCGAAAGAGAGGCCATGGCGCTCAACGTCCTTATGCTATCGACCCTCTTTCCCGACATCAGCCGGCCCAATTTCGGCGTGTTCGTGGAACGACAGGCGCGTGAACTCGCCAGCCGCCCGGAAGCGGATGTCACCGTGATCGCACCTGTTGGCCTGCCACCCTGGCCACTCTCGCTCGCGGCGCGCTATGCGCCCTTGCGTGCGCTGCCGCGCAAGGAACGCTGGCGTGAACTCACGGTCTATCGGCCGACCTTCCCCATCATTCCCAAATTTGGCGGCCGTACCAATGTCGGCGCCATGACCCGCGCCATCCTGCCGCTGGTCAGGCGACTGCACGCCGAAAAGCCATTCGACGTGATCGACGCCAGCTTCTTCTTCCCCGACGGCCCGGTCGCCCAGCGTCTGTCGAAGGCGCTCGGCATCCCCTATTCGGTCAAGGCGCGCGGTGCCGACATCCATTATTGGGGCACGCAAAGCGGCACCCGCAAGATGGTTCTGCAAGCGGCCGAAGGCGCGGCTGGCCTGCTCGCCGTATCGGACGCGATGCGCCGTTCGATGGCGCGAATGGGGATAGATGCGGACAAGATCCGCGTCCATTATACCGGCGTAGACCTCGATACGTTCGAAATGGGCGACCGGGATGCGGCCAAGGCGGCGCTGGATTTCAGCGGCCCCGTCCTGCTGTGCGTCGGTGCGCTGATCCCGCGCAAGGGTCAGGATCTGTTGGTGCGGGCGCTGCCGATGCTACCGGACGTGACCCTATTGCTCGCTGGACAGGGCGCCTTCCGGCGTACGCTCGAAAACCTCGCGCAGGAATTGGGGGTCGAACGGCGCATCGGTTTCCTGGGATCAGTGCCACATCACAAATTGCCCCGCATCTATACCGCCGCTGATGTGATGGTGCTGCCGTCCGAGTCAGAAGGGCTGGCCAACGCCTGGGTGGAATCGCTCGCTTGCGGCACACCGATCGTCATCACCGACGTTGGCGGCGCGCGCGAACTGCTGGACCGCCCCGAAGCCGGCCGGATCGTCGCGCGCGAACCCGAAGCGATCGCCGAAGCGATTCGTGCGATATTGGACGCCCCACCCGCGGCGAAAGATGTGCGCGAAGCGGCGCTGCGCTTCACCTGGGCCGCCAATGGCGACACCCTGCTGGCCCATCTTCAGGCGATCGCCGGAAAAGCGGAAACCTAATCCCAAAAGCGGGCCAGCCGCGCTCGTCCATCGGATGTCGGGAAATGACCGTCGTGGAAGGGCACTTCGCCCCATCGCCAAGGCGTCAGTTCCTGATAGGCCGGGTTGGACAGCGGCGCATGACGTCGCAGGTTGAACAATCGCCCCTCCCCTTGATAGACCGACAGCCGGGCATGTTCGCGATAGATGTCCGCCGACCGCTCATAATGAAAGGCGTCGTGCCAGCCCATGGCGCGCGCAATGCGCGTCACGATCCACCAGCCCGGCCGCGCCTCGCCCGGCAGAGCAAAAACCGGCCGTTGCCGACTGATCAGGCGATCCGCACCGGTGATCGTGCCCTCGCGCTCCAGCGGCCCCGGCATTGGCATCGCCAGGTCGATACGATCCGCCATAGCGGGATCAAGCTGGTCGCCGGCAAAGAGCGTGAAGGGGCGGTGATCGGGCATGGCATCCAGCAAGGCGCCAGGGGCATTCCCCAGCATGAGCAGCGCCTTTATAGCTCCATCGCCGATCGCCTGGCGCAACGCATGGCCAGACAGGCCCGGCGCTGCGACAACTTTATCGGTCGACCAGAAACGACTGACCGACGCCAGCGCGTCAGCTGAAAAATCCCGATGCGCGGCCAGAACCGTTGCAATGCATCCGACTTCGCGCGCGCCCATGGCGTTAGGCGCGCCGGGCAGCGCGAAAGGCACCGCGCCAGGCTGGCCGATCCTGCCCATGGCGAGGTGCAGGGCCAGGATCGCCGCCGCTGCAGGCGCATCCCCCTCCCCGGCGTCAGGATCGAATATCGTCACGGTGCGCGGCGCGCTTGCGATTATATCTTGGAATTCGCGTATCGTTCTGATCGGCAGAGCTGTGATACCCGATACCGACCATAGGTCGTGCCCCGGCCGCAATGCTTCCCAATAGCCATCCGGCACCGTCACATGTTGCGCAAGGAAGGCCCGATCCACTAATTCCGCATCATGCAAGCGCAACAAAAGGCCGCCTAGCAATGTCGCGACGCTGCCGGGCGCCGGCGCCAGATGATAATCCGCAGGCAACAGCCGCGCGTTGGGATCAGGATCGACAATCACAAGTTGCGCGCCTCGTTCCTCGCGCGCCGAAGCGACCCGGCGCGCCAGCATCGGATGACGCCGCAATACGCCCGCACCTATCGCTAGGATCAGCTCCGCGCCGTCCACATCCTCGCCGCTTGCGGGCATCATATCTTCGCCGAAGGCTGCAATCTGCGTGCGTGTGGAAATATCATGCCATGGGACATCGATATGCGCCGAACCGATGAACCCCTTCATCAGCTTGTTGGCCGCGAAATAATCCTCGGTCGGCAGATCGCCTGCGACATGGAGTGCGACACTTGTGGGACCGTGCTGGGCGATGATGTCGGACAGGCGACGCGCGGCGTGCGCGATCGCCCGGTCCTGGCCGACGCGCTTGCCGGCAAGCAACGGATGCAACAGCCGGCCATCCAGGCCCGTATCAGCGGCAAGCGTCTCACCTGCCGGACAGAGCCAGCCCATATTGGTAGGGTGAATCCGGTCGCCTTCGATGAAGACGCGCCGCGCATCGTCTTCGCTCAGGCCAGTCATGGCCCTTACGCCGCAGCCCATGGCGCACCGGCCGCATAGCGTCTTGATTGCCGTCATCGTCGCGCGTGTAACCGATCACGATGATGGGAAAAAGATCACAAAGCGCGTTCGCGGTTGAGTTGCCCGGCGATGCAGCGCAAAAGCGGCATAATGCGCGTCCTCCTTCGATCCCTTGCCGCTATTTTCATCCTGGCGATAGTCAATCCGGCCGGCGCCGCGAACGAGCGCGGACCGCTGGTGCTGGCCGCCGCCAGCCTTCAGGACGTACTCGCCGCCGCCGCCTTGGAATGGGCGCGACAAGGACACCCGCAACCGATCCTCTCCTTTGCCGGCTCATCCGCACTAGCGCGTCAGATTCGCGCCGGCGCGCCGGCCGACCTGTTCATCTCGGCCGACGAAGATTGGATGGACGTCGTCGAGAAAGCCGGCTCAGTCCAAGCTGGAACACGGGCAGACATCGCCGGCAACCGGCTGGTGCTTGTCGCGCCGCTGCGTCAACCGGTGCGGCTGGCGATAGCCAGCGGCATGCCCATCATACGGGCATTGGGTTCGTCGCGGCTTGCCATGGCCAATCCAGACAGCGTGCCCGCGGGAAAATACGGCAAGGCCGCGCTGACGAAGCTCGGCGTCTGGACTGGGGTAGCGCCCAAGGTTGTGCGTGCCGAAAATGTCCGCGCTGCCCTTGCCTTGGTGGAGCGCGGCGAAGCGCGGCTCGGCATCGTTTATGCGACTGATGCGCGCGCATCGCGCAAGGTGCGGATCGTTGGCTTCTTCCCCCCCGGAAGCCACCCGCCCATCCGCTATCCCGTCGCCCGGCTTATGAGCAGCCACCATGCAGATGCCGAAGGGTTCCGCCGCTTCCTGCTTTCGCCCAGGGGGCACGCCGTACTGAAGCGTTACGGCTTTACCGCGCCTTGATCGCCGGCCTGTCCCCTGAAGAATGGATCGTTCTGACCCTCTCGCTCAAGGTCAGTCTGGTCGCCGTCACGGTTAGCCTGCCGATCTGCTTCTGCATCGCCTGGATGCTGGCGCGATGGCATTTCCCAGGAAAATTGCTGGTCGACGCGCTGGTCCATCTGCCGCTTGTGCTGCCGCCGGTGGTGACTGGATGGCTACTACTGCTGCTATTCGGGATGAATGGACTGATCGGGCGCTGGTTGTCGGACGTATTCGGGGTTACCCTGCTGTTCCGCTGGACCGGCGCAGCGCTCGCGGCCGCGATCATGGCGGTGCCACTGATGGTGCGAGCCATCCGCCTCTCGATCGAGGCCATCGACAGGCGGCTGGAGAGTGCGGCCGCAACACTGGGCGCGTCTCGCCTACGCATCTTCCTCACCATCTCGCTGCCGCTCGCTTTGCCTGGCGTGCTGGCAGCGGTCGTCCTCGGTTTCGCCCGATCGCTTGGCGAATTCGGGGCCACTATCACCTTTGTCTCCGACGTGCCGGGGGAAACCCGCACCCTGCCCATAGCCATCTACGCCGCCATGCAGATGCCGGATGGGGAGCCGATCGTCACGCGCTTCGCGATCTTATCGATTCTGCTATCCTTGGGCGCGCTGATTGTATCGGAAATATTAGTGCGCAGAATCGCACGGGGTGGGCGCCATGTCATTTGACATCGATGTAAAGCAAACCCGCAGCGGACGACCGATCACCCTCTTCTGCCGCACCGACTCTCCGCTTGTTGCGCTGGTCGGTCCCTCCGGCGTGGGAAAGACCAGCATTCTGGACATGGTCGCGGGCATTACATCGCCCGACCAAGGCCATATAATCGTTGCAGGACAGACCTTGTTCGACAGCGACTCCGGGATCGACCTGAAAACTGCGCGACGCCAAGTCGGATACGTCTTCCAGGATCGCCGTCTGTTCCCGCATCTGCGGGTGCGTGCCAACCTGGCCTATGGTCGCCGCACAGCCATGTCGATGGACATGGACGATGTACTCGCGTTCCTGGGGATCGGGCATCTGCTCGACCGATGGCCGCACAGCCTGTCCGGCGGAGAGGCGCAGCGCGTGGCCATCGGGCGGGCGCTGCTCTCCGGACCGCGTTTTTTGCTGCTGGACGAACCCCTCTCCTCGATCGACCGTGACCGCAAGGCAGGTATTCTTGACGCAATCGACCAGATTCGCAGGCGCAGCCCGATCCCGATTCTCTATGTCACGCACGACGTCGCCGAGGCCGAGCGACTGTCCGCGCTGATCGTGACCATGCACGAAGAGGATTGAAGCCCCGCGCCTGGTCTTCTGACAGGCGACGATCGCGTCGATCGCCGAAAGCGTCTCCTGCGGATCTCGAACTCGCACGGTGTCGAGGCCCAATTGCTTCGCCGGATAGTCGTTGCCGCCTGGGAAGATGGTGTCGCCAATGAACATCATCGCATCGAGCCAATGCTCGCATCGCGCAGCTTCTTCAGGCCATAACCTGCCAAGATGACTTTCTAATGCGATCTTGGGGGTGAAAGGTGGCCTGGCGAAACTGCTCGAAGCGCTCTGCGACCAACATCATGAATATTGCGAACAGGCGCTGAAACCCTCGGTGAAGACCATGATCCCGACGCGAAGCCCGATATTCCGCTGATCGAGCCAGGCTGGAAGTGCTGGAGAAAAAGTGGGCACCGCAGACGCTCAGGAAAGCTTAAAAGGCCGCATCAACGTCGCCTTCCGTCGGCGCTTACGCACAATTGGCAAACGCCCTTCCGAAATCGGTAATCGCGGCAGCTTTTGTCATTGGCAAGGCGACCTGATGATCTTCAGGTTGGAATATGGCAAAGCCAACCTCACCTCGCTGGTCGAGCGCCGCAGCCGGTTTACCATCCTCGCCCGTAATCCCAGTCGGCATTCCGCCGGCGTCATGGCGGAAATCCAGCATCACTTCCATATCCTGCCCCCTTCCCTGCGCCAGAGCATCACCTTTGACCGGGGAACGGAATTTGCCGCCTTTGCGACGCTCCAGAAGAAACTCGCGATGACGAGCTATTTCTGCTTGCCATCGGCGCCTCGCAAAAGGGCAGCGTGGAAAACAGCAACGGCCGCATACGGCGCTTCCTGCCGTCTGACACGGACCTGGTGTTGCTATCGGATAAGGAAATCCAGGCCGTAGCTGATCGCATCAACAGCACCCCTCGCAAGTACTTGAACTGTCGCACCGCGCATGAGGTTCTGACGGGGCAAATCACTCTCCTCAATGCCCGACAGATTTTGCCATCCAGGGTGGGGCTCGCCCCGCCCTGGATGAAATGCTACGCATCCCATGGATCTCGCACTTCAAATCGAAACTGCCTCCCAGCAAAAACCGCCATACAGAACAGTTCAGTTCAGGGGACGCTAATGAGAAAGCAATTTGCGATTGATGGCGGAATGAGCGACGATCACGGCGCTTTTCGCCTGTTCGCGTTCACCGGCCAGGCGACGCACCGCATTATCGACCAGCAGCGTCAGCCCTTCCTCGCTCAGCAATCCGCCATGGATCAGGCAACGATCCATCAACACCCGGCGAAATGCGGAATATAGGTCGCAATCGAGATTTCCGGGCTCCGTCCAGAAGGCGTCGAGCGGCCCGGTGTTGACGATCCCAGGCACCTTGTAGACCGCATGGCCTAGCACCGTGACAGGTTTGCCTTCGTTCAGCGCCAGTGTTCCGACCGTACTGTTGACGGTTACGACACCCACCGCATTGCGGACGAGTTCGGCAATGTCGCCTTCTTCCAGATAGAAGACCCGGTCGCCGACGCCATATTTCGCTGCCAGCCTGCGCGTCAGCCGCGACCAGGACACCAGGCCTGGATCGAGCGGATGCCGCTTCACCACCAGCGCGACGTCGTCGGGCGCATGGTGTGCGAAGCTTTTGAGGACGAAGCGCAACGCGGCGCGCATATCCCCAAAGGGCGAATGTATCCGAATCTGATAGTCGGAATTAAGTTGCAGAGGCAGCGCGAAATAGGGTCGATCCCGCACCTTGTCCCATTCCGTCAAGGATTTCGCGGCATGGTGCTTGCCCACCAGCAACTTGTAGGTCCAGGCTACCGATTCCATCATGAAACTATGGGGCCGATGCGTGCGGTAATAGGGGAAAAGCGGCCGCATCAACGCAGATGCCAGGCCGTTGCGCATGGTGTTTCGCGCACGCGCGCGAAACGTCGACGGCACGGGAGGGAAGGTCACCTCTACCTGATCGAGCTTACGGGCTTCATCCAGATACCATTGCGGATCGAGCGGCAGGGTCGAATTGCCGTTCACGCCATCATCCTGCAACGTCAGGAAGTCTGGACGGATATAGCCTTCCTCCACCACATGCACCCGCACGGACCGCAATCTGGCCATACCATGTGCAGAGGCGTGATAGGGTCGGCAGTCGCCATAGAGGATCAGGTCGGTAACGCCATGGTTCACGACGAAATCGTCGAAAAACAACGGCCAGTTGCGAAACGTGCCTCTGTAGTCGCTTGCTTCACCTGGCCAGTCGATCTTGTCGCCGCCATTGATATTGATCCGCAGCGCGATATGCCCGCGCTTGCGCAACGCATCGGCCAGCATAGCGAAATAGGGGCCATGCGGGCCTTGCAGGAAAAGAAACGTACGTGTCGAAGCGTCAGTCATGAAGAAACTCGGCGCACAAAGTCATAAATCTTCGTAGCTTTCCCTGTGCTGCTCGTGCCCTGATAAGCCAGGTGAGGTTCGGTGTCGATGCACTTGCCATGCGATCCACCATCAGTTCCGGGCCGCAAGGCAAGCGCGTCACCGGATCAATATATCGAGGATAGAGAATGAGCGTGCCGGCGACCAGTTGATCCACGGTCAGCCGACGTCCCCGGCGGCCCGTAGGTTCGGCAAGATCGCGGGTCAGGCCCCAACCGGCATAGAAGGGCATACCATGGACGGTCACGGACTGTCCGCGCACCAGCGCCTCGAATCCGGTCAACGACGACAGCACATGCACGTCATCGACCGCCTGCACCATCGCCATCAAAGGCGCTCCGCTATCGATCGCGTCGGCATGGCTGAGGATCGCGGCGTCGCTCAGATGACCGCGGCGATGCCCGGCCTGGACGTCGGGATGGGGACGGTAGATGATCCACGCATCAGGTTCGCTGCGGCGCACGCGGGACAGAAAGTCCAGATTGCCCTCCACCCCTGCCCCGCCCAGGCGCACGGACATATCGTCGTCCACTTGGCCCACCGCCAGCACGGTGCGACGACCGGCCGGCAAATCAATCATCCGGCCGGCCTCGATCCCATATTTGGTAACGCCGGCCTCGCTGATGGCGGCGCGCAGACGCTGCGCTCGCTCGATCAGCGCCGGCGGAAACGGATGAGTGGCCAGCACATGCTCCAAATCGCTGGGCGCGCAGGCGTTATAGTAGATGCCGGCATGATCGATCACCACTGAACTGGGCGGATGCAAACCAGCCCCCAGCCCGTTGGACCTTAGAAATCCGTCCTCCACCCGACAGATGGGCACGTGCATCCGTTCGGCGTCGTGCGTTGTTGAAGCCGGCACTCGTGAAGGCCATATCGCCAGCGCGCGCTCCGATTCCTGGGCGCTGCGCAGGCCCTTTTCGGGAGGAAGAAAAGGTGGCGCGCGCAAGCCGTCCCACAGAAACTGGCGCATCATGTCTCGCTTCCAAAAGGCCATGCCGCTGGCGGCGGCGATGCCGCGATTGCCGTCGAGATGACGGCGCCATTCGCCCAGCCGCTCGATGGCCTGTTCGACCGGCACGGCCCTATCTGTGAAACAGTCGCGATAGCGCGCCATACCGATACGCGCGCGCGCCGCATGACGTAATCGGTCGGTCGGCACCGCCCGCCCCTGCCCATCGAACACCGCAACGCCCAGCAGGCCGGCGACGATAGCCAGTTCGTCCTCGACGTCGGCATGGACCGCATCGGCGCCCGCAATCAGATGCCAGGGATCGACAGGATCGCGCAATCGGCGTCCCTGCACCATGGACGGCCTATCGCCGACGATGCCGATGCGGTCCGGATCGACCCCGCTCAACCGTTCGGCCGAAACCGTGACGCCCGCAAGCACGACGATGGTGATACGTTCCGGCCGATCACCCCAGAAGGCGCCACCTACTCGCGCATTCACCACGGCGTCCAATACGCTATCACCAACCGGCGCGCTTTCCGCAGCGGCACTCACAGCCGCAACCGATACGGCGACACCGGGAAAAGGTGGCGAGCGCAGGAATATGGGATGGGTCACAAGTCTATGCATGGGCAGGCCCGCCACGCCAGCGCCAGAGATCATGTCCTGGCTCGATCAATTTGCCCCCATTCGGCGCAAACGGCCGGTCTTTCAATCGGTTCTCTGCCTCCATGCGGGCTGCATCAACGAGCGTCAAGAAACTTGCGCTGTCACTTCTTCGATCAGGTCGGTGACTATGTCGAAATAGTCGCGCCAGGTCGGCGCGCGCCAATGGGCCAGCCGCGCGATCTGGGCCGCGCGATCGGGCGCATCGGGCTGGCTATAGGCCTCGATCGCCTGCATCCATCCCAGTCCGTCGAGCGGGTCAAGATAATCCGGCGCGTCGCCGCCAACCTCGCGATGGGCAGTGATGTCGCTGCAAATCACCGGCACGCCGGCCGCCAGCGCCTCCACCACGGGCATGCCGAAGCCTTCGGCGAAGGACGGCATCAACATGGCGCGGGCGTTGGCGACCAGCGCCTGCATGCGATTGTCCGACACCTCGCCCGCTTCTATCACATGGCCGCGCAGCGCTTCGGCCCGGTCCAGCATGTCGATGACATTTTCGTTTTCCCAGCCGCGCCGGCCGATCAGCACCAGCACCGGGGTCGCATCGCCCAACTGTTCGACCATCCGCCGCCACAGGTTGAGCAGCAAGAGGTGATTCTTCCGCGGCTCGATGGTCGAAATATAGACGAAATAGGGCCGTTCGGGCAGCGCCTCGCCCTTGGCGCCGAAGATGTCGGGCGCATCGGCCCCGAAATGCGCGACGCGAATCGCCCGTCCGCTAAGGCCATGACGCATGTGGGGTGCCAGCGCATCAATGGTCGCCTGGCTGTTGCCGATGATGCCGCTGGCGAAGCTGTCGATCGTGCGCACCCGGCGGCGATGTTCGTCCGCCCCCTGCGGCCGGGCATATTCGGGATGGCTCAGTGGAATGACGTCATGGACCAGGGTGATGAACTTCGCGCCTTCCGCCCGCAGGATCGCACCGACCTGCGCATGATCGTCCAGATGATGCGGCGACACCTGCAGATATACGCGCGGGCCGGATGCCCGCGGCACCGGTCGGGGCCGGGTGGCGAACAGGTGGCGGATCACCGCGGCTTTGCCTTCGCCGGCATCGGTCGATCGGGCACTACGCCATTTGGAGGCCGTAAAGGCCAGGAACTGACGCACGGCAGCGCTGTCCAGTCGCCCATAATAGCCCCCGGCCGGATGCACGGCGGAAAAGGCCAGGCGATCGGGCATCCGGTCCAGCAACTCGCGCGCGTAGACATATTCGACGCGATCGATGCCCGTCGGCGCGGGATGGAAGGATCGGGACAGCAGCCGCGAAATGTCGAGAATCACCTCGCTATCGCCACGCTCGCCCTGGAACAGCTGGCTGGCGCGCTTGGACCGCAGCGCAAGGCGCGCGCCGGGCGCGTTGAAGGGACGCAGCGCCATCAGCGCGCGCCCCGCGTAGATATCGGCCTAGCGGCGAAACGGGCGCGCATCAGAATTGGGCGCGAATCTCGTCGGCCAACGCCTGCAATGCCGCAGCGTCGGCGACATTACCTTGCGCATGGGCGCTGAACCCCAACGGCCCGCCTTCCCAGCGCGGCACGATATGGACATGCAGGTGGAACACGGTCTGCCCGGCCGGCGCGCCATTGAACTGGGCGACATGGATGCCGTCGGGGGCCAGCGCCTTGCGCGTGGCGTTGGCGACCTTCTTGACGGTCGCCATCACCTGCGCCAGCGCCTCATCCTCGATCTCCAATATATTGCGCGCCCTGGACCATTTGGAAATGACCAGGCTATGCCCCTTCGACTGCGGCTGGATGTCGAGGAAGGCGAGCGTATGTGCATCCTCGTATAATTTGATCGACGGAATCTTGCCCGCAAGGATCAGGGCAAAGGGATTATTGTCGTCATAAACGCCGTCAAGGCTCATCCTGGCCGTCCTCAGCTCACATAATGTGCACTGGTCTTAGCCGCGATATCCTCCGCCGTCACGCCCGGTGCCAATTCGACCAGTTTGAACGGGCTATCATGGTCGGGACGCTGGAAAACGCACAGGTCGGTGACGATCATGTCGACCACATTCTTGCCGGTCAGCGGCAGGGTGCAGGCCGGGATGAACTTGGGATCGCCATTTTTGGATGTATGCTCCATGACGACGATGATCTTCTTGACGCCCGCGACCAGATCCATCGCGCCGCCCATGCCCTTGATCATCTTGCCGGGGATCATCCAGTTGGCGATATCGCCATTTTCCGCGACTTCCATCGCGCCCAGCACCGTCAAGTCGATATGGCCGCCACGGATCATAGCGAAGCTGTCCGCCGAACTGAAATAGGCGGTCTGGGGCAATTCGCTGATCGTCTGCTTGCCCGCATTGATCAGGTCGGCATCCTCCTCCCCCTCGAACGGGAAAGGCCCGATGCCCAGCATGCCGTTTTCCGACTGGAGCGTCACTTCGACTCCGGCTGGAATATGATTCGCCACCAGCGTCGGAATGCCGATGCCCAGATTCACATAGAAGCCGTCCTGCAATTCCTTCGCCGCGCGCGCGGCCATCTCGTCACGAGTCCAGGGCATGATTATTTCTCCCCTTGGGCGGGCGGCGCCCACCTCTTGTCCATCGGAAATATGTCGTCAAACCCGCCCTTGAGGCCGCTGCCATAGGCGGGGTTGGGCATCACGAACCAGCCATGGCCCCACAGGCCAGCGACCGGCGGTTGCAGCGTTGCGGCGCGGCGTGCGGATACGGGCTGCGCGGCGTTGAACAGGTCCGAAAAATCGCCGAGCTGGTCGCCGCCCATGGCGATGACGCAATATTGCGCAGCGACCGTCGCGCGGCGGCCATCCTTGCGCGATCCCATCGAATCGTCTCCGCTCAGATACAGCGTCCGGCCATGCACCGCGTCGCCCAGGCCCGCGGCCTTGATCGCGCGCACGGTCGCATCGACATTGGCGGCCGACCGATTGGTGTTGAAGATGACGGTTACGCCCAGGCCGCGCAGCGCAGCCAATCCACGATCCGCGCCCGGCACCGGCCCGACCGCGCCCTCGCCCGTCTTCTCCCATGCGTCCCAGGCGGCGGCGTCAAAGCCCCGGCCGGTCTTCGCATCATGATATTCATAGCCGATGTTGAGCATCACCGTTTCATCGACGTCGAACACCGCGGCGAAGGGCTTGTCGCCGCAAGGCACGAACCGCGGCGCGGCAAGGCTCGCCCCATCGGCCAGCACGACGCTGTCCGTCGGCCGCGTCCTAATCTTGGCCGATACATAGGTCAGCAGCCCATTCCAGGCCTGCGCCGAAATCGCCGCGCCCTCGCCGGACCCATAGAGATATTGCATCCCGGCCGGCGGATTGGTCGGCAACGCGGACGTGGTCGCCGTAGGCACGGTCGCGCAAGCGGCCAACGGCGCCAGCAGCAGCCCCCAGCCCAAGCGCTTCGCCACCGACATCAGGCTGCTTCCCGCGTCCGCACCGTCCGAAACTCGATCTTCTTGTCATAGGGCGCGCCCACGATCATGCGCTTCACATAGATGCCGGGCAGATGGATCGCGTCGGGGTCCAGGCTGCCGGTCGGCACCACTTCCTCGACCTCGGCGATGCAGATTTTCGCCGCGGTCGCCATCGGCTGGTTGAAGTTGCGCGCCGTCTTGCGGAAGATCAGGTTGCCGCTTTCATCGGCCTTCCAGCCCTTGATGATCGCGATATCTGCGAAGATGCCGCGCTCCAATATATAATCCTGGCCATCGAAGCTCTTGACCTCCTTGCCCTCGGCAACCTGGGTGCCGACGCCGGTCTTGGTGTAGAAACCGGGGATGCCCGCCCCGCCCGCACGGCAGCGTTCGGCCAGTGTACCCTGGGGGCAGAATTCCACCTCCAGCTCACCCGCCAGATATTGCCGCTCGAACTCCTTATTCTCGCCCACATAGGAGGAGATCATCTTCCTGACCTGGCGCGTGCGCAGCAGCTTGCCCAGCCCCTCGCCATCGATCCCGGCATTGTTGGACGCGATGGTCAGATCCTTGACGCCCGCATCGCGGATCGCGTCGATCAGCCGTTCGGGAATACCGCACAGGCCAAAGCCGCCCGCGCACAGATGCATCCCGTCGAACAGCAATCCTTCCAGCGCCGCAGCGGCATCGGGGTAAAGCTTCCTGGCCATCGGCATCCTTCCTTTTTTGAAAGTTCACACCGTTCTTAGGCACGGCAACCAATCAATACCAATGATTTGTTTTTTCGGTTAAACATAAGTGATGTCTATCAATCGCATCGCCTTCTATCATCTCGAAACGCTGCTCTGGATCGCCCGGCTCGGCACTTTCGCGGCGGCGGCGGCGCGGCTCAACACCACCCAGCCCGCCATTTCGGCCCGCGTGCGCGAGCTGGAAAGCCATCTGGGCACCGCTCTGTTCCGGCGCGAGGGGCGCAGCATGGCGCTGACTCCAGCGGGCCGCGAACTGGTCCGCGAAAGCGAACCGCTCTGGGCGCGGTTCCAGGGCGTGCTGATGGGATGCAGCGACATATCGGGCGCGACCGGGATCATCCGCATCGGCGCGGGGGAGATCGCCGCGGCCAGCTGCCTGCCCGGCTTCGTCGCGCAACTGGGCCATGACCTGCCCCATGTGTCACTGGAGGTGGATATTGCGCTGACGGTCGACCTGATCCAGCAACTCGCCTCCGGCCGCACCGACATCGCCTTTGCCGCGGGCCGGATCGCCCATCCGATGCTGCATACCGCCCCGATCGGCGGCGTCGATCTGCTCTGGCTGGCCAGCCCGTCGATAGTCCGCGCCATGGACGCGGCCCAAATGCCGATCTGGTCGCTGACCAACCTGTCGCCGCTCTATCGCATCATGAAGGAGGCGATCGCCGCGTCGGACCTCGCCGACTGCCCGCTCAACCTGTGCAACAATGTCCGCACGATGATCGACATCGTGCTGGAAGGCGGCGGAATCGGCATCTTCCCCCAGCCGATGGTGCGCCAGCACATCGCAAACGGGTGCCTTGTGCCGGTGCCCGATGCCCCCGCCATGCCCCCGGTCGAATTTCAGGTCGCGATGCGGGCAGCGGAGTCCGATCCGCTGGTGCTGACGATTTTCGACCGGGCGAGCCGGCTGGACCTGCGCGCGAACGCGCCAGCCTAGATCAACCCCGCCAGCGGGCTGGACGGGTCGGCATACATCCGCCGGCCCATGCGTCCGGCGCGATAGGCCATGCGACCGGCCTCGACCCCCGCCTTCATCGCGGCGGCCATCAACACCGGGTCTTTCGCTTCGGCAATGGCAGTGTTCATCAACACGCCAGTGCAGCCCAGTTCCATCGCCTGCGCCGCTTCGGACGCTGTGCCGACGCCCGCATCGACCAGGACCGGCAACTTGGTGCCCTCCACGATCAGACGGATGGTGACCCGGTTCTGGATGCCCAGCCCCGATCCGATGGGCGCGCCCAGCGGCATGATCGCGACCGCGCCGACATCTTCCAGCCGCTTGGCCGCGATCGGATCATCGACGCAATAGACCATCGGCTTGAAGCCTTCCTTGGCCAAAATCTCGGTCGCCCGCAGCGTTTCGACCATGTCGGGATAGAGCGTGCGCGCCTCGCCCAGCACTTCCAGCTTCACCAATTCCCAGCCGCCCGCCTCGCGCGCCAGGCGCAAGGTGCGGATCGCATCTTCGCCGGTGAAGCAACCCGCCGTGTTGGGCAGATAGGTGATCTTCTTGGGATCGATATAGTCGGTCAGCATCGGCGCATTGGGATCGGACACATTGACGCGACGCACCGCCACGGTGACGATCTCCGCGCCCGACGCTGCCACCGCCGCCGCATTCTGTTCGAAGCTCTTATATTTGCCGGTGCCCACGATCAGGCGCGACCGGAACGTCTTGTCCGCCACGGTCCAGCTGTCGTCCGCCACCGCCGACACATCACCGCCGCCGACAAAGTGGACGATCTCCAGTTCGTCGCCATCCTCGACCATAACCTGCGCCAGGGTCGATCGTGGAACGACCTCCAGATTGCGCTCGACCGCAACCTTTTCGGGTACGAAGCCCAGTTCGCTCGCCAGTTGCGCGAGAGTCAGACCGTCGCGGATGCGGCGATGCTCGCCATTGATATGGATAGAGATGGTGCCGTCTGTGCTCATAATGGCTTTCCCGAACATGCGAAGATGTCTCGACTAAGCGAGACACGAAGGGCTAAGGATCGTGCCGCATATAGGGGCGGCCTTGCCCCGGTCGCAACATGCAAGGGGATCGCCATGGCCGACATGCGTAAAATCTATGTATTGAACGGACCCAATCTGAATATGCTGGGCACGCGCGAGCCGGAAATCTACGGCTACGACACGCTGGACGATATTGCCGAGCGGATGGACGACGCCGCGACCCGCGCCCATGTGGAAATCGATTTCCGCCAGTCCAACCATGAAGGCCATCTGATCGACTGGGTGCAGGAAGCCCATGCGGAGGGCGCCCATGCCATCATCATGAATCCCGGCGGCCTGACCCACACATCGGTCGCCCTGCACGACGCGATCAAGGCGGTGACGGTGCCGGTGATCGAAATCCACCTGTCCAACCCGCACAAACGCGAAGCTTTCCGCCATAAAAGCTATGTAGGCATGGCGGCCAAGGGCACGATCGCAGGCTTTGGCCCGATGTCCTACATGCTGGCACTGGAGGCCGCTCTGGAACTATAAGGCGGCGCGTTTGGGCGCACAAAAGTTGCGCTTGGGCGTAAATGCGCATAGGCGCGGGCACCAGAACCGATATTCACCGGCCAGGGACTTCACATGACCGAAAAACAAGAAAAGGGCGCAATGCAGGTAGACGTACAGCTGGTGCGCGATCTCGCCGCGCTGCTCGACGACACCAACTTGACCGAGATCGAGGTCGAGGACGGCGACCGCAAGATCCGCGTCGCGCGCAAGGCCGCGGCCAGCGCCGCGCCGGTCTATGCCGCGCCCGCCCCTGCTGCCGCGGCTCCCGCCGCAGCGCCTGCACCGGCCGCCGCGGCTGCGCCTGCCGAAGCATCGTTGCCCGCCGGCACGCTCGTCAAATCGCCAATCGTCGGCACCGCCTATCTGTCGGCCGAACCCGGCTCCGCCCCCTTCGCCCGCATCGGATCGCAGGTCGCGGCTGGAGAGACGATCCTGATCGTCGAAGCGATGAAAGTCATGAACGCCATCGCCGCGCCGGTCGCGGGCACGGTGAAGGCCGTGCTGGTCGATAACGGCCAGCCGGTCGAATATGACCAGCCGCTGATCGTCATTGAATAAGGCCGTCGGACCCATGGCCATCGAAAAGCTGCTGATCGCCAACCGCGGCGAAATCGCGCTGCGCATCCACCGCGCCTGCCATGAAATGGGCATCAAGACGGTGGCGGTCCATTCGACCGCCGACGCCGACGCCATGCATGTGCGCCTCGCCGACGAAGCGATCTGCATCGGGCCGCCCGCGGCCAAGGACAGCTATCTCAACGTCGCCGCGATCATCTCCGCTGCGGAAATCTCCGGCGCGGACGCGATCCATCCGGGCTATGGCTTCCTGTCGGAAAACGCGAAGTTCGCTGAGATCGTCGAAGCGCATGGCATCGCCTTTGTGGGGCCGAAGCCCGAACATATCCGCACGATGGGCGACAAGATCGAAGCCAAGCGCACCGCTGGCGCGCTGGGCCTGCCGCTCGTCCCCGGCTCCGATGGCGCGATCAGCGACCTGGAGGAAGCCAAGGCGATCGCGGAGAAGGCCGGTTACCCGGTCATCATCAAGGCGGCGTCCGGCGGCGGCGGTCGCGGCATGAAGGTCTGCACCTCGCCCGACGAGCTCGAAACGCTGATGCAACAGGCCGGTTCGGAGGCGAAGGCCGCGTTCGGCGACGCGACCGTCTATCTCGAAAAATATCTCGGCAACCCGCGCCATATCGAAATCCAGATATTCGGCGACGGGAATGGCAACGCCATCCATCTGGGCGAGCGCGACTGTTCGCTCCAACGCCGTCACCAGAAGGTGCTGGAAGAAGCCCCCTCCCCGATTCTGAGCCAAGCCGATCGCGACCGCATCGGCGGCGTGTGCGCCAAGGCGATGGCCGACATGAGCTATCGCGGCGCGGGCACGATCGAATTTCTGTGGGAAGACGGTGAATTCTATTTCATCGAGATGAACACCCGGCTTCAGGTGGAACATCCGGTGACGGAGATGATCACCGGCGTCGATCTGGTGCGCGAACAAATCCGCATCGCCGAAGGCAAGCCGCTGTCGGTGACGCAGGACGAACTGCGCTTCACCGGCCATGCGATCGAATGTCGCATCAACGCCGAAGATCCCAAGACCTTCGCGCCATCGCCGGGCACCGTTACCAGCTATCATGTGCCGGGCGGCATGCATGTTCGCGTCGATAGTGGCCTCTATCAGGGCTATAAGGTGCCCCCCTATTACGACTCCATGATCGGCAAGCTGATCGTCTATGGCCGCACCCGCGAGGGCGCGATCATGCGGTTGAAGCGCGCGCTGGAAGAATATGTGATCGAGGGGATGAAGACCACGATTCCCTTGCATCAGGCATTGTTGCGCGATCCCGATTTCCTTGACGGCAACTACACGATCAAGTGGCTGGAAGAATGGTTGGCGCGGGAGGGCGACGCGTGAAGGCGACCATCTGGCATAATCCCAAATGCGGCACGTCGCGCAAGACGCTGGCAATTCTGGAGGAAACGCCCGGTGTCGAGGTCAATGTGATTGAGTATCTCAAAACACCCTATACGCGGGCGAAGATCGCGCAACTGATCACCGATGCCGGGCTTACCCCGGCAGAGGCGATCCGCAAAATGGGCACCGATGCGGAACAGCGCGGCCTGCCCACCATGGACGCCGATGCGATCTTGGACGAAATGGCGTCAAATCCGGCTTATGTGAATCGCCCTTTTGTCGAGACTGAAAAGGGCGTTCGCTTCTGCCGGCCACAGGATAAGGCATTGGAAATACTTTAGGAAATATCCTATTTATTGTTTCGATATCCAAACGATACGTCGTTGTGAAAATGCCATACTACTGTCCATGTCGCTGTCTCACAGCGCCGCGTCACAGGCGCGTAACAAAGCCATGATTGAGCGCTTGCTTTGATGGCGGGAAGCCGTAGCCTCTCGTCCCATGGCAAAGGAACCGACATTGGCGACCATCGCCGTCTACAGTCTGAAAGGCGGTGTGGGTAAAACCACCTTCGCGATCAACCTGGCCTGGGCATCGGCCTGCATTTCCAAGCGGCGCACCTTATTATGGGATCTGGACCCGCAGGCGGCGTCTAGCTGGCTGCTCTCCACCGACATGGAAAGCCGTGATGCGGCGCAGGCGATCTTCAGCAAGGATGTGGATGTCCGCAAGCTGATCCAGCCTTCGACCGTGGCGGGGCTGGACCTGATCGCCGCCGACACGTCGCTGCGCAGCTTGGATCATCTGTTCCGCGAAATGGACAAGAAGAAGCGGCTGGCCAAGCTGATCGAGAGCCTGGGGCGCGATTATGATCGCATCATCCTCGACTGCCCGCCGGGCCTTACCGAAACCAGCGAACAGGTGCTGCGGGCCGCCGACCTGATCGTCATCCCGGTCATCCCCTCCCCCCTGTCGCAGCGGGCGATGGGGGAAGTCGCCCGCTATCTGGTCCAGCGCGGCGGCAACCATGCGCCGATCCTGCCGGTCTATTCGATGGTCGATCGCCGCCGCAGCCTGCACCGCGCGGCGCTCGACAGCCAGCCGGACTGGCCCGCCATTCCGATGGCAAGCGCGATCGAGCAGATGACGGTGCGCCGCAAGCCACTGGGCGCCTTCGCCCCGGCGTCGCAGCCCGCACAGGCCTTCGCGTCGCTATGGACGATGGTGGAACGGCAGTTGCAGGTCGGCTAGCGGCGCTTAGCCGATGGCAACGCGCTGGGGCTTCGGGAACAGCCGGGCGGCGTCCTGCGGCATCATCGGCCGACCGAAATAATAGCCCTGCACCTTCTTGCAGCCCAGCCGCCGAACCATCTGCAATTCGGCCTCGGTTTCCACGCCTTCGGCCGTGGTGCTCATGCCCAGGCTGTCGGCCAGCGTCACCACCGCCCGAATGATGGCCAGGCTTTCGGCGGTATTCTTGGACGCGCCGACCACGAAACTGCGGTCGATCTTGATCGTGTTGAACCGGGTGCGGCTGAGATAGCCGAGCGAGGAATAGCCGGTGCCGAAATCATCGAGCGACAGCTGGATGCCGAGGCTCAGCAACTGGTCCAGCACTTTGAGCGCGCCAGCATCCTCATTCATGAACACGCTCTCGGTAACTTCCAGTTCCAGCCTCCGGGCGTCCAGCCCGCTCTGCGCCAGCGCGGACACCACGGCGGCGACGAAGCTGGGATGGGTCAGCTGTTCGGCCGAGACGTTGACCGCGATGCGGATGTCGTCCGGCCAGGTCACCGCCTCCATGCAGGCGGTGCGCAGCACCCATTCGCCGATCGGCGCGATCAGCCGCGCTTCCTCCGCCACCGGCACGAATTTGACCGGCGAGATGGCGCCCAGTTGCGGATGGGTCCAGCGGACCAGCGCCTCGAACCCCAGCACAACGCCATGTTCGGCATCGACCACCGGCTGGTAAAGAACGTGCAACTGATCCTTTTCCAGCGCCTCGCGCAGCGCCAATTCCAGCTGCCGCCGCTCCTCCGCCTGCGCGTGGAGCCGCGGCTCATAGGCGCAATGCACGCCACCGCCTTCGTCCTTGGCCCGATAGAGAGCCAGGTCGGCGCTGCGGATCAACGCTTCGGAATCGCGGCCATCCATCGGCGACAATGCCGATCCGACCGACGCACCGATATACAGCATATGCTGGTCGACCTGATAAGGCGCGGACAGCGCGCCGATGACGGCCGACGACAGGCGGGGAATAGCGGCGCTGTCGGCAACGTGCGGCAGGATGACGGCAAATTCGTCGCCGCCGATCCGGCCGCAAAATATGTCCTTGTCGCAAACCTGTAGCAGCCGCCGCGCCACCTGGCTCAGCAGCTTGTCGCCGGTCTGGTGGCCCAGCGTGTCGTTGATCGACTTGAACCGGTCGAGATCGATCATCAGGAAACCACAGCCGGGCGACCGCCCCTTGGCCGCGTCCATCGCCTGGTCCAGCACCTCGCGTAGATGGCTGCGGTTGGGCAGGCCGGTTAGCGGATCGAAGCGGGCAAGCTGGGCGATCTTGTCGGCCGATTCGCGCTGCGCCGTCACATCCGACCCGACCCCGCGAAAACCCTGGAAAATGCCATTTTCGTCATGGCGGGGCGACGCCGACAGCTCCCACCAGCGCCATTGGCCCTGCACCTCGACCGGCAGCACCAGATTGCTGAAACTCTCCCGCCGCTTGAGATGGTCGGCCAGGCTGTGCAGGCCGGCGGCGAACCGACCATCCTCCCAACCGCTGCCGGCCAGTATCTGCACCAGCGGCGCGCCCTCCAGCTGGTGCGGCTCCATGCCGAGCGTTTCGGCGAAGCGGCCGGACACGCCGCTGATCCGGCGCAGCGCATCGGTCTGCCACAGCCAGTCGGACCCACCCACCTCATATTCGCGCAGCAGCAAGCTGACGACTTCGCTCTTTTCCGCCAATTGCGCGGTGGTGCTGTGCTGGCGGGCGAAAGTCCGGGCATAGATGAAGCAGCCGCATAGCAGCGACAGCGCATAGCTGGTCGCCAGCGCCCGCAACGGCAATTGCCCGCCTTCGTCGAACATGGCGAACAGGCCAAGGATGCAGGGCAGAAGATAGGCCGTGGCGGACAGCGGCGTCGCTGCATAGCTGATCGCACCGCAGACCATGACGCAGCTGATGAGCGTCCACAGCGCCACCAGTTCCTCGGTCTGGCCGGACCGGGACACCAGCACCATACAGGCGGCCCAGACCAGCCCTTGCAATAGTCCGCCCAGCGCATGGCGCCGCAGGTCGGCGGGTGACAGGCCGATATTGTTGGCGCGGCGGCGTTGTCGGTCCATCAGCAGGGCGATGGTGGTCGCGGCGACCAGCGCCGCGCTCCAGCCGCCCAACAGGGGCAGCGGACAGCAATGGGAAAAGACCTGCCACAGGAATAGCATCCCGCAGATATTCATGCCATGGCGCAGGATAGCGACGCTGTCGGCGGATCGCAGCTGGGCTTCCAGCACGCGGATTCCGCCATCTTGCGCGACGGGACACAGGCCCATGATCGCGCGTAGCGACGCACGCTCCTGGCGGTCCGGTTCCGCGATTTGTTCCTGCTTGCTACCCACGGGACTGGGTTAGCAGTCATGGGTTATCAATCGGTAACCTTGGCCGAAAGGATATTGTGATCCGGCCGAGCGTCAGGCGGCAATGTCGTAGGGCCGGATTTCGCCGGTCAGATAGAGGTTGCGCGCCTTCGACCGGCTCAATTTGCCCGAGCTGGTGCGCGGCAGGGTGCGCGGCGGCACCAGTTCCACGACGCAGTTCATGCCGGTGATGGCGCGGACCCGTTCGCGGATCTGATCGCGCAGGCGCGAACGCTCCTCATTGTCCGACGTGCGGCAATGGACCAGCACGGCGGGCGCTTCCTCGCCGCCCGGCGTGGTGATGGCAAAGGCGGCGATGTCGCCCTGCTTGAAGCCGGGCAGTTGTTCCACCGCCCATTCGATATCCTGCGGCCAGTGATTCTTGCCGTTGATGATGATCATGTCCTTGGCCCGGCCCACGATGTAGAGATAGCCGTCGGACAGATAGCCCATGTCGCCGGTATCCAGCCAGCCGTCGACCATGCACGCCTTGGTCGCGGCTTCGTCGCGGAAATAGCCGACCATCAGCGACGGTCCGGTGGTCCACACCTTGCCGATCTGGCGCTCGTTCATCAGGCCGCCATCCTCGTCGCGGATTTCCACGACCATGTCCTTGGCCGGCTTGCCGCAATTGACGATCGAGCGGAAACGCTGGGGTCGCCCCTCGGTCGCGTGGCCGCCCGACAGGTCGGTTTCCTCGACCAGTTCGACGATGATCCCCTCGCCCGGCGGCATGATGGTGACGGCCAGCGTCGCTTCGGCCAAGCCATAGCTGGGCAGGAACGCCTTGGGGCTGAACCCCGCGTCGGCGAAGGCGTCGACGAAGCTTTGCATCACGTCGGGGCGGATCATGTCCGCGCCATTGCCGGCCAGACGCCAGCGGGACAGATCGAAGCGCTCGTCGGCCTTGGTCTGGCTGGAGATGCGGCGCGCGCAGATGTCATAGCCGAAGGTCGGCGAATAGCTGATCGAGGTGCCTTCATTGCGGCTGATGAGGTCAAGCCAGGCCAGCGGACGGCGGGCGAAATCCTCGGTCTTCATATAGTCGGTCGACACCTGGTTGGCGACGACGGACAGGAAGCAGCCCACCAGCCCCATGTCATGATACCAGGGCAGCCAGCTGATGCAGCGATCGCTGTCCTGCACCTGCATACCGTGGCTGTGCGCCGACAGGTTGGACAGCAGCGCATGATGCGTCACCGCGACGCCGTGGGGGAAACGGGTCGATCCGCTGCTATATTGCAGATAGGCGATTTCTTCCGGCTGCGCCTGCGGCAGGGCGGCGGGCACGGCGTCGCGGGCGATGAAATCTTCGAACGCGATGCTCTCGACATTCTCCTGACGGCCGGATTCGCCCGCCATCTCTTCCAGTTCCTTGGGGAAAAGGAACAGCATCGGGTCGCAGCTGGAAAGCTGGACGTTCAGCTGATCGATATAGCTGTCCTTGCCGCCGAAGCTGGTGGGCAGCGGCAGCGGCACCGGCCAGGCGCCGGCATAGATGATGCCGAAGAAGAGCATGGCGAAATCCGCCCCGGTTTCGGCGACCAGGGCGACGCGATCGGCGGGCTTCACGCCATGGGCGATCAGGCGATGGGCGCAGCCGATGGCGTCGGCGCGCAGTTCGGCAAACGGATAGGGCCGCGCCAGATTACCCCGCGCATCGTGAAAGTTGAGGCCGCGTTTGCCCTGCGCCGCATAGTCCAGCGCTTCGCCCAGCGTCCCGAAATCGGAGAAGCGGCGCGGCAGATCATCGGTGGTCGGCGTCGGTGCCATCATCTCTTGCGAACCCGTCATATTGGTTGACCCAATGTCTTGAAAATCTTGAAGCCGGGGCCGCTAGCAGCTTTGACCGCCATTTGCACCGGATATTGCATTCCAACATGCACTCATAGCCGACAAGGCACGGTGAAATTCCGGCCCGACTGTGGCATAAAGATGGCGCATGTCGCATGTTGCATCATGATGACCGGCAAACGCCTCCCTCCACCGCTCGATGAAAGCGCGCTGCGCGACATGGCGCTGCGCCATGTGGCCCGCTTCGCCACCAGCCGGGGCAAGCTGCTCAGCTATCTCAAGCGCAAGATCAAGGAGCGCGGATGGGGCGGCGAGGCGCCTGCGGACCCGGATGGATTGGCGGACCGCTTCGTGGATCTGGGCTATATCGACGACGCGGGCTATGCGGTGATGAAGAGCGGGGCGCTGGCCCGGCGCGGCTATGGCGCGCGGCGCATCGGCGAGGAATTGCGCGCGGCGGGAATCGGCGAGGAGGATCGGGAAAAGGCGGACGTGCAGATCGCATCCGAAGCCTGGGCGGCGGCGGACCGCTTCGCCCGGCGCAAGCGGGTCGGCCCCTATGCGACCGGGCCGCTGGACCCCAAGCAACGGGAGAAAGCGATCGCTGCGTTTCTGAGGGCGGGCCATGTTTATGCCGTGGCGCGACGCTGGGTCGATGCGCCGCCGGGGGAGCCGATGACGGCGGAAGACGAATAGGCCAGGGTCACGACCGGGTCACGCCGCCGAAGTTCACACCGTTGTTGGCATGATTTTGCGGGCGAAAGGCAGGCCGAAGCGCCGGCTATGCACCCGCGACGCGCCAGTGACGCGCCAGTGACGCGCCGACGGATTGCCCGGCCCCGATCATCTGGGTCATGCCAACGCGCCGCCGACGCATCCGCGACGCGCCTGTCGGGTCACAGTTATGGCGTTATCTCCGGCGAAAGCTTCGGCCAGGCTTTGCGCATGGAGCGCCAGCGCCTTTGCCCAGGTGCGATCGAATGGCGTGCCCGCGAGGCGACGGCGCAGGCGATGGGCGCTGGCGGGCGACATGCCTGCAGCGCGGGCCGCCTGCGTCACATTGCCGGTGGCGAGCAGGCCGGTGAGGAAAAGCCGCTGTTTTTCCGGCGTCCAGCGGACGGGGTCGGCGGGGGGCAACGCGCCGGGCGCGGCCGGATTGGCGGTGGGGTGTGGTTCCATCGACAAGTATAGATCAGAGGAAATCCTACATTGGAAGGGGATTTTTGGGTGGAGGGTCGCCGAAGATTTCATCACCGTTCAAAAATGCGAAAACCATCCGAGGTGTCTTCTGCTTTATCTTCGCGTTCTCTGCGCCTCTGCGCGAGGGTTTAATCGCGCGGAGGCGCAGAGGACGCGGAGAAGGGAAAATATCGGCTTATTTCCGGAGGCGGATTTCGGTGGATTGCAGATATAGGAAATCCGTTCAGGCTGAGCGAAGTCGAAGCCCTCTGCCGAGCGGAGCGAGGTCAAATGCTTCGCCTCCGCTCAGCAATGCCCTTCGACTTCGCTCAGGGCGAACGGATTGCAAGGGTCG
>JAVBXL010000094.1 GCA_030824575.1 bacterium | reverse complement strand
TGCAAACAAGCAGACTTGGATTTGCCATCGCCGCGCACTAAGTTTGCGCAAATGACGAAAAAAGACATTGAAGAACGCAAATTCCGCCCGGCCCGCGAAGAGGCCGATGACGCCAAGAAGCAGGTCGGCACGCCCCAGACGCAGAGCGCAGCCTACAAGCTAGCCTTTCAGGACAGCGAATTCCTGCTGCGCGAAGACCTGCGCCCGGTCCGGTTCCAGCTAGAACTGCTCAAACCCCAATTGCTGATGGACGAAGCGAAGATCGAATCGACCTTCGTGTTCTACGGTTCGGCCCGCATTCCCCAGCCCGATCAGGTTCAGGCGCGGATCGACGCTGCCACGACACCGGAGCAGAAGCGGATCGCGGAAAATCTGGGCGCCAAGGCGCGCTATTATGAAGAAGCGCGCAGCCTGGCGCGGATCGCCGCGCAATATCCGGTGAACGCGGAAGGATGCCGCCACTTCGTCGTCTGCTCCGGCGGCGGCCCGTCGATCATGGAAGCCGCTAATCGCGGCGCGGTAGATGTGGGCCAGACCACGATCGGCATGAACATCGTCCTGCCGCACGAACAGGCGCCCAACCGCTTCGTGACGCCGGAGCTGAGCTTCCAGTTCCACTATTTCGCGCTGCGCAAGATGCATTTCCTGCTGCGCGCGCGCGCGCTCGCCGTCTTCCCCGGCGGCTTTGGCACGTTCGACGAAATGTTCGAACTGCTCACCCTGATCCAGACCGGCAAGATGAAGCCGATCCCGATCCTGCTATTCGGCAAGGATTTCTGGAACCGGGTGGTGGATTTCGAGGCGCTGGCGGACGAAGGCGTCATTTCCCCGACCGACCTCAACCTGCTGACCTGGGTCGAAACGGCAGAGGATGCCTGGGCCGCGGTGCAGGCTTTCTATCAGGACAACGAGACGCTGGGCTGCTGAGGACAGCAAAATGCCCGCCAGTCATTCCCGCGCAGGCGGGAATCCATCTCCAGACCTTGCGGCGAGATTATAGGGTGGGAGTTGGATCCCCGCCTGCGCGGGGATGACGATAAGGGAGTATGGGGAGAAGGGTTAGTGGCTTGCCCTTCCCCCCGCACCGGACTAGGGCGCGGCCATGCGCGCAGACCTGGCCCATATCGACACCTGGATCTTCGATCTGGACAATACGCTCTACCCGGCGAAGACGGACCTGTTCGCGCTGATCGACGTGAAGATGGGCGAATTCATCCAGGGTCTGCTCGGCTGCGATCCGGTCGAGGCGCGCACGGTCCAGAAGCGTTATTTCATGGATCATGGCACGACATTGTCGGGGCTGATGCACCATCATGGCATCGAACCGCGGGAATTTCTCGACTATGTCCATGACATTTCCATGGACCGGCTGACGGTCGATCCCGCGCTCAACGCCCATATCGCCGCACTGCCCGGTCGCCGCCTGATCTTCACCAATGGCGATGCCGCTTATGCGACCCGCGTGCTCGACAAGCTCGGATTGGCGCAGGCGTTCGAACTGATCCACGACATCCATGCCTGCCAATATGTGCCAAAGCCCGATCCGTCGGGCTATGCCGACCTGTGCCGGGTCCATGATGTCGATCCCACCCGCGCCGCCTTCTTCGAGGACATGGCCCGCAACCTGCGCCCCGCCAAGGCGATCGGCATGACCACCATCTGGGTCAATAATGGCTCAGAAGCGGGCCATCACGACCATCATCCCGATTTCATCGACTTTGAAACCGACCATCTGACGCCATTTCTGGCCGCCATCATTGGGGAGCATCCATGAGCCAAGACCTGCAAGCCACCATCGACGCCGCGTGGGAAGACCGCGCCAATGTCAGCCTGACCACGCAAGGGCCGGTGCGCGATGCCGTGACTGAGGCCCTCGCCCTGCTCGACAGCGGCAAGGGCCGCGTCGCCGAGCCCACGGATGCCGGCTGGCAGGTCAACCAGTGGCTCAAGAAAGCGGTGCTGCTGTCCTTCCGCCTGAACGACAACGCCCTGATCGAAAACGGCCCCGGCGGCGGTTTCTGGTGGGACAAGGTGCCCAGCAAGTTCGCCGGCTGGGGCGAGGCGGAGTTCCGCGCCGCCGGCTTCCGCGCGGTCCCTGGTGCCTTCGCTCGCGCGGGCGCGCATATCGCCAAGAACGCCATCCTGATGCCCAGCTTCGTCAATATCGGCGCTTTCGTCGATGAAGGCACGATGGTCGACGCCTGGGTCACGGTCGGCAGCTGCGCCCAAATCGGCAAGAATGTCCATCTGTCGGGCGGCGTGGGCATCGGCGGCGTGCTGGAACCGTTGCAGGCCGATCCGGTCATCATCGAAGATGACTGTTTCATCGGCGCGCGGTCCGAAGTGGTCGAAGGCGTGCGCATTGGCAAGGGATCGGTCCTGTCGATGGGTGTGTTCATCGGCCAGTCGACCAAGATCATCGACCGCGCGACCGGTGAGGTCTTCATAGGCGAAGTGCCGCCCTATTCGGTCATCGTCCCCGGCTCGCTCCCCGGCAAGCCGCTGCCCGACGGCACCCCCGGCCCCAGCCTCTATTGCGCCGTGATCGTCAAGCGCGTCGACGCGCAGACGCGCTCGAAGACCGGCATCAACGAGCTGCTGCGCGACTGAAAACACCCATCCGTTCGCTTCGAGCGAAGTCGAGAAGCGGGAAGCGCGCCGCATGGTTTCTCGACACGCTCGAAACGAACGGACGTTGAAATATAGCCTTTCCATGCGTTGCCCGGCCGTTACGTCGCGCCAATGTTACAGGGCGTCCACACCCTGAAGCACGCTGAAATCCCCCCGCGATAAATAGGGCGCATCCCTCCATTCGGGTCTGATCGAATGGAGTTTATCATGGGACGCGACTGGTTCGACCGGAGCGACGCGGCGGCGCTGGCCCCGCCACAACGGCTGTGCTTCTTTTTCAACGCCCAGATCCACCAGCTTTTCCACGCCTTGCCGATCGCGATCGAACTGTCGCGCGACCCGGCCTTCACCGTGGACGTCATCGCCGCGACCGACGATCATCTGGCGCTGGCGCGGGATATCGCCACCACGCGCGACGCCGGGCCGATCCGCTTCCTGCGCTGCGGCGGGCGCTGGCTGGACGCGCTCGCTGGCCTGACCGGCGGCACGATCCCGCCCAAGCTCCCCGCCTTGCTCGCGGCGCGGCGGCGCTTGACGCACTATGACGCGATCATCCTGCCCGAACGCACATCCTTGCTGCTCAAGCGGCTGGGCCTGTCGCGCACCCGCTTCATCCACACCTGCCATGGCGCGGGCGACCGGGCGGTCGGCTATGACCGGCGCATCGCCCAATTCGACTTCGTCCTGCTGGCGGGCGAAAAGCAGCGGCGACGGATGCTGGACGAAGGGCTGATCCGCGAGGGCCATTATGCCATCACCGGCTACAGCAAGTTCGACCTGACCCGCGCCCATGGCGACAGCCGGCACCTGTTCGCGCAGGACCGGCCCGTCATTCTCTACAATCCGCATTTCTCGCCGCGCTTGTCCTCCTGGCCGACCATGGGGGAGGATGTCATTCGCCAGTTCGCGCAGGACGACCGTTTCAACCTGATCGTCGCGCCGCACATCCGCCTGTTCGACAATCGCCGCAAACGCGCGGCGATGGAACGCTGCCTGGCCGATCTCGCCCGCCTGCCCCATGTCCATATCGACCTGGGCAGCCGGGCCAGCATCGACATGCGCTATATCCATATGGCCTCGCTCTATCTGGGTGACGTTTCCAGCCAGATTTACGAATATCTCGCCCGCCCCCGCCCCTGCCTGTTCCTGAACGGCCATCGCGCCGACTGGCAAGAGGATCGCAGCTACGGCCATTGGCGCTATGGCCCGGTGCTGGAGTCGGCGCAGGGCATAGCCGATGCGGCGGCCGACGCGATCGCCAGCCATATAACCTATGCGGAAGCGCAGCGGCAGGGCGTGGCCCGCACCTTCGCCCAACCGACCGATGCCCCCGGCGACGCCGCCAGCGTCCGCGCGGCGCGCGCGCTCACCCACTATCTCGCGCGCAGCCAGTCGGTGACGCGCCCGGCCCTGGATGGCCTCCCCCGGCTGAAGCTGGTCGCCCATGTCTGACTCCCCCACATCGCTCTGGATCGTCGCCCGCGTCTATGAACCCGATGAGGGCGGCGTGCAGACCTATGCGCGCGAAGTCGCCTGCGCATACGCCGCGCAGGGTCGCCGGGTCACCATCTTCGCCAAATCCTCCGCCGGCCCGCGCCGGGTGCGACAGGACGGGGTCGATCTGATCGATGTCGGCGCGGCGTCGATGCTGGCGGTCTATGCGCGGCTGTTCCGGGCGATGCTCGGCGCGTGGCTGCGCGGCGACCGCCCCGCCCTCATCCACGCCTGCACCTGGCGCGCGGCGCTGCCCGTCCTGCTCTTCCCGCGCCCGCTGTTCGTCACCGTCCATGGCCGGGAGGTCGGGCGGCCACGCGGCGTCGCGCTGCTGTTGTTGCGCCTAGTGCTGCACCGCGCGCGGCGGATCGTCGCGGTCAGCGACGTGACGCGCACCCTGTTGCTGGGTCGCCTGCCGCATCTGGCGGCCCGCACCATCACCGCCTGGAACGGCGTGGTGATGCCGGCCGATCGTGCGCCGACCGCCTTCGCGCGCGGCGCAGGCGGCGCGCAATTGCTCACCGTCTGCCGCCTCGTCGCGCGCAAGAATATAGCCGCCGCCGTGCGGGCGGTCGCCGGCTGTGTTCAGGGCGGCGCGCATCTGCGCCATGTCATCATCGGGCGCGGCGTCGATTCGGTGCGGGTGCGTGAAACGGTCCGCCATTGCGGCCTCGACGGCACAGTCACCATGGCCGGCTATGTATCGGCGCAGGATCTGGCGGACGCCTATGCCGCCGCCGACATCTTCCTCCACCCCCAGATCGCGATGGAGGATGGCGCGGAAATTGAGGGCTTCGGCCTGTCGGTCGCCGACGCCATGGCGCAGGGGCTGGTGTGCGTCGTCGGCCGCGACGGCGGTCCGGCCGAATTCGTCCGCGACGGGGTGACCGGCTTCGTCGTCGATGGCCAGTCGATCGACGCGATCCGCACCGCGCTCGACCTGCTGGTCGCCGATCCGGCCTTGTGCCGCCGCATCGGCGCCAGGGCGCGGGCCTGGGCAGCGGAAAACCTGTCCTGGGACCGGCATTGCCGCCTTTGCCTGAACGGAATGGGCCTGGGCGAAGGCGGAGGCGAAGCGGCGGCCTCTGCACCTCTGGCCAAAGCCGCTTGATGGCCGCGATCGTCCATATCGGCTATCACAAGACCGGTACGACCTGGTTCCAGGACAGCTTCTATCCTGCCGTCCGCAACCGCCGCTATATCCCCCGCGCGACCGTGCGCGCCGCCTTCCTCGACGCCGGCGCGCTCCATTTCGATCCCCTCGACGCGCGGCGACGGCTGGGCGACACGCCCGACGACGCGATCTTGTGCGAGGAAAATCTGACCGGCGGCCTGCATAATGGCGGCCTGGCCGGCAACCTCAGCAAGGATGTCGCCGATCGCATCCGCCGCACCCTGCCCGATGCGCAGATCGTCATCTTCGTGCGCGATCCGCTGTCCGCGATCGTGTCGGCCTGGCTGCAATATGTGAAGGGCGGCGGGACTTTCGGCCTCAAGCGCTATCTGATCGGCCGCCATTCGCTCAGCCCGGTGGCGCCCGAACGGGACGAAGCGCCGGGCTTCCGTCTCGACCATTTCGACACGATCCGCCTGATCGCCCATTATGACGCGCTGTTCGGGCCGGACCGGGTCCATGTCTTCCGGTATGAGGATTTCCGCGCCGACCCGCGCGGCTTTGCCGCCGCCTATGCCGCGCGCTTCGGGCTGGACGTGGACCTCAGCCATATTGACTGGCGCGCGCGTAATCCCTCGCTCAGCCGCCCGCTGCTCTGGCTGGCGCGCACGATGAACCTGTTCACCCGCCGCGCCGTCGCCGACAAAAGCTGGCTGGTGGATATTCCCGGCTGGTACGGCCTCAGCCGCCGCCTGCTGCGCCGCGCCAATGCGTCCGGCCGGTTCGGCCGTCCCTTGACGACGCACGACCTGCTCGACGCTGCGCTGGCCGACCGGCTGCGCGCCCATTTCGCACCGGGCGAGCAATTGCTCACGGCACGACTGCAATGGCAGGGGCGCACGGACAATAGGGACGGGACGGTTTTGCGCTGGCGGCAGCGTCCTTGCGGGCATGACGATCTCGCACAGTCGCCTTCTCATCGTCGATAACGACAGCGCCCAGCTCGCCCAGCTGGCCGATAATTTCGCCCACTACGGCCTGATCGTGGAAGGCGCGGAAACCCCGTTGCAGATGCGCGCGGCGCTGGCGCAGCAGGATTATGCGCTGGTGGTGCTCGACCCCGCCATCGCCCCGGAACAAGGGGCGGCGCTGCTGCGCGAACTGGCGATCGAACGCCGCCTGCCGGTGATCGTCCACAGCGCCGCCTGTAGCGACGCGGACCGGATCGCCGCGCTGGAGCTGGGCGCGGAGGATTGCCTGTGCAAGCCCGCCAACCCGCGTGAACTGCTGGCCCGCATCCGCGCCGCGCTGCGCGGCCGCATGGCACCGGGCGCGCACAAGGACGCCCCCGCCGCCGCCGCGTGCAGCTTCGCCTCGTTCGAAGGCTGGCGCGTGGACATGACCACCGGCCAGCTGTTCGATCCGAAAGGGACGGCCGTGTCGCTTTCGGACGGCGAATTTCAACTGCTGCGCGTCTTTGTCGAACATCCGCGCCAGGTGCTGGACCGCAGCCGCCTGCTCGACCGCGTCTATGGCGCGACCACCGACCATTATGACCGGTCGATCGATGTCCAGCTATGCCGGTTGCGCCGCAAGCTATCCGCCAGCGGCCTGAAAGGCCCGGTCATCCGCACCATCCGCAACGAAGGCTATATGTTCGTCCATGCCGTGACGAACTGACCCCTATTCCAGCGCCAAAAGGGCGAAGGTGGCGAGCCAATGTTCGCCCATATAATCGCCCGCGACATGGGGCAGGCTGGCGGCGACATGGACCCGCGCCGCCTCCTGCGCCAGCGCGGCCACCGCATCGTCCGGCCCCAGCGCGGCGGCAATCGCGCGCCAGCACCAGCCGCGGCTGAGGTTCAGCCCATCGAGATGCGCGATCTTGCCGTCGCTGCGGTCGGACACTGTGGCCGGCGTGAACAAGGTGGCGGGTTCCCCCCGCGCCAGGTTGGGCAGGAAGGCGTGGAACCAGTGGGCAAAGGCCGGGCGGTCCAGCAACCGGCTCATCAGCAAGGCTTCGCACAAGGCGGGCGAGAGAAATTCGTCGCCGCCCGGCTCCCACGCCTGGCACCCCCGGTCCTGCCCGAACCAGCCGATCGCCTTGTCGCGGATCAGCGCGGCCAGCGCCGGATCGCGCGTCTCCGCCCAGTCCAGCGTCAGGGTCAGCGCGAAGGCAATGTTGAAATGGGTGCCGACCCGCAGCGGATAGATCAACTTGGGCAGGAAGGCATGGAAACGCGCCCCAAACGCTTCCGCCAGCGGAGTGAAGGCCGCCGCCCAGGGCGCATCGTGCCGCGCCAGTTCATCATGCAGCGCCAGCGCCCAGGCCCAGCCATAGGGCCGTTCGAATCCGGTGCTTAACGGCCGGTGCAGATAGGCGAGTTCCCCCGCCACCTTGTCCGGCACCAGCATCGCGTCGGCCCGCGCCCGGATCGCCCCGGCCTGCGCCATGTCGGGGAACAGGCGCATCAACCGCATCACCTGCCACCATCCATGGACGCAGCTATGCCAGTCGAAACTGCCGTGAAAGATCGGATGATGCTCATCGGGCGCGCGCGCATCCTCCGGCCCGCCCATCACCAGGTCCATCTTGTAAGGATAGCGTTTCCCCAGATGCGACAGCGTCAGCGCGGCGAAACGATCGGCGATGTCTTGCGTCAGAAGCGTCATGGAAAAGCCAGCCAATAGATAAGAGCGATGTTGACGATCAGCAGCGGGACGGCGGTGCCGACCTGCCGCTTGATGACGCCATGCTTGTCCTTCAGTTCCAGCAGCGCGGCGGGCACCAGATTGAAATTCGCCGCCATCGGCGTCAGCAAGGTGCCGCAGAAACCCGCCAGCATCCCGATGGCGCACACGATCGCCGGATCGCCATGATAGGTGCGGATCAGCAGCGGAATGCCGATCGCTGCGGTCATCACCGGGAAGGCGGCAAAGGCGTTGCCCATGACCATGGTGAACAGCGCCATGCCCAGGCCATAGGCGATCACCGCGCCGATCAGGCTGCCCTGCGGAATCGCCTGTTGCACGATGCCGCCCACGACATCGCCCACCCCCGCCAGCGCGAACACCGCGCCCAGGCTGGCCAGCATCTGCGGCAGGATCGCGGCCCAGCCGACACAGTCCATCAGCCGCCGCCCCTGCTGCAACGGCACGAGTGCACTGGCACGCAGCCACAGGCACCCCACCGTCATCGCGATGAGCACGCCGAGCGCCAGCGCGATCAGCGTCGCCTGCTTGGCGTCGAACCAGCCCGGCGCGGCCTTGAACAGGAAGGTGCCGGCCAGGGCGGTCACCGGGATGATCAGCGCGATGGCGAACAGCCGGTTGCCGAAGCGATCGGCCCGCGCTTGCCGCACATCCGCCCGCACCACGCCATCGCCCCGACCAAGCCTCAGCGCGCCCAGCCCAACGAGGCCCAGCACCAGCACGCCATTGCCCAGGTCGCCGAGCGCGTCGCCCGCCCACATGGATGTCGCGAGCAAGGCCCAGAAGGCCGCCGTCGTCCAGCGGCGCGGATTGCCCCGGTCAGCCACGCCCAGCAGCGCAAAAGCGGCGAACACCGCGCCCGCCAGCGCATAGACCCAATGCAGCGTGATCATCGCGCGCGCGCCGCCCGGATGCGCGCCAGCCGCTTGTCGAGCCGCCACAGGCGAAAACCATGGATCAGCAGCGCGGCGATCGCCGTCGGGATCGCCCAGACTGATAGTTGGAGCGGCTCCAGGCTGATGCCATATTGCTCCAGCAGCCCCTTGATCAGCAGGATCGACCCGATCGCCAGGAAGATATCCTCGCCGAAGAACAGCCCGACATTGTCGGTCGCCGCGGCCCAGGCCTTGATCTCCTCGCGCTCATCCTCGTCCAGCCCGCCCGCCTGGGTTTCCGCGGCCGCCTCCGCGATCGGCGCGACTAGCGGCCGCACCGTCTGCGGATGCCCCGCGACCGACGTCAGCCCGACCGCCGACAGCGCCTGTCGCACGATCAGGTAGAAGATCAGGAAGCGCCCGACCGTCGCCCCGCGCATCTTCGCGATCAGGCCGCGCGCGCGCTCCTGCAACCCATGCGCTTCCAGCAGGCCGACGACCGGCAGCACGATCCAGATAATGCTGACATAGCGCGCTTCGTTGAACGCCTTGCCGAACGCAGCCAGGATCGCGAGCGGATCAAGCCCCGCGGCCAGGCCGGTGACGATCGCCGACGCCAGGATCACCAGCAGCGGGTGAAACCGCAGCAGAAAGCCCGCCACGATGATCGCAATGCCCAGCAACACCATCAGCGGGGCGCGCCCGCCATGCTACAGCCCCGCCTCGATCGCCAGCCGGATGCCTTCGGCCGCGGTGCGCACGTTCAGCGCGCGCAGCATCGCCGCGCGGTGCATCTTCACCGTGCGTTCGGTTAGCCCCAGATCATAGGCGATCTGCTTGTTGAGGCGGCCCTGCGCCATGCCGACCAGCACCGCGCGCTGGCGTTCGGTCAGCGTCGCGATCAGTGCGATGGCGTCGTCCGCCCGCTGGTCGCCGGGTTCCTGCACCGCCATTTGCGATCCCAGGAACCATTCCACCGATCCGTCCGGCCCAAAGATGGGCGCGATCATCAACGCATTGCGAAAGGGCGTGCCGTCCTTACGATAATTGAGCAGTTCGACCAGCACCGGCCGATTGGCGCGGATGGCGTCGCGGATCATGTCCGTGCTCGCGCCGTCCGTACCCGCGCCCCGCAAAAAGCGGCAATTGCGGCCGATAATCTCTTCACGGCTATAGCCGGTGAGCGCCGTGAAGGCGTCATTACATTCGATAATCGGGTTGTCGGGCAACCGTGGGTTGGTCACGACAGCAGGGACGGCGCTTTCGGCGATCATTTCAGGAAGGGACATGGACGACAGACACTCATCGGGACGAAGGCGCGTCGCCAATGCGACGCCCTTCGCCATCGTGCCCCAAATCACCCCCTCACCGCAAGGCGAGCGAGTGATATAGCGCGTCAGCCCGCGAAATTGCCCGAATGGGCGAAGGCTTCAATCGGCTTGCGGTCGCTGGGTTCCTCGCGCGCCTGCAATGCTTCGGGCAGCACCGCCTTGTCGCCCTGCCGGCCGATCGCGACCGCCGCCTCGATGCGGAAACGCTCCGGCACCGCCAGTTCGGCGCGCGCCTTGTCGAAATCGACGCCGGTCATGCCATGGGTGTGATAGCCCAGCCGCGTCGCCTGCAACGCCAGCAGCGCCCAGGCCGCGCCCGCATCGAAACTGTGGCTGTGCGACGGCTTATAATCCTCCGACCCCGGTGCCGCCATCAGCGTGTCGGACAGGATGAAGACGATGACGCCCGCATTTTGCACCCAGCTCTGGTTGAAGGGCGCCAGCAATTCCAGAAAGCGCGACCAGTCGGCGCTGTCGCGATGGGCATAGAGGAAACGCCAGGGCTGATAGTTGAACGCCGACGGCGCCCAGCGGGCCGCATCGAAAATCGTGTCGAGATCGTCCTGCGGTACAGCGGAGGAATCGAAAGCGCGGGGCGACCAGCGCTCCAGAAACAGGCTGTCGACGGCGCGGGTTACGGCGCGGGGGTTGGTGGCCATGCTAACTCCTGGGAAAGGGGCAAAGGGAAAGAGACGCCGATCTAGGATGTCTTTCGCGATGGCGAAATCATCTATCCGTCAATTGACCGTTTCGCGGAGAGGCACGGCGCGATCGTCCAGACCGGAAAAGGGGAACATCGCGTCGGCGTCGCGCTCGATCAGCACGACGGACGGTTCGCGCAGCACGGCCTGCGCCAGCCGCGCGCGCCAGCGCCCGAATACGCTCTCGGCCTCCTGGCCATCCTGCTCCTGTCCGTCCTGCATAGACACTCCGCGCCGACTCATGCGACTTATCTATCGATCTTATAGAGAATCGTCCTGCAAGCAATGCTCGGCCATAGGACAGAAAATTTTGGGATGGCGCTGCGATATGGCCAACATGCCCTACGCTGCGGCCTTTACGGTTGATCACCACGGGGATGGTGCATAGCCTGTGGGTCAACGGCCACGGCCTTAGCGTCCATGCGCCCGTGCTGGTCCGATCTTCATGAAACAAGGCTTTACCCCTATGACCCCATTCGAACGCGCCGAAACTGCGGCATGGAACGACCTGTTGCGCCAGGGCGTGCAGGCGCATGCCGACACGGGCGCCATCAATGGGAATGTGGATATGCGGGCCGTCGTCCGCGCCATCCTGACCGCCATCCACGAACCAAGCCAGGAGATGGCGGAAGCCGGTTCCGAAATCACCCGCACCGTGTCGGCCGGGGAGGTCGACGGCGCCTATCAAAGCGATGCCGCCAATATCTGGCGATTCATGGTCGATGTGCTGTTGGAAAGAGGGTAACGGCTGACTGCTCAACGCCGTCGATCGACGATCATGCGACGCGATAATGCCACCCGCAAAATGATGCGCCAATGGCTATGCCAATCCGGCTTGCGCCAGCATTTTGCGGATGTCATCTGGGATAAAACTGGCGGAGAGGGTGGGATTCGAACTCACCTGATAAGACGTTGAAATCTCGCAGTCGGTGAAGTGTCCCGAGCTCAAAAATGCCACGCGAAAGACCACAAAGACTTTTTCGCCTGAAAACAGATGCTTGTCACCTGAGTTCGACGGAGGCTCTCTCTATCGAACCCACTGTACATTTGCAAGATTCTGCGGGCTCAAATTGGTTACCCATGTCTGGATTTGGCCGATAGCTAAATGTCCAGTTCATAGTAGGATCGCGGAGGAAGCTGACATTCGCGCAGCGTCGGCCGCTGTTCATTGAGGTCAGCCGACGTATTCGTCGTGAATGGCACCTCCAAATGGCCACGACGGTCAACCGACCCGAAGATCGCGCGCACTAGCCGACTCCATTTCCTGCCATTGCCGTGAAGAGAAATCGACAGCAAGGTGCGAATGACCAAACGCGACGCTTTCTCCGCTACCACGCGGTCCTTCATGTTGGGCGGATTCGGACGACAGCCCTCAGTGCAGCATATTTCGCAGCGTGCGCACGAGTTCGGTGGAAAGCGCAGGCTTGAGGATCAGGGGCGCAGCGGGATGCCTGCGCATCATCGCAAAGTCCGGTGCACCTGAACAGAAAACATAGGGAATGTCGTACAAATCGAGATCATCTGCCAGAAGGTTGACGTCGCCGTCCCGCAACCGGATGTCCAGAACAGCGGCTGAGGGCATATTGTCAGCGACGGCAGCGATACCATCGACAAGCGTTTGGTAAGGCCCGTCTACCGCATAATCGGCGCCATCCAATATGTCGGCGATAACGGCGGCAACAGCAGGGTCGTCCTCGACCAGCAGGATGCGATTGCTCATCCCTCATTCCAATCCGAAATGGCCGCGATAACGGTCAAAGCAACGTTCGCCGCATCGCAAGCGGATGAGCGCGCCTTCCGCCATAGCAGTTGCGCGACGGGGATCCTCCGCCACCAACGGGCGGATCGCCTCATCATTCCAGTCACGGCTGTGCTTAATGTCGAGCACAGCATGCAGGTCGAAATAACGTCGTTCGGATCCGGACAGACCGATCCGCCTCAACCCTCTGGCGGTGTGCGCCGACCGATCTGGTGCGGTGAGCTCGATCACGCCCAAGGCGCCCACGCTGTGCCACGCAAAATAGCGCGAGGTCGCCATCGCCGTCATGGCATTGGCGAGCGCCAAACTTTCCCAGACAGTGTTCTCGATTCGCGTGTCGAGCTCCAGGATATCGACCAGCTGGCCCAGCATCGGCCCATGCATACCCTTCGCATTACCGCGCCCCATCTCGTCCCAATAATTGCGTGCCAGTTCGAGCTTCGCGCGCGCCGGCAGCTTCACTTGGGTCATCGCAACCAGGTCGTCGAAACCCGCTTCGCCAGCGGCTTCCTGCGATAGAAACCAGCGCATCTCATCCCGGTCCGCCCGCTCGGCAAGCCATGGGAAAAGACGGTCATGCTGTCCAGGCCCGGTCGCCTTGAGATTCTCAAACCATGAAATGAATCCATCGGGATTGGTCGGTGCCTTGCGCGCCTCAGCGATGACTTCCTGCCGCAATTCCTCGAGAAATCCGATCTCCAGCCGCAGCATTCGCCGATCATCCTCGAAGCGTTCGGCAGAGATAGCCGTCGGGAAGGTCGGGGATAGCCTTTTCCGATTCCAGCAGCTCAGTGCCTCCTGAAAATCCTGCCGCAAAAATTGCGATCTGTCAGCGTTCAGTTGCGTTGCCACATCCAGTCCTTTCGAATGATAATGGCGGAATAATCCGGGAGGGCGAGCAGTCGTTCCTGAGAATCACATTGATCAGGATCAGTCGAAGCTGGAAATCATGCTGACGTCGGCGACCTGCATTTTATGAAGCGGACGAGAAGGTGGAACCTCGAGCGATGTCGCGCGCTCCCCTAAACTCAACAAGGGACAGGATATGATCACGGAAATTATCGGTGCGGTTGTAGGAATCCAAACTGGATCAGCAGGACGGCGACAGCGGCGCGAAGGGCGCCGCCATTGGCTACTTCACGCCTCGCCTTGTCGGTGCTGTGGTAAAGGTCGGTTTGCTGGCTGCCATCGGATACGGGGACGTCAAAGCAGTACAGAGCCTTACGTCAGAAAATGACGCGAACTACTGACAGCTCGGTTCACAGTGCTGGGCGGAGCCGATCGTAAAGATCACGTGTTGTCGATGCACGGAACGTGAAATTTTGAGTGATAGGCATGGAACCGGATTACGCACATGGCCGCCGGGATGGTCTAAGGTTGGCGTTGTCGATCCTGGCAGCAGAAGAAGCGAAATGGGCGGCGCTGCTAGGTGAGAGCCGATCGTGGCGAACCAATGTCACGCGCGAGGTGCGGCATAAGACATTACAAGTTGCGCAACAGAGGCTGCGTACTGCACTCAATCGCCTGACGCCCAAATCCGACCAAGCCATGGACCCCGAGGTCGCATCGGCACTTGAAGAGATCGGGCTCTAATCGATCATGACCTCCGACATTACCTTTCACCGGATAAATGATGCGCGCAGCGCCGTGTTACAGTTGCTCGACCGCCGCGCGGACCAAGCAACAATCTGTCCAAGCGAGGTCGCAAGGATGGTTGCCCGTAAAGCGGGCGCCGATCCGAAAGGGCCGTCGTGGCGTATAGCGATGCCGGTCGTCCACGCCGCAATCGATCAGCTAGGGGCCGAAGGGGCGGTCGAGCTGAGCTGGAAAGGAAAGGTCATGGCGTCACCCCATGGTCCCTATCGGATCCGCCGCGCGCAACCAGCGAAATAAGACCCGCTCACTGCATGAGTCCGGCGGCGCGCAGCGCGTCGTGGATGATTTTTTCCGCTTCTGCTGTCCCTGAAACTGTGGAGCGTGAGGCTTCGGAGGGCAACGCTTCCAACCGGCTTATCCTTGCTACCGGCAGAGTGGGTGTCCCCTCCTGGCCTTGTCCGCCCGATTGCGCAAATTTACGCTCCGTTCGGGTCTCCAGCAAACCCCAGGATGATGCGATCCGGCGCGTGGATGAGATACCCGCTTCGAGCATATGCGGCATCGCCATGCCGCAAGCATCCCGCCCGGTCGTGGCCAGTGGCGTGCCATGGCCCATATTGGCAATGCGATAATCTTCGATAAGCGGGCGTCCGGCTGCGTCGTTCCAGACGCGTCGACGATGGCCTGCTATCTGTTCCGAAGCGTCCGGCGCCGGCTCGAGACCGTGGACTGACAGCCATTGAGCGAGAATTGCGTCCGCATTGGTGCTGCTGACCGTTGCGTCGGCGCTTCCATGCCATATTGAAATGCGTGGCCAAGGGCCATCATGGTTCGACGCGCGACGGACCCGGTCACCCAGATCCTTCGTGCTAAAGGCTCCCGCCTCGCGCATCGCTTCAAGCGCCTGCGGGATGTTGGACGCCGATCCGTGCGGCAAGCCGGCGATGATCGCACCGCCTGCGAACAATTCCGGGTAGCTGGCAAGCATGACAGAGGTCATTGCGCCCCCTGCGGAAAGACCGGTCATGAAGGTACGGGACGGGTCAGCACCATGAGTATCCACCATTGCCATGATCATCTCTCTGATAGACAGCGCCTCGCCTCGATCACGGGCATTGTCGGCGGGAGAAAACCAGTTGAAACAAAGATTGGGGTTGTTTGCGCGCCGCTGCTCTGGAAATAGCAGCAGGAAGCCATGTTCATCCGCTAATTGTGACCAACCAGAGCCGCAATCATAGCCTGCGGCGTTTTGCGTGCAGCCATGTAATACGACGACCAGCGCCGGTTTTTCAGCTATCTGATCGGGAACATATATCTTGGCGCGCAACGCGCCGGGGTTAGTCCCAAACGCGTCAAAGTCTGCTAACCTGCTTGGACCACCGGCAGCAGGTTGGATCGGGTGAATGGCTCGCATTGCTGCCAGTCGGGCGATTGTAGCGGATAATCTCGTCACGCGAAAATCTCCTATCCTGCAACAGCAGCCGTACGACTTGTGAGAATCTGGTTATGCTGCGCCGCACAATATGGAGCGGTTCGACCGGCTTGCAAGGCCTGATCCCCTGTTCTTTCCGAAGTCGAGAGCGATATATCTGTGGGCTCGCTGAAGGAGGCGCCTCGGGCGACGGAAATCGCGAAACGCTTGAAATAGGAGCGAGCAGAAGCTTAGCGATGTTGGCGGCTGATCGCGCCACGCGCGGATCAGGCGAGCGCAGTCCCGTTTGGTGGACTGTGCTGCAGCCATGTCGATCTCACGTTCCTCTGCTCATCAATCCGCAGATCCCCTGACTCGTTGCTGCGCGCCCCAAGCCTGACCGCACTCGCCAAGGTCCACCCCGCCAATCGCGTTCAGGAACGCATGCCCTAGATCGACATGGTCTGAGAACAATGTTTACGGGGCGGATGAGCATAATCGAATAACGAATTGAGCAGCACAGTCGTTGGAGGCAGATCAAACAGACGTAAGTGCGAAGCAGTTCTCAGTCGATCTACCGTTCAGGCAAGCACGTCGCTGCGTACCCACAAGCTGACGGACCCCGGCGCCACCCGCACCGTCAATCGCCCCTCCCCGTCCGCGACACGCTCTTCGTCGCAATGCCCAAGATAGTCGACAAAGGCAGCGTCGGCATGATCGCTACCCAGTTCCACCGTCTTTTCCATACTGTCACGGTTCGTAAGAATGAGGATGGCGCCAGGTTGCTCGTGAGTGCCATGCCGCACGACCATGAGGCAGTGCGGATCATCGAAAATGTCCGTCTGCGCGCCATGAGCGAAGCGCTGCCGCGCCTGGACTAGCCGTGGAAGGTAATCAACGGGAGCAATCATTATGTCATGCACCTCACCGTCGCCGCCTGTGTCGCTGTAGCGCGCGCCATAGAGGTCGGGATGGAAGAGACAGGGCGTCCCCTGCTCGCGCATAAGGATCAGAGCATAGGCATGCAGCTTGAACCAGTCTTCGACCGGCGCCTCCAGCGCCTGCAAAGGCTGCGTGTCATGATTGCCGACGATCGTCACGGCATGGTCTGGCATTGCAGCGACAAGCGTGTTGTCGAAAAGGGTGCGAAGGTCAAAGTCGCCATCGGCGCGTGACGCCTCGTGAAAGCGGTGATGTAGCGCCACATCGAACAGCATCAGCTGCCGGTCGACTTGCTCAAGATATTGGCCAAGCGCCGCCATGTCGGGATGCCAGTATTCCGCGACCACAAAAAGCTCGGAATCGACACTCTCGCGCATATGGCCAACCCAGTCGCGAAAGAACCAGGCGGGTATATGCTTCGCCGCGTCAAGACGAAATCCGTTGCAGGGCACCTGCTCGGCAATCCAGCGCCCCCAATACTTCAGCTCCTCATAAACGGCTTGATTCCGGAACTCGACGTCGGCGCCCATGAGATAGTCATAATTGCCGTTCTCGCCGTCGACCTCGTCATGCCATTCTCCATCGCCATATTCGTTCACCAGGCGGAAAACGCCATCCTCGTCCGACTGTTCGACATGATCGACGCCGGTGAAGCATCGGCTGTCCCACACGAATTCTGAATATTGGCCCTGTCGGCCCGGGAAGGTGAAGCGCGTCCAGGCATGAGCCTCGAAAGCCTCGTCCTCGATCTGATTGCGATCGTCTGGGTTAGTCCGACGTACGCGCACAGGCTCGATCTCGTCCGCGCCAATCTTGTGATTGAAGACAACATCGAGGATCACGCCGATACCGGCGTCACGCAGGGCCTTCGTCGCGCCTTCAAATCCGGTCCGATCGCCATAGCGGGTCGCGATCGCTCCCTTCTGGTCGAACTCGCCAAGGTCGAAAAGGTCGTAGCTGTCATAGCCCACCGACTGCTGTCCGGATGCGCCCTTGTAGGCTGGCGGTAGCCAGACATCCGTCACCCCCATTGCAGCAAGGTCGCAAGAGGCCTTGGCCACTTCATTCCAGAGCGAGCCATCGGCGGGATAATACCAGTGAAAGAATTGAAGCAGCGTGCGCGGAGCCATGGCAAATCCTTGAACGGAGGCCGCCGCTCAACGAGCCAAAATCATGCCGGTTGCAGCGCAACAAAAATTCTCGCTGATCTGGATCAGTCGCTGGCTGCATCCATTGGGCTTCCCGCGCATTTATCGCTGGCCGCGCATTGCGGTATCGGATGGAGGACTGCGTGCAGGATAATCTAGACGACCGCATTCGGGTACGGGCACATGCCATCTGGGAAGCGCAGGGTCATCCTGAAGGGCTTGCCGAAGAACATTGGCGTCAGGCGGCCGAGGAAGTCGCGCAGGTCGACAAGTTGGCCGACCTTCCCCCTCCCGCTGCGACAGGAGCAGCGGCAAAGGCGCTGACCAGGACGAAAGTGCCCAAACCGACGGTCTGACCTCGTTGGTTCTCGCCCGCCCCCGCCATGACAGGACCGAGCCGCATTGAGCCAGCATCCTGACCGCCTCGAGAGCGGATCACCCTATCCTCTTGGCGCAAGTTTTGACGGGCTTGGCGTCAACTTCGCCATTTTTTCAGCCAATGCCGATCGGATCGAACTTTGCCTGTTCGATCCTGGAGGCCGCAAGGAAATCGTCCGGCTGCCCTTGCCCGAATGTACCGATGAGGTCTGGCACGGCTACCTGCCCGATGCACGGCCGGGCCTCCTCTATGGCTATCGCGTCCATGGGCCTTACGCCCCCGAACAGGGCCATCGCTTCAATCCCAACAAGCTGCTGCTCGATCCCTATGCCCGGCGGCTGTCTGGCGCCATCAGATGGAATGATGTGCTGCACGGCTATCCGGTCCGCGGCCGGCGCAGGGATCTGGGATTCGACAGACGCGACAGTGCCAGTGCCATGCCCAAGGCTGTGGTCACCCACGACAGTTTCGACTGGTCGCGCGATGTCCGCCCGAACGTTCCATGGTCGGAAACAGTGATTTATGAAGCGCATGCCAAGGGCCTGACCAAGCTGCTGGAGGCGGCCCCCGCGCAGGAGCGCGGCACCTTTGCGGCGCTCGCCCATCCCAGGGTCATCGACCATATGAAGCGGCTGGGCATCACGACCCTCGAGTTGATGCCGATCCATGCCTTCACGCAGGATCGCTTCCTGCTGGAAAAAGGCCTGCGTAATTATTGGGGCTATAATAGCCTGAGCTTTTTTGCGCCCGAGCCAGGCTATTTTTCCAGCGATAGCCATGACGAGTTTCGCGTCGCGGTGCGGCGCCTGCACGCGGCCGGGATCGAGGTGATCCTCGATGTCGTCTATAATCATAGCTGCGAGGGCAGCGAGCTGGGGCCGACATTGTCATGGCGTGGCATCGACAATGCGACCTATTACCGGCTGCTGCCCGATGATCCGCGCTACTGCCTCAATGACACCGGCACCGGCAACACCTTCAAGCTCACTCATGCTCGCGTGATCCAGATGGTCGCCGACTCGCTGCGCTATTGGGCAACCAGCTTCGGGGTCGACGGCTTCCGCTTCGATCTGGGGCTGACGCTCGGCCGTACGGATCATGGCTTCGACCCCAATGCGGGTCTCTTCGACGTGCTGCGCCAGGATCCGATCCTTGGTCGCCTCAAGCTTATTACCGAGCCATGGGACGTGGGCATGGGCGGCTATCAACTCGGCAATTTCCCGCCAGGATTTGCCGAATGGAACGACAAATATCGCGACACCACCCGGCGCTTCTGGCGAGGCGATCCCGGGCAGCGCGCCGATCTGGCCGCTCGGCTTTCGGGATCGGGCGACCTGTTTGATCGTCGTGCGCGTCGCCCTTGGGCAAGCGTCAATTTTCTCACCAGCCATGATGGCTACACGCTCGCTGACCTCGTCTCCTATGAAGAGCGGCACAATGAGGCCAATGGCGAGGATAATCGCGACGGCCATGACAATAATCTTTCGCGCAACTGGGGCGCGGAAGGACCGACCCCCGAGCCGGCCATCCTCGCGACGAGAGGCAGGGTAAGGCGAGCGATGCTCACGACCTTGCTCGCCTCGCTCGGCACGCCGATGCTCGTGGCCGGCGACGAGTTTGGCCGCAGCCAGGGCGGCAATAACAATGCCTATTGCCAGGATAATGACATCAGCTGGCTCGACTGGTCGCTGATGGAGGGAGAGGAAGGCAAAGCCCTCTTCGCCTTCACCGCGCGGCTGATCGCCCTACGCAAGGCTCATCCGGTGTTGCGCGCATCGACCTTTCTCTACGGGCAGGATTCTCCGGGGTTCGGCATAAACGACATCGAATGGTGGGACGAGCGCGGGGAGCAACTGTCCCGGGAGGACTGGGATAACCCCGAAGGGCGCGCGCTCGTCATGCGGCGGGCGACCCTGCTGGAGGATGGGCGGGTCGAGGCGTTGACCCTGCTTCTCAATGCGAGCGAAGACGCCATCGACTTCAGCCTCCCCGCTCCCTCGGCGCCGCGGCAGGTGCTGATCGACAGCGCGCAGCCGGAGCGGGAACCCTTCGCGATCGGCGACGATTACCGGGTCGAGGCCCACTCCGCTGTGCTGGTTTGCTGGCTGGGTGAAAGGCCGCGACCATGATCCAATGGGGCCCGGCCGACATAGGTGGGGGACGCTGGCATTTCGCTCTCTGGGCACCCGACAGACAAAGCGTGTCGCTCGAAATCGAGGGCGGAGCGACCTTGCCGATGGAGCCCGCTGATGATGGCTGGTTCTGTGTTGAGACCAAGGCCAGCGAGGACAGCCATTATCGCTTCCGCCTTGCCCCCGACCTTGCAGTCCCTGATCCCGCGTCGCGCCGCCAGGCTGGCGGTGTCCATGGCTGGAGCGTCGTCACCCCGATATCGCCGCCTGCCACCGGCTGGACGGGTCGCCCTTGGGAAGAAGCCGTCATCTATGAGCTGCATGTCGGCCTGTGCGGCGGATTTGCCGGCGTGGCTGACCGACTGCCCGGTCTGGCCGCCATGGGCGTCACCGCGATCGAATTGATGCCCGTCAACGCCTTTGGTGGATCGCGCAACTGGGGCTATGATGGCGTCCTGCCCTTTGCGCCGGCCGAGGCCTATGGAAGTCCTGCGGACTTGCGTGCCCTGATCGACGCCGCGCATGACCTGGGTCTCATGATCTTCCTCGACGTCGTCTACAATCACTTTGGCCCGGACGGCAATTATCTGGGCGCCTATGCCGCGCCCTTCTTCCATGCCGAACGCCACACGCCCTGGGGCGGCGCGGTGGCGGTCGATCGTCCGCCGGTCGCGGCCTTTTTCCGCGAAAATGCGCTGATGTGGCTCAATGACTATGGCTTCGATGGACTGCGCTTCGATGCGGTCCATGCGATCGGCGACGACGCGTTCCTCGACGCGCTGGCGCACGACCTGCGCGCCGCCACGCCCGGGCGCCACATTCACCTGATGCTGGAAAATGAGCGTAATGATGCCGGCCGCCTGGGGCCCCGGCGCTATGATGCCCAGTGGAATGACGATTTCCACAATGTCATGCACGTCCTTTTGACCGGTGAGCGTGACGCCTACTATGAGGATTTCGCCGAGCGCCCGGCGCACAGGCTCGCGCGATGTCTTATGGAAGGCTTCATCTATCAGGGTGATCCATCGCCCCATCAGCAGGGCAAGCTGCGTGGGACGCCTAGCGCCCATCTCCCCCCATCCACCTTCATCGCCTTCCTGCAAAATCACGACCAGACTGGCAATCGCGCGCTGGGCGAGCGGCTGATCGCGCTGACATCGCCGGAACGGCTGAAGGCCGCGACGACGCTCCTGCTGCTCATGCCGCACATCCCCCTGCTTTTCATGGGGGAGGAGGCCGGCGCGACCAGCCCCTTCCTCTTCTTCACCGATTTCCATGACGAACTGGCCGACGCCGTACGCGAGGGCCGACGCCGCGAGTTCAAGGACTTTGCCGCCTTCGCCAGTCAGGACGCCCGCGCGCGCATTCCTGATCCCAACGCCCGCGAAACCTTCGACATGAGTCGGATAGTGGAGGGGCCTGACGCGGCCGAATGGCTCCGCTTCTACCAGGCGCTTCTGACATTGCGCCACCGCGCAATTGTGCCGGGCATCGCCGGCGCGCACGCCCTTGAAGCGACCGTCCTGACCCAAAGCGCTGTCCAGGCGGTTTGGCGGCTGGGCGACGGGCGTCTGCTTTCTATCCTTCTCAATCTTGGTGATCTGCCGGTCGATGTTTTCATGCAAGAGGAGCCGGCATTTGCGGCGGGAACGCCAGGTGGCCCTGCCAGCTGCGCCGTTTGGATCGATCTCCCATGATGACGCTGCTCCATCAGCTTGCGCAGGAGGCGGGCATAGCGCGCCTCTGGACCGACGCGGATGGCGAGGAGCGACAGGTGAGCGACGAGAGCCTGCGTGAGATCCTGTCCGCGCTTGGACTTGGGCTGGGGCTCGGGAATGGGGACGAGGCCGCCATCACTATCGCGCGTGCGGCACTTCATGAGCGGCGTTCGATCCGCCCTGCCCTCATCACAGTGGATTGCGGGGAACCGCTCGCTCTGCCCGACGGCGTCCGCACGCTTCGAACTGACATGGGCGAGGTGATCGAAATCGATCCGGGGCGCGGCCTGTCGCGCCCTGGCTATTACCGCGCGGACTATGATGACGGCAGCAGCATCCTGGCGGCAGCCCCTGCCCGCTGCCCGGCCATCAAAAGACACGGCTGGGGCGTCACGATCCAGATCCCGTCGTTGCGCGGCGACGATAAGGACTTTGGTGATTTTGGCCTGCTAGCAGACGCGGTGGCGCAGCTGGGGGCTTGTGGCGCGGATGCTGTGGCGCTGAGCCCGGTCCATGCGCTGTCGCTGGCCGACCCCGGCCGTTTCGCCCCTTACTCGCCATCGAGCCGGATTTCGCTCAATTCGCTGCTTGCCCCCCTTGAGACAGCCGGCGTGTCGCCCTCGGCAGCTCTGATCGACTGGGACGTCGTCGGCCCGGCCAGGCTGGCTGCTCTTGAGGAGGCATTCGCGCGCACCGCACTGGATGATGGGGTGCCAATTGAGGCGGGAGGCTTCGAACATTTCGTCCAGGAACGGTCGCGGGCCGGGCTCGACGCCGTCCAGCGCGCCGCGCGGGATGCGGGCATGGCTATCGGCATCATCGCCGATCTTGCGGTCGGCGTCGATCCGCAGGGCGAGGAAGCGCGCGGCGATCCTGGCCTGTTTCTCCAGGGGCTGCGCATCGGTGCACCGCCCGATCCGCTTGGGCCACAGGGACAGGACTGGGGTCTCACCAGCTACAGTCCGCAAGGTCTCGCTGATCGGGGATTTGCCCCCTTCATCGCGATGCTGCGCGCCAACCTGCCGCAAGGCGGCGGCATTCGCATCGACCACGCCTTCGGACTGCAGCGGCTCTGGGTGATCCCGCAGGGCCGTCCGGCGAGCGAGGGGGCCTATCTCACTTATCCGTTCACGGACCTTCTGCGCCTTTTGAAGCTGGAGGCCTGGCGCGCCAACGCGGTCGTCATCGCCGAGGATCTGGGCACCCGCCCATCCGGCTTTGGCGAAGCGCTGGAAGAGGCGGGCATTTATGGCATGACCGTCCTCCCCTTTACACGCGACGAGAAGGGATTTCTCGACGCATCCGCCTATCCTCCAGGATCCGTCGCCATGAGCGGCACCCATGATATCGCGACAATCGCCGGCTGGTGGACCGGCCGCGACCTGGATTGGAACCGCACGCTCAATCGAGGCGGAGAGACACAGGCGCAACGCCCTGAGGCACGTAGGGACCTGTGGCAGGCCATCGGATCGGGAGCGCCGCAGCCGAGCGACGACGATCCGACGCCCGTGATCGAGCGGGCCTTAAGCTTTCTGGCCGGGTCAGCTTCGCCGCTCCTGCTGGTGCCCATGGAGGATTTGGCCGGCCTTGTCGAACAGCCCAACCTCCCTGGCACCACAACCGAGCATCCCAACTGGCGTCGCCGCCTCCCCGCACCGATCGACGCTCTGCTGGCCGAGCCTGCGGTTCAGCGGCGCATCGCCTGCCTGACCAAGGCCCGTCCGGCAGCCGCCGAGTTTCAGGAGGATCAGCCATGACGCCGCGCGCGACTTATCGGGTGCAGCTAACAAAGGATTTTCCTTTCAAAGCAGCCGAGGCGATCGTCCCCTATCTGGCGGACTTAGGCATCAGTCACCTTTATGCGTCGCCAATCACGACCGCGCGTAGCGGCTCTACGCATGGCTATGATGTCGTCGACCCGACCCGGATCAATCCCGAACTGGGCGGCGAGGACGGCTTCCGCAGCCTCGTCGCAGCCCTGCGTACCCGTGACATGGGCATCATCATCGACATCGTTCCCAACCATATGGGCGTGGCGGGCGGCGAGAACCCATGGTGGAACGATATCCTGCGGCTGGGCCCTGCCAGCTCCTACGCTGGTTACTTCGATATCGACTGGAATGGGCCTTTGATCCTGCCCATATTGGGAGCTCCATTGGCTGAGGTCATTGCGCAGGGTGATCTGGTCTTGGGATCGGAGGGCGAAGCGCATCTCCTCCTCTATGGCGAGCAGAAGCTGCCCCTGCGCCCCGATGGGCCGCTGGAAGGCGATGTGTCGGCGATCGCTGATGCTCAGCATTACGCCCTCGTCCACTGGCGCGCCGCCAACGACCTGCTGAACTGGCGCCGCTTCTTTTCCATCAACGAACTGGCCGGCGTCAGGGTCGAGGATTCAGCGGTCTTCGAAGCGACCCATGTGCTTTATTTCCACCTGTATCGCGAAGGCCTGATCGACGGTCTGCGGATCGACCATGTCGATGGCCTGTCCGATCCGGCGGGCTATTGCCGCAAGCTCCGCGCCCGCATGGATGCCATACGTCCCGGCGCCACCATCCTCGTCGAGAAGATTCTCGGCGCGCAGGAAGCTCTCGCCACAGACTGGGGTGTAGATGGGACGAGCGGTTATGATTTCATGCGCGATATCATGACTCTGTTGCACGAACCTGCGGGCGAGGCGCCGCTCGCGCGCCTCTGGGCAGCGCTCGATGCCGATCATGCCGATCCGCAAGAGATGGTCCGGCAGGCGAAGCGCGACATGCTCGACTGGCAGTTCGAGGCGCAGTTGGCCGCCTGCGTGGAAGCATTTAGAGCGCTTGCATCAAGCAGCGGCCATGCCACGATCGAGGCATGGACGACGCCAATGCTTCGCCGTGCTATCGCCTGCCTGTTGCAGGCTTTTCCCGTCTATCGCACCTATGGCGACGGTCGCTCGGCGCCCGCTAGCGATAAGGTCGCGCGTGCGGACGCATGGGAAGCAGCGCGGTCGCAGCTGGCGCCGGGCGAAGGACCGGTGGCGCGGCAAATCCTTGCCTGGCTTGCGGGCGACGGCCCCGGCAGTGCAGATCTCGCTGCCCAGGCCGTTCGCAAATTCCAGCAGCTCTCGGCGCCCATCGCAGCCAAGGGGGTCGAGGACACCGCCTTTTATCGCCGAGCGCCTCTCCTGTCGGCCAACGAGGTCGGATCGGCGCCTGAGCAGTTTGCGATTTCGCCAGCCGAATTTCACCGCCGGGTGATGGCCCGCGCGCGCGATTTTCCAGGAGCGATGCTGGCAACTGCGACCCATGACCATAAAAGAGGCGAGGATAGTCGCGCGCGTATCGCAACCTTAAGCGCTATTCCCGAGCAGTGGGCGGACCGCGTCCAGGAGTGGAACGTCTTCGCCGATGAGCACGGGTCCGGCGTCCACCCCGCCGATCGCTATCAGCTTTTCCAAACCTTGTTCGGCGCTTGGTCAGATGAAGGCACGTCCCCCCGCTTCGAGGAGCGCATCCTCGCCTGGCAGCAGAAATCGCTGCGAGAGGCCCGCCTACGATCAAGCTGGGAGGATCCGGATCTTGATTATGAGAAGAAGGCGGCCCGGCTGGTATCCAATCTACTGGCCGACCAGAATTTCACGAGCAAGCTGGCGCAGTTCGTCAAGCAAATGGCGCCTGCTTCGCGGATCAACAGTCTGGTTCAGACGACGCTCAAATTCTGCCTGCCAGGCGTCCCTGACATCTATCAGGGATGTGAACTGGAAAATCTCAGCCTAGTCGACCCTGACAATCGACGGGCTGTAGATTATGCCCGACGCAAAGCACTGCTCGCAATGCGCGACGTCGGCGGAAACGGTAAGCTGCAGCTTGTTCGTCGGCTTTTGTCGATGCGCCGCGACAATCCCGAACTGTTCGCGTCCGGAACTTACAAGCCCATGCTGGTCGAAGGACCACGGGCCGGCCACGTTCTTGCCTTCACACGCAGCCATCACGATGTGAAACTGACGTGCGCCTTCATGATCCGCGCGGCAGCCACGGTTGCCACCACTGGCGATCTACCTTCAGCTCAATGGTGGCAGGACACGCATATTATGCTCAACGAGCTCGTCCCGGCGCACCGATTATTTGCCGCAAAACCCTTTCTAATTAATCTCGATAAAGGTTCCGAATAATTGTGGAACAAGGAGCCAGACCGCGCGTCTCATTGGCTACTCAGCCTTCCTTGACTGGAGACGCTCGTGGTATTTGAATCCCGGACACTGCAATGGTTCGCCAACCGCGTCGACACTATCGAGATTCGCTGTAACGCCCATCGTGATATGCGAACAACCGTGGCGCGGCATCTTCTGGACCGGGAGCGCCGGGGTGAAACTGTCCAGTTCGAGAATGACGAAGCGCGCCGACTTTGTATCTCGACTGATATGCTTTGGGAACTCAGCATCCGTCATACAGATGGCAATCACGTGTATGTGGCCTCGTCCAGCTTTGAGAACTGTGTCGCCCTGCTTCAGCAAGTCGACGGGATCGGGCTGACGAGCGGCGTCGCTGCGTGAAAGATCGATCCCTACCTGTAAAAGCCAGGATCGCGGCGCCGGTCATCTGACCTCCGAGCCCTCGCCTGCCACCGCAAGCGTGCAGGCGGCTCACCATCCCCCCATAGTCCGACAATGATCACAATAGATGCGGCTCGACAGTAAACATACTGACTAGCGCCGCCCCTTTCGAGATTCAAAGATCACCCACATTGCCGCTGGAGGCCCGTTTTTTTTGGAGGCTCTCTCAGAAAGCTGCGACCGATTTGAACTGGCGCATTCCCGCCGAAACCGCCCCCTTGTGGACGCATAGCCATCAATTTCGCGTCCCCAGATGCAGAGAGGCAGCTTTCCCATTCTGGATGCCCAAGACTGGCCGGTAGCGGAATGTCTGGTTCCGAATGGGAGACATCAGATAGCTGACTGTTGGTGAATCTCAGGCCGGATAAATTCGCCATCGGACGTCAGGAAACGCACATATCCGGTGGCGATCGCTGCGGCGACCTTCGCTGGGTCTCGCGAGTTGTCCACCATGATGGCTCTCGCCTCGACGTAGTTGCGGACCGCGAAAAGCAACACGTCTCCAAAGGCCGCAGGGTCGAATTCCTTCAGCCGTAGCGGTGGTCGCTGGCACGTGATCATAGCGATGCTTTTGTCGTAGACGAGGGTTGAGAAGACTGGACGATTGATCAGATCGCGGTTGGCTAAGGCAAACATGGCGCCGATCTCCCGCAGTTGTAGCTCCGAGATCGGGCCATCGATGACGTCGAGGCGATCCGACCAAGCGCTTTCGCCTGCCGTTGAGTCATTTAATGTGGCGACGATGCCGACTCTACCGACCCGAACGACCATCGTTTGGTCGTGGCTGAAGTCGAGATAGTCCCAACTATCGTGGGTGAGCTCGCCGGTGATCTCATAAAGCCGCAGTGAGCCAATTACGCCCGCCAACAGGCTGGCCTTGGTGTACGGCGACCGAGCGATGGCATGGAGGTGGTGCATGCCCCCCCAGTCGTAGGCGTCGCCGACAACCTCATGCCCGATACGGGGGTCTTTGTGCAGCCTGACGGAACGGTCTTTGAGGTGGATCTTAAAGAACAGCAGAGCCAGCCACGTGAAAAGCAATCGAAGTGCAGGCTCATCTAAGCGTTGCGCCACCGCCTGGTAGGGGGCGTCACATAAAACGGGCACAGATATACGCTAAGCCTTTTGGGGCACGGTAGCGCCGATCTTTTGGCGCAGCGGCCGTAGCGTGCCGGTCGTTAAGTCATGATCCGTCCAAAG
>JAVBXL010000121.1 GCA_030824575.1 bacterium | reverse complement strand
TGGAAACCAGATAGCGATTGCGATATCATGGTCGCAAGAAGGCACTTCGCCATCACCTGGTTACGCGCAGGAAACCACCCCCATGCTTTCCACCCTGGACTTGCCCCCGCCCCGCATCGGCGATGCCTATAATCCCGACTGTCCGACCCGCCATGTGCTGGATCGGATCGGCGACAAATGGGCGGTGCTGGTGATGCTGACACTGAAGGACGGGCCGGTGCGCTTCAACGACCTGCGGCGGCGGATCGGTGCGATTTCGCAAAAGATGCTGTCGCAGACGTTGAAGAGCCTGGAGCGCGACGGTCTGGTCAGCCGCGCCGCCTTCCCCACCGTGCCGGTGACGGTCGAATATCGGCTGACGCCGCTGGCCGGCGGGCTGATCGGCATATTGGACCAGATCACCCATTGGGCCGAAAGCCATGTCGGCGACATCATGGCCGCGCGCCGCGCCCATGACGGAACGGACGCGCTGGCCGCCTGAAATCCCCGCTTGCCCCTGTCCCGGCATCATCGCATGATGCGTGCACGGGGTAAGGCAATCTCCCGTTCAGGCGTTCCCCGCCCAAGCATTGCGGCTGTATCGGGCCTTTGGCGCGCCTTGGCGTATCCGGCCCAAGGGGGACGTGCGTGTCGCAACCGGATTTATCGACATTATTCCGAGTCTTCGGGCGGATCGGCTTGATCAGTTTCGGCGGGCCGGCGGGTCAGATCGCGCTGATGCACCGCGAACTGGTGGAGGAACGGCAATGGGTTGAGGAAGGCGCCTTCCTGCGCGCGCTCAATGTCTGTCACCTGCTGCCGGGGCCGGAGGCGCAGCAGCTGGCGACCTGGATCGGGTGGCGGATGCACGGCACGATCGGCGGGCTTGTGTGCGGCCTGTTGTTCGTGCTGCCCGGCGCGGCGATCATGCTGGGCCTGTCGATGCTCTACGCCTTTGCCGCGGACCTGAAGCCCGTGGCGGCGCTGTTTCTGGGGATCAAGGCGGCGGTGCTGGCCATCGTGGTGCAGGCGCTGATCCGCATCGCCCGGCGCGCGCTGGACAGCGGGTTCAAACGCGCGCTGGCCTTCGCCGCTTTCCTCGGCCTCTTCCTGTTCAACCTGCCCTTCCCGCTGGTGGTGCTGGGATCGGGCGCGATCGGCTTCCTGCTGGCACGGGTACGGCCGGACTGGCTGCATGCCCATGGCAAGGCGGCGAGCGACACGCCGGTCGGGCCATTGCCCTGGGCGCAGACGCTGCGGTCGATCGCGATATGGATCGCGATATGGGCCGCGCCGATGCTGGCGATCCTGCTGGCGCTCGGCCCCGATCATGTGCTGTGGAGGATCGGCCTGTTTTTCTCGCAACTGGCGGTGGTGACGTTTGGCGGCGCCTATGCGGTGCTGGCCTATATGGCGCAGGAGGCGGTGCAGTCGATGCATTGGCTTTCGGCCGGCGAGATGACCGATGGGCTGGGGCTGGCCGAAACGACGCCGGGACCGCTGATATTGGTGACGCAGTTCGTCGGCTTTCTGGGCGCATTCCGGGCGCCGGCGCCGTTCACGCCGCTGGTCGCGGGATTGCTGGGCGGGTTGCTCACGACCTGGGTGACGTTCGCGCCTTGCTTCCTGTGGATCTTCAGCGTCGCGCCGTGGATGGAGCGGCTGGAGCGCGCGCCGCGCCTGCAAGGGGCGCTGGCCGCGCTGACCGCCGCGATCGTGGGCGTGATCGGCAACCTGACCGTCTGGTTCGCGCTGCATGTGCTGTTCATGCGCGGGGAACGGGTGGCCGCCGGGCCGGTCAGGCTGTGGTGGCCGGACTGGACCAGCCTGGACTGGCGGATCGCCGCCATCGCACTGGGCGCGGCGCTGCTCATCTTCGTGGCGAAGCGCGGGGTGATGACGGTGCTGGCGATCTGCGCCGTGGCGGGGCTGGCAGTGAGCGGGATGTAGGCACTGTTCCCCGGCGCAGGCCGGGGAACGTCATGATGTTACCCCGCCGCCTGCACGATCTCCGCCCATGCCTCTTCGCTGATGACCTCAATCCCCAGCGCGGCGGCCTGCTTCAGCTTACTGCCCGCGCCGGGGCCGGCCACGACCAGATCCGTCTTGGCGCTGACGGAGCCGGCAGCCTTAGCGCCCAGGCGCTCCGCCTGCGCCTTCGCCTCGTCGCGGCTCATCGTCTCCAGCTTGCCGGTGAAGACGACGATCTTGCCGGTCACGGCGCTGGCAGTGGTTTCGACCACATAATCGGGCGGCGACACCTCGTGCAGCAGATCCTCCCACGCTTCCACATTATGCGGTTCGTGGAAGAAGTCGGCCAGCGCGTGGCCGACCGCGCTCCCGACATTTTCGACGCCGATATGTTCGGCGATCGCCTTGTCGCGCTTGGCCTGCGTCTCCGCCGGATCGGCGGCGGCGCGCAGGGCGATAATCTCTTCGCCGATCGCGCGGATCGCCGGCAGCCTGGTGTAGCGCTTGAGCAGATCCCGCGCCGTCACCGCGCCGACATGGCGGATGCCAAGGCCGAAGAGCAGCTTTGCAGCGTCCGGCGCCCGCTTCGCCTCGATTGCGGCGAGCAGATTGTCGACCGACTTTTCCTTCCACCCTTCGCGGCCGATCAGGTCGGGTCGATGCTTTTTCAGGCGGAAAATGTCGGCCGGCTCGGCGATCCAGCCCAGGTCGATAAATTCCTGAATGGACTTTTCCCCCAGCCCCTCGATATCCAGCGCGGCGCGGCTCACGAAATGGCGCAGCCGCTCGAACCGCTGGGCCGGGCAAATGAGGCCCCCGGTGCAGCGAAAATCGACTTCCTCTTCCTCGCGCACCGCTTCGGACTGGCAGACGGGGCAATGAGTCGGGAACGGGAAGGGTTCGCGCGCTTCCTCACGGGTCAGATTTTCGACCACTTGCGGGATGACGTCGCCCGCGCGCTGCACGACGATGCGGTCGCCGGGACGCACGCCCAGCCGCGCAATCTCGTCGGCATTATGCAGCGTCACGTTGGAGACGACCACGCCGCCCACGGTCACGGGTGTCAGGCGGCCCACCGGGGTCAGCTTGCCGGTGCGGCCGACCTGAATGTCGATCGCCTCCAGCGTGGTCTGCGCCCGTTCGGCAGGGAATTTATGCGCAATGGCCCAGCGCGGCGCCTTCGCCACGAAGCCCAGCCGCTGCTGCCAATCGAGCCGGTCGACCTTGTAAACCACCCCGTCAATGTCGAAGGGCAGTTCGGCGCGCGCCGCCTCTATCCCGCGATAATGGGCAATCAGCGCGTCGAGACTGTCGACGCAGGCCAGCATGTCCGACACCGGCAGGCCCCAGCTGGCGATCGCCTGCATCACGCCCAGCTGCGTGTCGGCGGGCACTTCGCTGTGCGCACCCCAGCCATGGGCCAGGAAGCGTAGCGGGCGGGCGGCGGTGACGATGGCGTCCTTCTGGCGCA
>JAVBXL010000217.1 GCA_030824575.1 bacterium | reverse complement strand
CGCGACCGCTTCGCCTGGGTCACGCTAGTCCCCACCGCCTGGCTGCTGATCTGCACCCTGTCGGCGGGCTGGCTGAAGCTCTTCTCGGCCGATGCCAAGGTCGGGTTCCTGGCCCATGCGGCCAAGTTCAGCGCAGCGGCGGACGCGGGCGAGATACTCAGCCCGGCCAAGTCGATGGCGGAGATGCAGCGCATCATCTTCAACGACCGGATCGATGCGGCTTTGGTCGCGCTGTTCCTGGCCGTGGTGCTGGCGCTGCTCTTCTTCACCGTGAAGACCTGCCTCGCCGCCCGGCGGATCGCCGCGCCCACCGCGCGCGAAATCCCTTCGCAACTGGTGCCGGCGGAATGATCGGCTGGCTCGATATCGCGCGTCGCACGGCGCGACTCATGGTCGGCCTGCCGGACTATGATGCCTATCTGCGCCACATGGCTGCGCACCATCCCGACCGTCCGGCAATGAACCGCACGCAATTTTTTCGGGACCGGCAGGAAGCTCGCTATGGCGGCAAGAATGGCGGGCGATGTTGCTGAAACATTGCCAGAAAACAGCTATTTAGCGCGGCGACTTCACGACATGATTTGCAATCTTCGTAATATTACGACTGTAAAATCCAAATAGGCGACAAGAAATTTCAAAAATACACCCGATGGGGTATTGATCGCTTCCGTCGCTTTGCTAGGGCGCGCCATCCTTTGTGCCCGACAGCGTAGAGGATGTGCCCCCTGCCCATCCCTTGCGGCGGGGGGCACACTTAGAACATATGCATGCGGTCATCCGCGCGCGTTGAAGCCCGCGACCATGCCGGCGCTGATCGACAGCGCGATTTCCGCCGGGCCGATGGCGCCGATATCGATTCCCGCCGGACCGTCGATCCGGGCGAGATCCTCAGCGGCAAAGCCCATTTCCGCCAAGCGCTCCAGCCGCGCCGCGTGGCTGCGGCGCGATCCCAGCGCGGCGATATAGCCGGTCGGCGCGCGCAGCGCCGCGACCAGCGCCGGATCGTCGATCTTGATGTCATGGCTCAACACCACCACCGCCGTCGATTCGCCGGGCCTGCGCGCCGCCACCGCCTCATCGGGCCAGCGATCGTCCAGTTCGACGCTGGGAAAGCGCTCGGGCGTCAGGAAGCGCCCGCGCGGGTCGATCACCACCGGCGTCACCCCGATCGCCTGCGCCAATGGCACCAGGCTTTGCGCAATCTGCACCGCCCCCACGATCAGCAGCCGACGCGGCGGATCGTAGCGATTGAGGAAATCGCCTTCTTTCACCTCTATGCCGGTCACGCCACTGGCCAGATCGGTCGCCAGCGTCAGCGCGCGCCCGGCCTCGCTCGCGGTGGCGATCTGCCCGAACAGATCGGGCGTAAAACCGCCTTCGCCCACCGGCTGGACCAATACCGCAATCTCCCCGCCGCAGGGCAGGCCGACCTCCCACGCATCGCCATCGGCCACGCCATAGCGTTCCACATGCGCCGCCCGTCCGTCGATCACCTCGGCCGCGCGTTGCAGGACGGCGCTTTCCACGCAGCCGCCCGAAATACTGCCTTCGAACCGGCCATCGGCATGGACGATCATATGGCTGCCGCGCGGACGCGGTGCCGATCCCCATGTCGATACCACCGTCGCCAGCGCCATCGGCGCATCGCGCCATTCGATCGCCTTGCGGATCACCGCACTATTATCGTTCAACTGAAATTCCCCGTGACTGGCCTGCACATCAACGCCGCACCGCCCATCCGTTTCCCAGATGGGACGTGGATAGAGCCACGCCTGCTGCCACGCTTAGTGCAGGCGCCTGCCACTCCATACGACCCGTCCGACAATATCCACCAGCGCCGGGTCGATGTCCGCCCAGTCAGGATAATGGGGATTGTCGCTGACCACGCTGAACCAGCCGCGGCGCGGCCCCATGGCGATGCGCTTGACCATCAGCACCCCATCCAGCCGCAACACATAGACCCCGTCACGCAGGCGGCCAGCATCATCGTCATGATCGACCATGATGTCGTCACCATCATTCAATGTCGGCGCCATCGATTCGCCATCGACCCGGATGATCGACACGCGCTGCGGCCGCACGCCCAGATGGCGTAGCCAGCGGGCGTCGAACGCCATCACGCCGGCCGCCTGCTCATCCTCGTCCAATGATCCCGGCCCGGCCGACGCGCCCAATGCCAGGCGCGGCACCGCCACGACGGCCGGCATGCCCCGCATCCGAACCGGCGCGGCGCCGATAACGGGCGTCGGCGCTTCGACCCCGCCCAGCATCGCTTCGGGCACGCCGAAATAGCGCGCCAGCACGCGCCGGTCCGCTTCGTCCAGCTTGCGGGGCGTACCGCGCTTGATGAACTGCTGAATATAAGCGGGGTTGCGCCCGATCAGCCGCGACAGATCGGCATAATTTTCGCCCCGGTCGGCGATCAGCCGTTCCAGCGCGATCCGGGCGTGCTGAGATTCATCCATATCCGGTCCATAATGATAGGAATTTTCCTAGACAAGTAGGAAAATGCAATTGAGATAGGAATACGCCTATCGACTCGCAGCGGGCGAGTCGCACTGACGGGGGAGAAGAAAGCCCATGTTGCTGCAAATGATCGAGCGTTTCCTGCGCGACGAAGACATGACGCCGACCCGGTTCGGGCGCGATTGCGCGCGCGATCCGCGCCTGGTCTTCGACCTGCGCCTGGGCCGGGAACCCGGCGATCGGGTGCGGAGACGTGTAGAACATTTCATGAACACATATCGCAGGAGCATCAGCCGATGACAAGCATGGATCGTCGTTTCGCCGGTGCGAGACTCATCCAAAATCAAGCGATAGGAAAAAAGCGAGACGACCCGTTGCCGTCATTGCTGGCGCAATTGCTCGCTCTGGCCGGCGAACCCACGACGGTCGAACGGGCCGTGAGCCGTCCCTGGGCCAGCGCCTTGTTCGAAGGGCGCCGTCACCTCATCCGCCTGCATGTGCACGGTGAGGATTACCGGATGCGCAGCTTGATGCTCATGGCCGTTCTGACCGATGCCGAATGGCAGATATCCGGGCATTTCGTCGCCGACATCACCGTGGATAACGGCGATGTGGATAATAAGGGCGTCTGGCTGGACCTGTCCGCCCTTACCATAGAGGATCGATAGGCGTTAGCGCCTGCCGGTCATGGAGCGCAGCGCACCCAATGCGGCGCGCAGCGCTTCATCCTGATCCTGCTCCACGCTGGCGCGCACCGGAACGGCCGGGGCGACCGGCATGTCGGCGATCGTGCCGGCGGGGGCACTCATCTTGCGCGACCGTTGGGCCAGGCCCCGTTCCAACCTGTCGGTCAGTTCGCTGATCGACAGGCCATGGGTCGGCAGCGGCGCCGGGCGAATCGGTTCAACGGCCGGTTCGGGCGCAAAGAGAGGCGCGGGCGCGGGAGACATCACCGGTGCGACCATGTCCTGCGGCATCCAGAGCGCTTCGGGGGCTTCGGTGACCATATCCTCGACATGCATGTCC
>JAVBXL010000115.1 GCA_030824575.1 bacterium | reverse complement strand
ATGTACCGGCGCCAGCGATCCCAATCGTCCAGGATGGTGTTGGACCATTTGCTGTCCGTCGCCACCGCATGTTCGGCGATCAGTGCCTTGACCTGCGTTTCCCAATAGGCGCTGTCCAGCCGCTGCCAGACGATGCCTTCCGGGTTGGCCTGCGTCGGGAAGCTGCCATCCTCGTCCAGGATGAAGGCCATGCCGCCGGTCATGCCCGCGCCGAAATTGGCGCCGGTCTTGCCAAGGATGACCGCCGTGCCGCCGGTCATATATTCACAGCCGTTCGCGCCGCAGCCTTCGACCACGACCTGCGCGCCCGAGTTGCGGACGGCGAAGCGCTCGCCGGCCTGACCTGCCGCGAACAGCTTGCCGCTGGTCGCGCCGTAGAGGACGGTGTTGCCGAGGATGGTGTTATCCTTGGACGAAAGCGGGCTGGAGACGGTCGTGCGCACCTTGATGATGCCGCCCGAAAGCCCCTTGCCGACATAGTCGTTGGCGTCGCCGAACACTTCGAGGGTGATGCCCTTGCAGAGGAAAGCGCCCAGCGACTGGCCGGCAGAGCCGCGCAGGCGCACGGTCAGATGGCCGTCGGCCAAGGTCGACATGCCGAACCGGTCGGTCACGGCGGAGGAGAGGCGGGTGCCGACGGCGCGATGCGTGTTGCGCACCGTATAGGTCAGCTGCATCTTCTCGCCGCGCTCGAACACCGCCTTGGCATCGCGCATCATCTGCGCGTCCAGGCTGTCGGGCACTTCGTTGCGCCACGCGGTCAGGCTGAAGCGGCGCTGATCGTCCGGGGCATCCACCTTGGCCAGGATCGGGTTCAGGTCGAGATCGTCCAGATGCTCGGCGCCGCGATTGACCTGCTTGAGCAGCTCGGTCCGCCCGATCACCTCATCCAGGCTGCGGAAGCCAAGGCGAGCCAGCACTTCGCGCACTTCCTCGGCGATGAAGGTCATCAGGTTGATGACCTTCTCCGGCGTGCCGGTGAACTTCTGGCGTAGCTTTTCATCCTGAACGCACACGCCGACGGGGCAGGTGTTGCTGTGGCACTGACGCACCATGATGCAGCCCATGGCGACCAGCGACAATGTGCCGATGCCATATTCCTCGGCGCCCAGGATCGCGGCGATCACGATGTCTCGTCCGGTCTTGAGGCCGCCGTCGGTGCGCAGCTTCACGCGATGGCGCAGACCGTTGAGGGTCAGCACCTGATTGGCTTCCGACAGGCCCATTTCCCAGGGCGTGCCGGCATATTTGATCGACGTCTGGGGCGATGCGCCCGTGCCGCCGACATGGCCGGCGATCAGGATGACGTCCGCGTGGGCTTTTGCCACGCCCGCCGCCACCGTGCCGATACCGGCCTGGCTGACCAGCTTCACGCATACGCGGGCGCGCGGGTTGATCATCTTGCAGTCGTAGATGAGCTGCGCCAGATCCTCGATCGAATAGATGTCGTGATGCGGCGGGGGTGAGATGAGCGTCACGCCCGGCGTCGAATGGCGCAGCTTGGCGATGAACTCGGTCACCTTGAAACCGGGTAGCTGGCCGCCTTCGCCAGGCTTGGCGCCCTGCGCGACCTTGATCTCGATTTCCTCGGCCGATGCCAGATATTCGGCATGGACGCCGAAGCGGCCCGACGCGATCTGCTTGATCACCGAATTGGCGTTGTCGCCATTTTCATAGGGCTTGAAGCGGTTCGCATCCTCGCCGCCTTCGCCCGACACGGCCTTGGCGCCGATGCGGTTCATCGCGATCGCCAGCGTCTCATGCGCTTCGGGGCTGAGCGCGCCCAGCGACATGCCCGGCGTCACGAAGCGCTTGCGGATTTCGGTGGTCGCTTCGACCTCATCGATGGGGACGGCTTCGCGGGCGAAGTTGAACTCCATCAGGTCACGCAGATAGACTGGCGGCAAATCGCGCACGCCGCGCGAAAATTGCAGATAGGTCGAATAGCTGTCGGTCGCCACGGCGGTCTGCAACAGGTGCATCAGCTGCGCGGAATAGGCATGGCTCTCACCACCCTGACGCTGGCGATAGAAGCCGCCGATCGGCAGGCGCACGGCCGCCGCGTCGAAGGCCTGTTCGTGGCGCAGCATCGCGCTGTAATGGAGCGATGCATAGCCTTCGCCCGAAATCTTCGCCGGCATGCCGGGGAAGAGATCGTTGACCAGCGCGCGCGACAGGCCGACCGCTTCGAAATTATAGCCCCCGCGATAGGAGCTGATGACCGCGATGCCCATTTTGGACATGATCTTCAGCAGGCCTTCGTTGATCGCCGTGCGATAACGCTCGATGCAGGCGTCCAGCGACAGGTCGCCGAACAGGCCACGGCCATGACGGTCCGCGATGCTGGCTTCGGCCAGATAGGCGTTCACCGTCGTCGCGCCGACGCCGATCAGCACCGCGAAATAATGGGTATCTAGCGCTTCGGATGAGCGCACGTTGATCGACGCGTAGCTGCGCAGCCCCTTGCGGACCAGATGCGTATGCACCGCTGCGGCTGCCAGCACGCCGGCAATCGCGGCGCGATCGGCGCTGACGCCCTCGTCGGTCAGGAAGATTTCGGTGCGCCCTTCACGCACGGCCTGCTCGGCTTCCTCACGGATGCGGGCAATGGCGGCGCGCAGTTGCTCCTGCCCGCCAGAGGCCGGGAAGGTGCAGTCGATTTCAGCCACTGCCGGACCGAAATAGGCCCTGAGCCGCGCCCATTCGCCGCTCGTCACCACCGGCGATTCCAGCACCAGAACATGGCTGTTCTGCGCGCCTTCCTCCAGAATGTTGTGGAGGTTGGAGAAGCGCGTCTTGAGGCTCATGACGTGCCTTTCGCGCAACGGATCGATCGGCGGGTTGGTGACCTGGCTGAAATTCTGACGGAAGAAATGGCTGATCGTGCGCGGCTTGTCGGAAATGACGGCGAGCGGCGTGTCGTCGCCCATCGACCCGATCGCTTCCTTCGCATCCTCGACCATGGGGGACAGGATCAGCTCCATATCCTCCAGCGTCAGGTTGGCGGCCACCTGACGGCGGGTCAGTTCCGCCTTGTCCCAGGTCGGCAGCGCGCTGGGCGCATCGGCCAGATCGTCGACGGTCAGGAAATCCTTGATCAGGTCGCCATAGGGGCGTTCGCCGGCGATCTGATCCTTGATCGCGCGGTCGTCATAGATTTCGCCTTCCTGAAGATCGACGGCGATCATCTGGCCGGGACCCATGCGGCCCTTTTTGACGATGGTGGTTTCCGGCACGACGACCATGCCGGTTTCGGACCCGACAATCAGCAGATTGTCGCCGGTCAGCGTGTAGCGCAGCGGGCGCAGCGCGTTGCGGTCCACGCCGGCCACGACCCAGCGGCCATCGGTCATCGCCAGAGCGGCGGGGCCGTCCCACGGCTCCATCACGGAAGCGAGATATTCGTACATGTCCGCATGCGGCTTGGGCAGATCGGCGCTGTCGGCCTGCCATGCTTCGGGCACCAGCATCAGCTTGGCGGTCGGCGCGTCGCGGCCCGAGCGGCAGATCGCTTCGAACACGGCGTCGAGCGCGGCGG
>JAVBXL010000184.1 GCA_030824575.1 bacterium | reverse complement strand
TGAGCGCCATTTCCTATGGTGATCGCGCTTGCCCAGACCATGCGCGATATCGGGCATAACTATCAGCGGCACCTTCATGTGACGGCGATCGATGTTGATCCGCGTGCGATCCACATGGCCTATGTTCAACTCTCACTGCTTCATATTCCAGCCCATCTCATGGTCGGCAACGCCTTGTCGGGCGAGATACAGGACCATTGGTTCACCCCAGCGCATATATTGGGGGGATGGACCGCTCGGCTCACCCTTCGTCAACGTCGCGAACCCGTGGCTGAGACCGCCCAACGCGCGACCACCGTCACCGCCGCGACATCACCATCACAAGGCGCCGTTTCGCCATCGCACGAACCACGGGCATCGCAGCGATCGATGCCGCGACAGTTGAGCCTATTCTGACATTCTCGCGCCTCACATCATAGGAGATTGGCATGGCCCGACATGTCCATATCGACGCTCTGGGCCGAATTCCGTCCGGCACAGCAATCATAACTTTGGCCATCTGCGGACCGCGCGGCGGCATGCGCGCCGTCGAGGATATTTCGATCGATGAAGCCGAGAAAATGGTAACGCAGCTTCAGGCTGCGGTCGCTCATGCTCGAGCCGGGGCCGCCATCGCTCCAGTTGATCGCTTCATGCAGGACGTCATCGACCGGCTCGCCGATCAGGGGCTCGCGCTCGATCCTTCCTTCCGTACATGGTGTGCCGGCAATCACGGCCTGCTCAGTCCACGGCAGGCCGCTGAACGCTGGTGCTGCTGGCATGTTGCCTGACCGATCCTGCCGGTCGCGAGCATGGTCGGTTTCCCGCGCCTATGTGACGGTTCAATACAGGATGACGCCCGTCCCGGGAATGATCTGATCGAAAAAATCGAAGTCGCGCCGGTTGCCTGTCAGCAGGTCACAGCCGGTCGCCGCCGCCTGCAGAAACAGCAGGGCGTCGTTGAGCAGGGCGATCGAATGGGGTTGGCCAGAAAGCCTCGTGACCATGCCTGCCAGCATACCGGCCTCTCCGAACATGCGGGAGGAGGGCGCGCTGAGGCGATGCTCCGGGATATCGTCGATTGTCCGTCCCAGCGTCTTGAGGACCGACGCGGTGCGTTTGTCGGCCGGATCGAGCGCGCCCATCAGGTGGGTCATCTCGGCAAGCGCCACGCAGGAATGATTGACGATCCTGTTTTCCAGCAAACAGTCTACTTCAACCGGTGTCTTGCCCTGAAGCACATCAATATAGACGCACGTGTCGAGCAGAAGCTCGCGGCCTATGACAGCTGCCTTGTGAACAAGCGGCAATGCCTCTTCGGGTCGTCGCGACAGCCTGGCACCAGATCGCTGCGGCCTGATCCGGCGCAACGAGGCCTTGCGATCAAATCCCAAGCGCAATATCCGCAGGGATCGTGCCCTTTCGGCGCACTAGCCTGGCTCCGAAATCATCCTCAAGCGCCACTTTGGCGAGCGCATATTCGACAAGATCGGTGGTCGAGGCGATGCCGCTGCGCATCTTGGCGCGATCGATGAGTTCACGCGGGACACGGGCGCCGACCGCGCTGTTCGTGCCCGACAACAAACCCGCCGCCTTGGCAGCGGCCACGACCGCTCCATGTCGCTGGGACAGATGATCTTCGTGCTTCGTCGCCATCATGGCCTCCTTTCGTTGAACATATACGCCAGTTTGTAAAACATACAAGCCGCCGTCGTACCTGCCGCCGCCGGTCGGGTCTCGTGAACCCGATATCGCGGTGCGCGAAAGGGAAGGGAGGGGCGGGGATGTGACAGGGGCGGTGAAGCACCTGTCGCTCTGCATCTCAAGGAGACGATTCCCATGGCGACCCTTGCCCCCATGAACGAAAGCCCCCGCGTCACGGCGCCCTATCGGATCGATGTCTCGCGCGGACGCATGAGCAGCCGCGTATCGTCCGAGTGGTTCTCCCGTCCCGACGACGAGAAATATCTCTCGCTGACCAGTCTCTATGATGCCGTGCGCGGCCGCGCGGACCGTGCGACCACGCGTATCGTTGAAAGCCGGTCGATCCGGGTCGAGGCGAAAAGCGACAATCCAGAACGGCTGATGCTGGTGGCGCCTGGCGATGATCGACCGCTTGCACCCACCAACTGGTCCTTTGGCCAGGTGGCAAGTCTCGTCGGTGCTCCGGCTTCCTATCTGCGCCAGCTTCCTGCCGCGCTTGCCGGCATCAACCTGCAGCATGGGTTGATCAACCACCGGGGCGAGCAGGTCAAACTGCTCCAGACCGAGAATGGTCGCACCGAATTGCGGGCGGCTACCGGGTCGGAATATGGCAGGATCTTCGACTGGGAACTGGTCCAGGCGGTGATGGCCTTTGCCGGCGATGGCGTCGGCGACACGCGCTGGAAGGTGCCCGGAACGATCGACTGGGCCGGCATGACCTATAACTCGCATGTCGATATCACCAGGGAGACGACCACGCTCTACGCATCGGACCGGGACATTTTCCTGTTCCTCGTGGACGACACGCACCCTATCGAGGCCGGCAAGCTCCCTAATGGCGATCCCGACCTTTATTTTCGAGGCTTCTACGCCTGGAACAGTGAAGTCGGCTCCAAAACGCTCGGGATCGCGACTTTCTATCTGCGCGGTGTGTGCGCCAACCGCTGCCTGTGGGGTGTCGAGAATTTCGAGGAGGTCAACATCCGCCACTCGAAATTCGCCGGCGCCCGTTTTGCCCATCAGGCCGCGCCCGCGCTCGAGCATTTCGCAAACTCCTCGCCGTCGCATTTCATCTCCGGCATCAAGGCCGCTCGCGAGCGGATCGTCGCGCGCAAGGAGGAAGAGCGCGAACCCTTCCTTCGCAAACGCGGCTTTTCCAAGGCCGAGACCGCAAAGATCATCCAGACCGTGCTGGCCGAGGAAGGCCGGCCGCCTGAATCCATCTATGATTTCGTCCAGGGCATAACAGCGCTGGCGCGCGCGAAGCCGCATCAGGACAGCCGCCTCGACCTGGAGAACAAGGCCAGAAAGCTGCTCGAACAGGCGCTTTGAGGCCCGGTGCCGCCGCTCTCATGCCTTCTCCACCTTCTTCCTCGCCATCCCGGTCAAGCGCCGGGGTGGCCATTGTCATGAAAGGATGCCGCCATGCGCGCCCATTCGTCCCTTCCCCTGCCGCAATTTATCGTCGACATCGCCTTCTTCAGCGGCGGCGAATACTATGCCACCGAGACTTACACCGTTCCTGCATCCACCTGGTTTGCTGCGGAGCAACAGGCGCTGCAGATGTCGGTAAACAGCGTCTATGACGATGCGCGCATTCCTGACCTCAGCCGAATCGCCACTGTCCGCACGGCCTGATCATGCTCTGAGATCAATCTCGATGACAAAACTTCCGAACCGGAATCCTGGGACGGGTGTGCCGATCCAGCCGCTGTCCGAACCGTGGGCCCATGCCACCTTCCCCTGGAGCCATCTCCATGACCCGCTACACATTATCCCATCTCGAAACCGCTGCTTGTCTTTGGGAAGCCGTCCTTGAATTGCGCGATCGGCCAGAGACCACTCCCGATGCAAGCAGTC
>JAVBXL010000167.1 GCA_030824575.1 bacterium | reverse complement strand
TGGCGGGAGCCGGATACGGTGGTGCCGGTCGAGTCCCGAAGCGGGCCGATCGTCATCACGATCGAATATCGCATTCCGTCCGGATCGATCGTGCCCTTCCTGTCCGCGATGAGCGAACGGCGGCGTATCCGGCGGCGCGATGGCGCCCATGGCTGGCAATTGCTGCGCGATCTGGGCGAACCCAATCTGTGGGTCGAGCGCTATCATGTGTCGACCTGGCTGGACTATGTCCGCCATAATCAGCGCCGCACCGTCGCCGACATCGCCAACAGCGATGCGATCCATGCCCTGCATGAAGGGCCGGACGCACCGGTCGTGCATCGCCGCCTGGAGCGGCAGACGGGGTCGCTGCCGATCAGCCGCGCGCCCGATGCCCGCGAAATGGGGGATGGCCTGACCGATCCGACCCGGTCGAGCTGATCTTCACTGCTATTGCGGCGTTACGGGGCGCCAGCCGGGCACGTCTTCGGGCGTGTCGATATCATGCAATATGTTGCCCATCGTCTCGATCTGGATGCCGTGGCTCAACAAGGCCCGCGCGCCCTGATCCCCTTTCAGCGCCAGCAATTCGGGGAAATGTTTGCGCCCGATAAAGGCCGGAGGCGAAGAGGAAAAACCGTCGGTCGAGGAAACCACGGACCTGATATCCTCCGCCGCCAGGCAGATGCGATTATAATGGGTTTGCGGCACGTCGGGCATGTCGGCCAGGCAGATCAGGATGCCGCGTATCTTGTTATTGGGCATCACATGTTCGACCGCACGCACGATGCTGCCCGATATCCCGTCTTCGGGCTGGTCGTTGACGATGATCGTATAGCCGCGCCGGTCCAGCTTGCGATGGATGACCGGTGCGAATTCGATCGGGCGGACGACCGCGATCAGCTCGGCAAAGGCCATGGACGCGACCGTTTCCAGCACATGCGCCGCCATCGGCTTGCCGCGCAGGTCGGTCATCAGCTTGTCCTCTTCGCCAAAGCGGGAAGAGGTTCCGGCCGCCAGCAGCACGGCGGCAATTCGTTTAGTACGCATGATATGTGAAAGGCAGAGGCATTTTGTCGTGGCGATCCCGTATTGGCCCGATTTGCCACCACTATCATCTTGTGTCCAGCGGTCCGAAAGGCACTGGCCATCGCGCACCCCAGCCGCCATATGCGGGACCAACAGCATAAGGAGTGGCCGGTAGATGGCATGTGACCTGGAAACGGAAACGATCGGCGATGGCAAGGAGCCGGTTCCGGCCGACGTCAGCGAAGCGATCCGCACCCTGATCCGCTGGTCGGGCGACAGCCCCGAACGCGAAGGACTGGTGGAAACCCCCGAGCGCGTCGCGCGCGCCTGGCGCGAATATTGCCGCGGCTATGCCGACGACCCGGCCTATCACCTGTCGCGCATCTTCCATGAAGTGGGCGGTTATGACGATGTCGTGCTGCTCAAGGACATTCCGTTCCAGTCGCATTGCGAACATCATATGGCGCCGATCGTGGGCAAGGCGCATATCGCCTATCTGCCCGGCGACTATGTGGTCGGCATTTCCAAGCTTGCCCGCGTCCTGCACGCCTATGCCAACCGGTTGCAGGTGCAGGAACGGCTGACGTCCGAAGTCGCCAACTGCATCTGGGAACATCTGAAGCCCCAGGGCGTGGCCGTGGTGATAGAAGCGACCCATGGCTGCATGACCGGGCGTGGCGTGCGTACGCCCAATGTCATCATGAAGACCAGCCGCATGCTGGGCGTGTTCCGCGACGATGAAAAGTCGCGGGAGGAAGTGCTGAAGCTCATCGCTTCATGAGTGAGACGGAAGAACCCGCCTATCGCCCGCTGGGCAAGGCGCGCAGCGATGCAGCGCCCGTCGGCGCCCCGCTGGCGCCCAAGCGGCTGGCGCTCGTCACCGGCGGGCACCGGCGGCTGGGCGGCATCATTGCCGCCGCACTGGCCAAAGCGGGCCATTCGCTCGCCATCCATGGCAGCCATGACACGCGGCTCGATTCCCATCTGGCGCTGACCTTCGAGGAGGAAGGGACGGAGTGGGAAGGCTTCGTCGTCGATTTCGCCGATCCCGAAGGGGCAGAGGAACTGGTGGCGCAGGTGGCGGAGCGTTTCGGTCGCCCCCCCGACATATTGATCAACAGCGCCGCCATTTTCGGTCAGGACCGGCTGGAAACCGTCACCGCCGACGATCTGATGCGCCATTATGCGGTCAATTGCGCCGCGCCGACCTTGCTGACCAAGGCGTTTGCGACCGTGCCGGCGGGGGTGGGGGATCGCTGCATCGTCAACATACTCGACCAGCGCATCGATCATCCTCATGCCGATCAGATGGCCTATACCTTGTCCAAGCTGGCGCTGGCGGGCCTTACGCGTACCAGCGCGAACAGTCTGGCGCCCAGGGTCCGCGTGAATGGCGTGGCGCCCGGCCTGACCATCGCGACGCCCGATTATGACGAAGCGCAGATGGAGCGGCTGGCGGACCTGATGCCGCTTGGCCGTCTGCCGCAGGCGGAGCAGATCGCGCAGGCGGTCCTCTATCTGGTGGAAGCGACGGCGGTGACCGGCCAGACCCTCTATGTCGATGGCGGCGCGCACCTTAAAAGCTATGACCGCGATTTCATGTTTCTGGGCCGGTAAAGACCGGCGCGATTTCGACAAATCAGAGGAGAAGGCATGAGCTACGAAACGATTCTGGTCGAACAGCGCGATGCCGTGACGCTGATCACACTCAACCGGCCGCAGGCGCTGAACGCGCTGAACAGCCAGGTGCTCAAGGATCTGAGCGCGGCTTTCTCCGCCTATGATGCCGATCCGACCCAGCATTGTGCGGTCTTGACCGGTAGCGGTGAGAAGGCTTTCGCCGCCGGCGCGGACATCAAGGAAATGGTGGAGAAGCAGGCCGCCGACTTCTTCCTGGAGGATTTCTTCTCCGGCTGGCAGACCGGCGTTGTGGCGACCCGCAAGCCCTGGATCGCGGCGGTGCAGGGCTTTGCGCTGGGCGGCGGGTGCGAGCTGGCGATGATGGCGGACTTCATCATCGCGGGCGATACGGCGAAATTCGGCCAGCCCGAAATCAAGCTGGGCGTGGCGCCGGGCATGGGCGGGTCGCAGCGCCTGACCCGCGCGGTGGGCAAGGCCAAGGCGATGGAAATGTGCCTGACCGGCCGGATGATGGACGCGGCCGAAGCCGAGCGTGCCGGGCTGGTGAGCCGCATCGTACCAGCCGCCGAATTGCTGGACGAAGCGCTCAGGACCGCCGCGACGATCGCCGCGCTGCCGCCGATGGCCGCAATGGTGAACAAGGAAATGGTCAATATCGCCTTCGAAACCGGCCTGGCGCAGGGGCTGCTGACCGAGCGGCGCCTGTTCCAGATCCTCACGGCTACCGAGGACAAGAAGGAAGGCATGACCGCCTTCGTCGAAAAGCGCGCCGGCGTCTGGAAGGGGCGCTAAGCAATTATAGGGAGGGTTCCCCGGCCTGCGCCGGGGAGCCCTCGTTATTAGTCAGCATCGTAGCATCTTAGGATGTGCTGACTTTAAACGCCTTTCACCAGACGCCAATGGATTGAA